>JAEYTW010000509.1 GCA_023433835.1 Pseudomonadota bacterium | reverse complement strand
CGGCAGATCCGCGGCCCGGCATCCGGGCGCTGGCCGACGGCGGTCAACCGCAGGCGGCATTGGACGCGGTCACGGCGGCAATCGACCGGTTCCCGCTGGATGCGGAGCTGCATTACCTGCGCGCGGTATTGCAGATCGACCTGGGCCGGCTCGACGATGCGGTGGCGACCCTGCGCCGGGTGCTGTATCTCGACGGTGCGCTGGCCGTCGCGCACCTGACGCTCGGCACCGTGATGCGGCGCCTCGGGGCCGTCGACGAGGCGCGGCGGGCTTTCCGCAATGCCCTGGCGCTCTGCGCCGCGTTGCCGCCCGACGCCGTGCCGGCGCTGGCCGACGGCGAGCCGGCCGGGCGGCTCGCCGCTGCCGCCGAGGCGCAACTCGCCACGCTGGAGACGCCGCTATGACCGATAGGGATGCAATCCTGGCCGAACGCGCCCGCTTGCTGGCCCGGCCGCTGGCACCGCCCCAGGCCGACGAGGAGACGATCGAGGTGATCGGCTTCCGCCTGGCCGGCGAGCGCTATGCCCTTGATGCCGGCGTCATGCGCGAAGTCCTGCCGTTCACCGATTTCACCGCGCTGCCGGGCGTGCCGCCTTATGTCATCGGGATCACCAATCTGCGCGGCGAGATCCTCGTCGTGTTCGACCTGCGTATCCTGTTCGGCCTGCCGGGCCGGGGCCTGACCGATCGCACGCGGCTGATCGTCTGCGGCGCGGAGGCCGCGGAGTTCGGCATCGTCGCGGATTCGACCCAGGAAGTGTCGGCGCTGCCGGTTTCGGCGCTGCTGGCCGAAGCGACGTTGCTGGGCGCCGAGCGCCAGCCTTGTGTCCGCGGCATCACGCGCGATGCCGTGATCGTTCTCGATGGCGCAGCCCTGCTGCGCGATCGGCGGTTGTTCGTGGAAGGGGCGGCCGCACCGTCAGAAGGGGAAGCCTGATGTTCAATTTCCGAACCATCCAGGGCAAGCTCGCCGCCGGCTTCGCGCTGGGGCCGATCGTGCTGCTGATCGTCGGCTGGATCGTCTATGACTCCACCGACGGCCTTGTCGATCGCCGCGTCAAGCTGCAGCAATCCTACATGGTGCTGCAGCAGACCGCGCTGCTGTCCAAGCTGCTGGTCGATGCCGAGACCGGCCAGCGCGGCTTCATGCTGACGGGCGAGGATTCCTACCTGGCGCCTTACCAGGCGGCGGAAGGGGCGCTCGCCAAAGCGCTGATCATGCTGGGCGAGCTGTGGTCGGACAGCCCGCGGCAGCAGGCGCGGCTGATCGCGCTGCGCGAGGGCATCAGGCTCAAGATGGGGGAACTGGCCGAAACCATCGCGCTGCGCCGCGCGCAAGGGTTCGATGCGGCGCTGGCGGTGATCAAGACCGACCGCGGCAAGAAAATCATGGACGATATCCGCGTCGTCATCGACCAGATCACGGCCGAGGAGAACGAGACGCTGCGCCAGCGCACGGCCGAGGCCGACCGGCTGGCGCAACTCACCTTCAATACGATCCTCGTCGGCACCGGCCTTTCGTTCCTGTTGCTCGCCATCGTCGGCTTCTTCACCATGCGCTCGATCTCGCTGCCCATCGGGCGCGCGGTCGATGCGCTGGCCTCGTCCTCGGCCGAGATCCTGGCCGGCACCACCCAGCAGGCGGCCGGCATGCGCGAACACTCGGCGGCGGTGACCGAGACGGTATCGACCGTCGACGAGGTGCTGCAGACGTCCGAACAGGCGGCCCAGCGCGCGGTTGCCGTGTCGGAATCGGCCCAGCGCGCGGCCGAAGTCGGCATGGCCGGGCGCAAGGCGGTCGATGATTCGGTGGCGGCGATGGGATCGGTCAAGGAGCAGACCTCGTCGATCGCCGAAAGCATCCTGACCCTGGCCGAGCAGGCCCAGGCGATCGGCGAGATCATTGCCGCGGTCAACGACATCGGCGAGCAGATCAACCTGCTGTCGCTGAACGCCGCGATCGAGGCGGCGCGGGCGGGCGAGCATGGCCGCGGCTTCAGCGTCGTCGCCGCCGAGGTCAAGGCGCTGTCCGAGCAGTCCAAGAAGGCGACCACCCAGATCCGCAGCATCCTGGGCGAGATCCAGAAGGCGACGAATGCCGCCGTCATCGTGACCGAGCAGGGTGGCAAGAGCGTCAACGACGCGATCAAGACGGTCAACGAGGCCGGCGTCACCATCCGCCAGCTGGCCGAGGTGATCTCCCAGGCGACGCAGGCCGCAGCGCAGATCGCCGCCTCGTCCGGCCAGCAGGCGACCGGGATGCGCCAGATCCATCAGGCGATGCAGAACATCAGCCAGGTCTCGAGCCAGCATCTGGCCGCGACCGCGCAGGCCGAGCAGGCGGCGCGCCATCTGAGTAGCGTCGGCACGACCCTCAAAAGGCTGGTCGCCGGCTGACGATGGACAAGGCGCGGCTGATCCAGCGCCTGATGGCCACCTTCGTGGCCGAGCTGGAGGAGTATGTCCGGTCGCTGGAGCGCGATCTTCTGGCCCTGGAGAAAGGGCCCGAGGGTGAGGAGCGGCGCCAGCTGTTCGAAGTCCTGTTCCGCACCGCGCATAGCCTGAAGGGGGCGGCCGGGTCGGTCGGTGTCGGTCCGCTCGAATCCACGGCCCATCTGATGGAAGAGGTGCTGAGCGCCGCGCGCGACGGCCGGCTGCCGATCGACGGCAGTTTTTTCGGCGCGTTGCTGCCGGTGGTGGATGCGATCGGCGATGCCGGCCGCAGGCTGCGCGAGAATCAGGATCTCGGCGGCGGACCGCTGGAAGGCGCCTTGCGCGGGATGGCCGGCCTGATCGGCGATCGCGGCCGGCAGCAGGCCCTGAGC
>JAEYTW010000438.1 GCA_023433835.1 Pseudomonadota bacterium | reverse complement strand
GTAAGCGTCCGGTGAAGGCCGCCTTTTGCCATGATTAGAACTGATCGACGCTGTCCTGATGATGAAGGATCAGGAGATGGTGGACACCATCGGCATGGTGGACACCAAGGAAGCGTTGTCGAAGCGTCGGGTGTGGCCTGAAGCGTTGAAGCGCCAGCTACTGGCCGAGACGCTGGAGCCCGGCCAGTCGGTATCGATCGTGGCGCGCCGGCACGACATGAACACGAACCTGCTGTTCAAGTGGCGTCGACAGATGCGGACCGCCAATGGACAGGATGCGGTCGGCGGTCTGTTGCCGGTGACGATCGCGCCGATGTCGGCGGCATCAAGGTCCGGGCTCATCGAGATCGACCTGGGTGACGGGCGGCGTGTTCGGATCGAAGGCGCGGCCGATCCCGGCACGCTCAGGACGGCGATCGAAGCTCTGGCCGGGACGGCGCGTCGGTGATCGCGCTGCCGGCGGGTGTTCGGGTCTGGCTCGCGACCGGCCGGACGGACATGCGCAAGGGGTTCGACGGTCTGGCACTGCAGGTTCAGGAGGCTCTCCGCCTCGATCCGCATGGCGGGCACATCTTCGTGTTCCGCGGCCGGCGCGGCGACCTGATCAAGGTGCTGTGGCATGACGGCCAGGGAATGTGCCTGTTCGCCAAGCGGCTGGAACGCGGCCGCTTCATCTGGCCGTCTCCGGCCGATGGCGGTGTGACGATCACGCCGGCGCAACTCGGCTATCTGCTGGAGGGGATCGACTGGCGGATGCCGCGGCAGACCTGGCGTCCGGAGGCAGCGGGATAGATCACCGCTGGCGAGCGGGCGTGCGCCGTGATTCACTATCGGGGTGAAGACCGCGACCGACAATCTCCCGACCGACCTTGCCGCCGCGCATGCGCTGATCCTGGCGATGCGCTCGGCGCTGGACGTGGCCGAGGAACGGGCGGATGCCGCCGAACAGACTGCCCGATCCTGGGCGCTGGAGATCGAGCGGTTGAAGCTCCTGCTAGCCAAGGCCCGGCGGGAACAATACGGACAATCCTCCGAGCGCGGCCGGCAGTTGATCGAGCAACTGGAGCTGCAACTTGCCGACCTCGAGGAGACCCAGGCCGAGGAAGAGACAACTGCGGCGATCCGGGCCAAGCCGTCGTCGTCGCGCCCGGCGTCATCGCGCAAGCCGGCGCGGCGGCCGCTGCCCGCGCATCTGCCGCGCGAACGGATCGTCTATCCGACCCCCTGCACCTGCCCCGATTGCGGCGGCAACTTGCACAAGCTCGGCGAAGACATCACCGAGACGCTGGAATGCGAGCCGCGCCGGTGGAAGGTGATCGAGCATGTGCGGGAGAAGCTGAGTTGTCGGCAATGCGAGCGGATCGCCCAACCGCCGGCACCGTTCCACCCGATCGCCCGCGGCCGGGCCGGTGCCGGTCTGCTCGCCCAGGTGCTGGCCGGCAAGTACGCCCAGCATCTGCCCCTGACCCGGCAGAGTTCGATCTATGCCGGCGAAGGCGTCGAGATCGACGTCTCCACCCTGGCCGACTGGGTCGGCGCGGCCGCGGCCAGCCTGGCCCCGCTGGTCGAGGCGATCGGCCGCCATGTCCTGGCTGCCGCCCGAATCCATGCCGACGACACCACGGTGCCGGTGCTGGCGAAGGGAAAGACCGTCACCGCCCGGCTGTGGACCTATGTGCGCGACGACCGGCCGTTCGCCGGCAGCGATCCACCGGCGGCCCTGTTCTTCTACGCGCGCAATCGCGGCGGCGAACATCCCGACCGCCATCTTGCCGGCTTCGCCGGGATCATGCAGGCGGATGCCTATGCCGGCTTCAATCGGCTCTACGAATCGAGGCGAAGACCCGGACCGATCACTGAGGCCGCCTGCTGGGCTCATGCCCGCCGCAAGTTCTTCGACCTGGCCAAGATCGCCAAGGCACCGATCGCGTCCGAGGCGGTGATCCGCATCGACCGGCTCTTCGAGATCGAGCGGCAAGCCAATGGCCTGCCGTCGGATGAACGCCTGGCGACGCGCGCCGAACAGTCGCGCCCGCTCGCCGACGACCTCGCCATCTGGCTACGCCAGCAACAGGCCCGCATCTCGGCCAAGTCCGAACTCGGCAAGGCCATCGCCTATGCCCTGAAGCGATGGCCGGCGTTTACCCGCTTCCTCGATGACGGCCGTATCTGCATGACCAACAATGCCGCCGAACGCGCTCTGCGCGGCGTCGCCATCGGACGCGGCAACTGGACCTTCGCCGGCTCCGACCGCGGCGGCGAGCGGGCCGCAGCCATCTACTCTCTCATCGAGACCGCAAAGCTCAATGGCGTCGACCCTCAGGCCTGGCTCGCCGATGTCCTCGCCCGCTTGCCGGATCATCCAGTCGCCAAGGTCGACGAGTTACTTCCATGGAACTGGCGAGAGGCGAAAGACCGGAACCCGGCAGCATGATCTGGAGACGTCAACCGCTGCGGCCTTCCGATGCAGAAAAGGCCGAAATCATCGCTCGCTGTCAGGACTTCATCGACATCCTGCTGAAACCGAGGTTCCTTCCGGAAATCCGGCCCCTGCCGTTCAACTATCCCGTCGATATCCTGGGTAAATGGCAGGGCACACGATATCGGTTCCTTCAGCGCTATCGCTCAGGCTTCCCAGAAAACCTCGGCGACGAGTTCGACGCTCCATTTACCCGTCTCGACTGGATCGACACCAACCGATTCGACATCTACTGGCATCGTCACAACGGGACTTGGTTCAGGCTGCATCGCGACTTGTCACTCGACGCTGCTCTGAAAACCATCGAGACCGACGGACACCTTCATCCCCTGTAAATAAGCGCGGCCTTCACCGGACGCTTACGCTGATAGAGGTTCCCCTGCGCGAGCAGGGATAGACCTGGAAGAAGCATTTGACAAGGGCCTCGGCCCGGGGTTCCCCTGCGCGAGCAGGGATAGACCCCTGATCTTGCGCACATGGACCTCGGTCGGCTTGGTTCCCCTGCGCGAGCAGGGATAGACCCTGAACCAGATACGTAGTTGTCGTGCCGATAGAGGTTCCCCTGCGCGAGCAGGGATAGACCCTCGTTCAGCAACTCGTACACCATGCTCCCCGGGGTTCCCCTGCGCGAGCAGGGATAGACCTCTGTGTGGCCCGGCATCGACCTGCACCGCACCGGTTCCCCTGCGCGAGCAGGGATAGACCCGAGGAACTGGCGCTCGACTTGCTGTCGTTCGGGGTTCCCCTGCGCGAGCAGGGATAGACCCTGGGCTGTCCGGTATCTGCATAGGGCGTCCCCGGTTCCCCTGCGCGAGCAGGGATAGACCCACATTAGCCATCGGACCCTCGTGATGTTGCGAGGTTCCCCTGCGCGAGCAGGGATAGACCTTCGACGACGCGGCGAAACGCGCTGCTGCCGGCGGTTCCCCTGCGCGAGCAGGGATAGACCCGCGATCAAGGCCAAGGGGAAGGAGCTCACCGAGGTTCCCCTGCGCGAGCAGGGATAGACCCGAGTTGGGCGTGACCCCGCGTCTGATCGCCGCGGTTCCCCTGCGCGAGCAGGGATAGACCCTGCTCGACGGTGTCGAACACGATGGTGGTCGGGGTTCCCCTGCGCGAGCAGGGATAGACCTTGCGTAGCGCGCCGCCTCATCCGGCTCGCCGAGGTTCCCCTGCGCGAGCAGGGATAGACCCTGGTAGAAGCTGGCGCGGTCGGGGTCGGCAGCGGTTCCCCTGCGCGAGCAGGGATAGACCTCGGCGAAGCTGACCGCAGCCAGACTCGCTGATGGTTCCCCTGCGCGAGCAGGGATAGACCCCTACACCGCATCTGATTGGGCGTGTTCGGAACGGTTCCCCTGCGCGAGCAGGGATAGACCCATCGCGGCGGAGCACGAAGGGGAAGAGCGGGCGGTTCCGCTGCGCGAGCAGGGATAGACCCCCGACCGCCGGCACCCATACCCACATTTCCGGGGTTCCCCTGCGCGAGCAGGGATAGACCCCCTCATTCTGAGCCTGGATCAGCTCGCGCCACGGTTCCCCTGCGCGAGCAGGGATAGACCCTCTTCGATGCCTTCGGCGCCGTCCTCGATCGCGGTTCCCCTGCGCGAGCAGGGATAGACCTTCACGCCATGCGGATTCGTATATGGAGGGATAGGGTTCCCCTGCGCGAGCAGGGATAGACCCTCGGTGCGCGCCGCGGTCAGCTGGCCGCCGGGGGTTCCCCTGCGCGAGCAGGGATAGACCTCGAACAAGGTCGCTTCCGGGTCGTCCGGCTTCGGTTCCCCTGCGCGAGCAGGGATAGACCCTTGGTGACGGTGTCCTTCAGTGTGGCGCCGGCGGTTCCCCTGCGCGAGCAGGGATAGACCCCGCAGCGACACCAGCGCGGCGAACGCGTTGTCGGTTCCCCTGCGCGAGCAGGGATAGACCCCGAGGTCGCTGACGTTGGGGCCCTCGATGCGCGGTTCCCCTGCGCGAGCAGGGATAGACCTCGGTGATCGCGTTGAGGAGGCTGTCGCGCGTGGGTTCCCCTGCGCGAGCAGGGATAGACCCCATCACCATTGTCCACTAGGAGGATTTTCATGGGTTCCCCTGCGCGAGCAGGGATAGACCCTCGACCTTGCCGCGCTTTGCCCGGGTGTCGTAGGTTCCCCTGCGCGAGCAGGGATAGACCCGCAGCGCCAGGCAAAAACACCAGGCCCCCATGGGTTCCCCTGCGCGAGCAGGGATAGACCCCGCGGACCGATGTCGCCGAGGCCGCACCAATTGGCTCCCCTGCATGAGCAGGGATGGCCGTGGACCGGCCGGCCGATGAGCCGCAGACGACCATTCCTCCGGCCAAGCGCGAAAGAGGCGCAGCGCCCTCCCTGGGCCCTGGTCTTCGCCAAGGCGAAGATTGGCGCCTAAGGCATCAGCTGCCCGCCGGCATCGGCGTCGGCTGATAGGCCAGAAACTGCCAGTTGCCGTCGACCTTGACCCAGATGGCGAGAAAGCGGTTGTCGAGGCGGCGCAGCGTGCCGGCGACATGGACGTCGGCGGCCATGCGGCCGACCACCGTGGCGCTGTCGCCGTGGATCAGCACGTTTTCTTCCGAGCGGCGGATATCGCCGTAGCGGAAGACGCCGTTGGCGACCTTGTCGAGATAGCTCGCCTTCGAATCGCGTTCGCCGAAGGAATGGGTGTAGACGAGGTCGTCGGCCAGCAGGTCGCGCAACGCCGCGACGTCGCCGGCGCGCATCGCGGCATAGCGGCGGTCTTCCAGCGCCATGATCTCAGGCGTCATGCTTGCCCTCCTACCAGGCGCTCGGGCCAGGTCACCACGGAAAAGAAATCGTCGGCCCCGTCGCCCGAGGCCTGGAAGGCCGAGTTGACCTGCTGGGCCAGCGCCGTGAACGGCATCGGCACGCGGCGGGCGCGGCCCCAGTCGAGGGCGAGGTCGAGGTCCTTGGAGCACAGGTCGACCGAGGCCATCGCCGTCCAGTCGCGCCGCTTCATCATGTCGGTCTTGTAGCCGATCAGGGCTGAGGCCGCGGCGCTGCCGCCGATCGCCTCGATCATCGTGGTCCAGTCGAGGCCGGACCTTTGGCCAAAGGCAAGGGCTTCGCCGACCACGGCCGGGGTGATGCAGACGATCATGTTGATCAAAAGCTTGAGGACCCGCGCCTCCTCGGCCTGGCCGACATGGCTCTGCCGGCTGCCGATGCGCTCGAACACCGGCAGCACCGCCTCGTAGGCGCTGCGCGGGCCCGAGCAGTAGATCGCCAGCGTGCCGGCGGCCGCGCCCGCGGTGCTGCCCGAGACCGGCGCGCGCAGGTAGGCGGCGCCCGACGGCGCCAGCAGCTCGAACACCCGGGCGGAGGTGGCGGGCGAGACCGTCGACATGTCGATGAAGGTCTGGTCGGGCCGCAGGCGGGCGGCAATGCCTTCGACCACGGCCAGCAGCACCTTGTCGTTCGGCACCATGCTGAACACGAGGTCGGCGCGGGCGACCAGATCGGCCGCATCGGCCGCGACTTCCGCCCCGGCCGCCTGCAGCTCGGCCAGGCGCGCCGGGTCGATATCATGCACGACCAGTTTGTGGCCGGCACCGATCAGGTTGCGGCAGATCGGCGCGCCCATGTTGCCGACGCCGATCCAGCCGATACGGGCAGATGTCATCGCATCCTCCTCACTGGCCGAGATAGAAATCGCGGACCATCTGGTTGTCGGACAGCGCCGCGGCCGAGGCACCCTCGAAGGCGATGCGGCCATGCACGATGACATAGCCGCGATCGGCGATGCGCACCGCCTGGTGAAAGTTCTGCTCGGCCATCAGCACGGTCAGGTTCAGGCTGGATTTGAGCTGGTGGATCAGATCGATGGTGCGGCTGACCAGGATCGGGGCGAGGCCGACCGAGGGTTCGTCGACCAGGAGGATGCGCGGCGCCGACATCACCGCGCGGCCCAGCGCCACCATCTGCTGCTCGCCGCCCGACATCGAGCCGACCGGCTGGCCGCGCCGTTCCTTCAGCCGCGGAAACACCTCGTAGCAATAGTCGAGGTTCTTCGCCATCTGGGCGCGCGCCGCCGGGCGATAGGCGCCGATGAGAAGGTTTTCCTCGACCGCGAGCTTGGGGAACAGCCGCCGGCCTTCCGGCACCAGCGCGATGCCGAGATCGACGATCTCCTCGGTCGGCCGGCCCGACAGCTCGAAGGTCTGGCCGTCGATCGTGGCGCTGATCTTGCCCGCGGCCGGGCGGATCATGCCCATGATGCAGCGCATCAGGGTCGACTTGCCGTTGCCGTTGGTGCCGAGCAGCGCGACGGTCTGGCCCGAGGGCACCTCGAGCGAGACGTCTTCCAGTACCTGGACGGCGCCGTAGCCGGCGGAGAGGTTGGTGACGCTGATGCTATTGGCCAAGATAGGCTTTCTCCACCGCTTCCAGCGCCAGCACGGCCTGCGGCTCGCCATCGGCGATCTTCTCGCCGGCGACGAGCACCAGGAGGCGCTCGGAGAACCGCGTCACGGCGCGGATGATATGCTCGATCATGATCACCGTGGTGCCGGTGCGATTGATCGCGAACAGCAGGTCGAGAATCTCGTCGACCTCCGAATGCGACAGCCCGGCCATCGCCTCGTCGGAGATCAGCAGCTCGGGCCCGGTCGCGATCGCCTTGGCCAGTTCGAGCTTGCGCAATTCGACCTGGGTCAGCGATTTCGGCAGTTCGTCCGCCTTCGCCTTGAGCCCGACCTGGGCCAGCGCGGCGTCGGCGCGATCTCCGAGCTCGGCGTCCGGCACGGCGGCCTGGCCCTCGCGATGGCCGAGATTGACCAGCGGCACGTAGATGTTCTCGCGCACGCTCAACGAGACGAAGGGCCGCGGCAGCTGGAAGGTACGGGCGAGCCCCCGCCAGGCCCGGCCATGGGCCGGCAGCGCGCCGATATCCTCGCCGTTGAAGCGGATCGTGCCGCCGTCATGGCGCAGCGCGCCGGCCAGGCAGTTTACGAAGGTCGACTTGCCGGAACCGTTGGGCCCGATGATGCCGATGCGCTCGCCGCGGCGGGCTGCGAAATCGACGCCGCCCAGCGCGGTGAAGCCGCCGAAGCGCTTCTTGAGGCCGGAGACGGCCAGCTGCATCTCGCCGCTCATTTCTTCGCCCGCCCCTTGATCAGCCCGACGATGCCCTGCGGGGCCAGCATCAGGAAACCGATCAGCAGCAGACCGACCAGCAGCAGGTTGACCGCCGAGGAAATGGTGACCGTGGCGACCTGCTGGGCGGTGCCCATCAGGAGCGCGCCGACCAGCGGCCCGACCCAGGTCTTGAGGCCGCCGACCAGCGGCATCGCCATGGCGTTGACCGCATAGTTCAGGCCGAAGGCCGAGGCCGGCTCGATGAACGTCGCGTAATAGGGCATCGGCGCGCCGGCCATGCCCATCAGCCCGCCCGAGATCGTCGTGGCGATCAGCTTGAGCCTCAGGGTGGGCACGCCGGAGGCCTCGGCCGCCAGTTCGTCGTCGCGGATCGCCGCGAGGCCGTAGCCGAGGCGCGAGGTCTCGATGTAGCGGGCGAGGCAGATGGCCACCAGCGCCAGCACCAGCATCACGGCGAACAGATATTCGACGAAGGAGGAGAACACGGCCACTTCCGAGGGCCGCACCACATAGACGCCGCGCGAGCCGCCGAGATAGCTCCAGTTGGTGATCACGGTCTGCAGCAGCACGGCAAGCGACAGCGTGGCGATCGAGAAATAGGCGCCGCGCAGCCGCAGCGTCAGATAGCCCATGCCCAGGCCCAGCAGCCCGGCCGCCGCGCCGCCGGCCAGCATCATCACCCAGAGATTGCCGATGCCCGCCTTGTGCAGCGCCACCGCGGCATAGGTGCCCACGGCGAAGAAGGCCGCGCTGCCGAAGTTCACGTAGCCGGCATAGCCGCCCAGGATGTTCCAGGCAGTGGCCAGCACCACGTACTGGACCACGACGAAGGCGGTGAACCAGAGATATTCGACGCCCGCCAGATGGAAGGCCGCGAAGACGAGTGCGGTGACAGCGACCGCACCGAGATAGAACCGCATGTCGGTCACCGCGCGAACAGGCCCTGCGGGCGAACCGCAAGCGTGAGCAGGAGAAGGCCGAAGGCGACCGCCGGCGACCAGGAAGGGCCGATATAGGTGGCGGTCACGTTCTCGATCACGCCGAACAGCAGCGCCGCCATCCACGAGCCGCGCATCGAGGTCAGCCCGCCGAGGATGCAGATCGCGAACACCCGGCCGATGAAGGTGTGCCCGCCCCAGGGGTCGACCGGCTGGATCACCAGGAGGCCGCCGCCGGCGAGGCCGGCCAGCAAGAGCGACAGGCCGAAGGCCAGCCGCTTGATCTTCAGCGGATCGATGGCGACGAGGCGGAGCGCCCCTTCGTCCTGGCCGACCGCGGCCACCGCCCGGCCGATGAAGGTGGTGCGGAAGAACAGCGTGACCGCGCCGATGCCGATCGCCGCCATGGCGCAAGGGATCAGCATGCGCACCGGCAGGTCGATCGGACCCACCCCCAGGTTGGTCCAGGCATAGGGCGTCTCGACATGCTGGTGGCTCGGCCCGAAGATCAGCGAGAGCGAGACCTCGACGATGAACATCACGCCGAAGAAGAAGGCGAGGCCCTGGATCGCGGCATCGCCGCGCCGTTCGAAGAAGCGATAGTAGACATCGTAGAACCCGCGGCCGATCAGGAAGAAGACCGGCAGCAGGATCACGCAGCAGATGATGGGGTCGAGGCCCGTGGCCTGGTTGAGGGCGAAGGTCGCGAAGGCGCCCAGCACGATGAAGGTCGGATGGGCGATGTTGACCACGTCCAGCATACCGAACGCAATTGTCAGTCCCGAAGTCGCCAGCGCGTAGAAGCCGCCGAGCAGCAGCCCCGACACGATGGCGTTCAGCAGGAGGCCAGGATCGAATTCCACGGGCCGTTTACCCTATCAGCGCTTGGCTTCGAACGGATAGACCAGGTTGCCCGACTTGTACTGCGGCGGGTACAGGATCGGCTGGGTACCGGGATTCTTGAACTGGTCGAGGCCGTTGCCGTTGATGTTCTGGTACTGCACCAGCAGCAGGCGTTCCTCGCTCCATTCGCCCATCTTGTCGAACTTCACGTCGCCCAGCACGGTCGAGAAGGTGTTGGCATGCATGTATTCGGCCAGCGCGCCCTGGTCGATCTTGCCGACCTTGGTCACCGCCTGCTCCAGCACCTGCATGTTGGCATAGGCCAGCGGCGGCACGTAGAAGCCCAGCGGATCGAGCCCCTGCGAGCGCGGCTGGTACTTGGCCAGCAATTCCTGGATGCCGGGGAAGTTCAGGGTCTTCTCAGGGACGTAGGTGTCCCAGATGACCATGTTGTTGAGGCCGGGGCCCATCATGGTCTTGAACGAACCGATCTGGGGCCCGACCATGCCGCCGCCCACCATCATCGCCTTCAGCCCGACTTCGCGGATCGCGCGGATCAGGCCGGCGGAATCGACGGGGTAGGAGACGAAATAGACAAGGTCGGGCTTGGCCGCCGCCACCGCGCGGATGATCGGCAGAAAGTCGACCGTGGTCGGCGGGTAGGACTGGTCGTAGACGACCTTGAGGTCGTATTTCTTCAGATTGTCCTTCAGCCCGTCCGAGGCGCGCTTGGGGAATTCGGCGTCGAGGTTGACGACGGCGATGGTCTTGGGCTTGGGGTTCATCGTCGCGGCGACTTCGAGGAAGCCCTTCGAGAAGTCGCGATTGGCGTCCGAACCCGCCGGGATCATGCTGAAATAGCGGTCGTACTTGAACTCGGAATTCATGTTGAACCCGAGCAAGGTCAGGAAGACCATCTTCTTCTGGATCACGATCGGCATCGCCGGCGCGATCGCCGCCGTCGAATAGCCCGAGAGCAGCAGGTCGACCTTGTCGACGTCGATCAGCTTGGTGACGATGCCGGGCACCGTCGCGCCGTTCGACTGGTCGTCGTAATAGACGAGCTTCACCGGACGGCCGATCAGGCCGCCGCGGCCGTTGACCTCTTCCTCCCAGATCTGCATGGCGGCGAGCGCCGCCTTGCCGTTGGAGGCGAGGCCGCCGGTCAGCGCCATCGAGAAGCCGATCTTGATGGGTTCCTGCGCCTTGGCCGGCGTCGAAAGCCCGATGCCCGCCATCATCAGCATGGCCGAACCGGCCGCGAGCAGCGACCGGCGAGTGAACTTGATCATTGTTTTTGCTCCTCCCAAGGATTCGTTATGGTCCGGCGCATCCGCCGGCAGCAGGCGTCAGTCCTGATCGGCCTCCGCGTTGTGCAGGAAATAGTCGGGCACGCGGGGGCCCCACAGATGCAGGCTGTGCTCGGGCGGCAGATCCTGCGCCTTCCACGGTTCGCCGGCAGGAATGTAGTCCATGTCGCAGAAATACTCGGCGAAGCTGCCCCAGGGATCCTGGGCGTAGTAGAAGAAGTTCGAGCCCGCCATGTGCCGGCCGAACCCCCAGCCCTTCTCATGGCCCTTGCGCACCATGTTCTCGGCGCCGAGCCCGATGCGGTCGACATCCTCGACCTCGAAGCTCGCATGGTGAAAGGCCGCCTGGTGCGACTTGGCGAAGGCCAGGATATGGTGGTCGCAGCCATGCGGGGCATGCATGAAACCGACGATGTCACCCGAACGGTCGGAAAGCCGCAGGCCCAGCGTCTTCCCGTAGAAGTCGATCGAGCGGCCGACATCGGTCGAGAACAGCAGGCAATGGCCGAGCCGCAGCGGATGCACGCCCTTGGCCTGGGTCAGGTGGTACATCTCCTCGGCCGTGCGGGCGCCGGGGCCGCGCACCTCAGGCCCCTTGTAGCTCTTGGTGGGCGGCATCGAGCGCTGCGTGACCGCCACCTCGAACAGGTTGCCGTCGGGATCGCGGAACCAGACGGCATCGTCGTGCACGCGGTTCTCCGGCCGCTCGATCTCGATGCCCTGCCCCTTCAGCCGGGCAATGAACGGGTCGAGATCGGCCGCGTCGACCGCGAACGACAGATGGTGCAGCCGCTTGCGCGGGCCTTCGAACAGGCGGGCGACCGTCAGGCCGTTCGCCGCCGCCAGCGCCAGCGTGTTGCCCTCGGCCCGCGCCTTCAGGCCGAAGTTGGTATAGAAGGTTTCCGCGACCTGCAGGTCGGGCACCGCCAGCGCGAAATGGTTCAGCGAGTGAACGGCGAGCGGGCGGTCCTGGGTTTCGACTGACATGCTTTCCTCCTCCGGTCGGCCGTCGCGGCTGGTTCCGCGATCTTGTCGTTCTCGATTATCGACGAATCAGGCGGCTTCGTCGCGGATCGGATTGACCAGCTTGCCGATGCCCTCGATCTCGACCTCGCAGACGTCGCCATGCTTCATGAACAGGGGCGGCTTGCGGCCGAAGCCGACGCCCGCCGGGGTGCCCATCACCAGCACGTCGCCCGGCCACAGCGTGATCGCCTCCGACACCACCGAGATCACCGTCTTGACGTCGAACAGCATGTCGGCGGTGGTGGCCGATTGCATCACCTGGCCGTTCAGCCGGGTTTCGATATGCAGGCCCGACCCGCCGGCAGGCAGTTCGTCCGCGGTGACGAAGGCCGGGCCGAAGGCGCCGGTATCGTCGAAGTTCTTGCCCACGGTCCATTGCGGCGACTTGAACTGGTAGTCGCGGATCGAGGCTTCGTTGAACACCGAATAGCCGGCGACGAGGTCGAGCGCCTTTTCCGGCGCGATGTGGCGGCCGCCCTGGCCCAGCACCGCGACCATCTCGCCTTCGTAGTCGAGCTGTTCGGAAGCGCGCGGGCGGACGATGGAGCTGAGATGGCCGATCAGGCTGGAGGGGAAGCGGGCGAACAGTGTCGGATAGGCCGGCTGTTCGTAGGGGCTTTCCTTGGTGTGGTCGGCGTAGTTCAGCCCGACGCAGATGATCTTGGAAGGCCGCTGGAACGGCGGCAGATAGGTGATCGCGTCGGGGTCGAGCGCCTCGCCGCGCTGTTCGATCGCGGCATGGGCGGCCTTCAGGTCGCCGCCGTTCTGCAGCAGCTCGTCGAGCGTGCCGGGAAAACCGTCGGCACCCTTGGCCAGGCCGTGAAGCCGCCCGCCCTTTTCGATCGCCAGACCCGACTTGCCCTGCACGGCATAGGTTACGAAGCGCATGCCCCACCTCAATCAACCGGGGGCCACCCCGGCCCTCCCCTGTGCATCTTTTTTTCATGGTCAAAATCATAGATCAAGACAAAAAATATATTTTCTGGCGAATGATCCGCGATATGCTTCCGGCCGACGATGGCGTAAAGCCTGTCGTCCGAGGACGACGTTGGAGCGATGCGCATGGACCCGACCCCGGGCCCGGGTGAGGCCAGGAGCCAGACGGTTGCGACTTACGAGGTGATCCGGCGGGAAATCCTGGCCGGCCGCCTGCCGCCGGCCCAGCGCCTGAAGATCGCGACGTTGTGCGAGCGCCTGGGCGTCTCGCTCGGCGTGGTGCGCGAGGCCCTGTCGCGGCTGTCGGCCGAAGGCCTCGTCATTGCCGAGCCGCAGCGCGGCTTCCAGGTGTCGCCGATCTCGCGCGAGGATCTGATCGACCTCGGCACCATGCGGGTCGAGATCGAAAGCGTCTGCCTGCGCCGGGCGATCGAGCGCGGCGATCTCGCCTGGGAATCGCAGCTGGTCGCGGCCTTCCACCAGCTGACCGGCACGCCGGAGCGGGTGGCCGAGGATACCGACCTCCTGAACCCGCAATGGACGGTGGCGCATGGCGGCTTCCACGAGGCGCTGGTCCAGGCCTGCGGCAGCCAGCGCCTGCTGACCCTGCGCCGTTCGCTCTACGAGCAGGCCGAGCGCTACCGCCACCTGTCGGCGCAGAGCGTGCCGAGCCGCGACGTCGATGCCGAGCATCGCCATATCTTCGAGGCGACGATGGCCCGCGATTCGGCCACGGCCGTGGCGCTGATCGCCCGGCATATCCAGGACACCACGGAAAGCCTGCTGGAGACCCCGCTCAAGCGGGTCGGCTGACCGCTTCGGGGTTCGACACCGTTCGCGCGGTTTCCTGCACCATCCAGGTGACGAAGCGGCCGAGCGCCGGATCGTCGATCAGGTCGGGCCGCCAGGCCGCGACATGCGCCTTCGACGACGGCAGATCGAAGACCGGCGGCAGCACCCGCGCCAGCCGCCCGTCGGCCAGCGCGTCATGCACCAGCAACGATCGCCCGAGCGCCACGCCGGCGCCTTCGGCCGCGGCCGACAGGGCGGCGTCGATGGTGTCGAAGCCGAGATCGCCGGGCCCCGCGGCGTCGGGCCGGTCGAGGCCGAGGCGGTCGAACCAGGTCGTCCAGTTCCACTCCGCCCCCTGCGCCTCCGGCCGGCCCTTGTGCAGCAGCGGCAGATCGCCGAGCGACTTGCCGCGCGCCAGCAGGCAGGGATGGCAGACGGGAAACACCTGCTCGGCAAACAGCGGCCGCGTCACCGACGTGCGCCGCGCCGCCGACCGCGGCAGCCAGCGCAGCCAGACATCGGCCTCGCGGCCTTCGGCCTCGCTCGTCACGGTCGCCAGCTCGACGCGGATATCGGCATGGGCCGCGGCGAAATCGGGCAGCCGGCGCACCAGCCACCAGCGCGACAGGGCCGGCCCGGCACCGACACGCAGCACGCTGCGCCCCGCGACGGGGCGGCGGACATGGCGGTCGAGATCGGCCAGCCGGTCGAGCGCCTCGCGCAGCGCCGGGGCCAGGGCGAGGCCGGCGGCCGTCGGGCTCAGGCCCGGGTTGAGACGGTGGAACAGCGCGGTGCCGAAATGCTGTTCGAGCTGCGCCAGGCGGTGGCTCACCGCGCTCTGGGTCAGCCCGAGCTCGGCGGCGGCGCGCGTGAAGCTCAAATGCCGCATCACGGCATCGAAGGCGACCAGTGGGGCAAAGGGCGGCAGGGGGCGCATCACCCCATGAATCTATTTCATGGCGTTGTGAGAGGCGATCATTTGTTTGCGGGCGGCCCCGCCCCCATCCTGCCGGCACCCGGCAGATGGAGGCTCGACATGACGGCTGAGGCAATGGCGGGGCGGCATGGCTGGGGCGCCCTGATCGCGACGGGACTGGCCTCGGCCCTGGTCCAGTTCGATATCGCGGCCGTGGTCATCGCCATGCCCCAGGTCCAGCGCGACTTCGCCCTCGATCTCGCCGGCTTCGCCTGGATCATGGATGCCTACAGCCTGGTCTTCGCCGGTTTCCTGGTGGCGGCCGGGGCGATCGCCGACCGGTTCGGCCAGCGGCGCGTCATCCTGTGGGGGATCGCGGCCTTCGCGCTGGCCTCGGCCGGCTGCGGGCTGGCCCCGAACCTCGGCTGGCTGATCGCGATGCGGGCCGCGCAAGGCCTGGGTGCGGCGCTGATCACCACCTGCGGCCTGGCGCTGATCGGCCGCCTGCACCCCGATCCCGCCGACCGGCGCCGGGCCTTCGGCTGGGTCGGCACCATCGTCGGCGCGGCAATGGCGCTGGGCCCGGCCGGCGGCGGGCTGATCGCCGAACTGGCCGGCTGGCGGATGATCTTCCTGATCAACCTGCCGGTCTGCGCCTTGCTGCTGCTGGCGCTGCCGGCCACCGTGCCGCCGACGCCGGGCCAACCCGACCGGCCGCTCGACATCCTGACGACCGCCTTGCTGACCGCGGGCCTCGGCCTGATCGTCTGGTCGCTGCTGCAGCGGGACTGGCGCGCCGGCGTCGCGGCCATCGTCGCCCTGGCTGCCTTCACCTGTCGCGAACGGCGGCGCGAGGTGCCGGCCGTCGACCTGTCGCTGCTGACCCGGCCGGGCTTTCTCGGCGTCGGGCTGGTCGCGGTGCTCCTGTCGGTCGCCTACTGGTCGGTGCTGGTGCATCTGCCGCTCCATCTGGCGACGGCGCTCGGCTTCGATGCCCGGTCTTCCGGCTTGGCCCTGCTGGCGGCCACCCTGCCGATGCTGCTGTTGCCGCCGGTCGCCGCCGGCCTGCTCGGCCGGCTCGGGCCGCGTCGCTTCCTCGCCCTCGGGCTCGCGGTCGGCGTGGCCGGCAACCTGGCCTTGGCGTTCGCGGCAGAGCTGGTGCCGGTGCTGGCCGGCATGCTGCTGGCCGGCTGCGGCGTCGGGCTGATCAATGCCCAGCTTTCCGGCCTGCTGATCGCGGCGGCGCCGCCCGAGCGTTCGGGGCTGGCGGCCGGTCTCGGCATCCTGATGCGCCAGTCGGGCTTCGCCGTCGGCATCGCCTTGCTGGGCAGCGTCGTCGATGCGGGCGGCTACCCGCCGATGTTCCTCGCCGCCGCCGCCGCGGGGCTCGCCGCCGTCGCGGTCAGCCTTACGTTGGTCAGCGCTCGGTCAATTTAAGTTCGATGCGGCGATTGCGGCGCAGCGCGATCTCGTCGTCGCGATCGTCCAGCGGCTGGAATTCGCCAAAGCCGGCGGCCGCGATCCGGTTGGGCGGCACGCCCTGGCCGATCAGGAACTTGGCGACGGTCGCGGCGCGCGCCGTCGACAATTCCCAGTTCGAGGGGAATTGCGCGGTCTTGATCGGCACGCGGTCGGTATGGCCGTCGACGCGCAGAATCCAGGGCAGGTCCTGCGGCATCTCGGCCGAGATTTCCATCAGGGTCTTGGCGAGCTTCGCCATCTGGTCCTTGCCGGCATCGTTCAGCTCGGCCGAACCCGACGGGAACAGCACTTCCGATTGGAAGACGAAGCGGTCGCCGACGATCTGGACGTCGCGGCGGTTGCCCAGCACCTCGCGCAGCCGACCGAAGAATTCCGACCGGTATTTCGACAGTTCCTCGACCTTGCGGGCCAGCGCCACGTTCAGCCGGCGGCCGAGGTCGGAGATCTGCGCCTCCTGTTCCTTGTCCTTGGCCTCGGAAGCGTCGAGCGCCTTCTGCAGCGAGGCCATCTGCTCGCGCAGCGCCAGCAGCTGGCGGTTCAGCAGGTCGACTTGGCTGCGCGCCATCTCGGTCAGCTTCTTCTCGTCCTCGAGCATCATATTGGCCGAGGTCAGCCGGCCCTTGGTCGCGTCGAGCTCGGCCTGGGTGAAGGTCTGCCGGCCCTCGGCCTCGCGCAGCTTCGCCGCCGCCTCCGCATTCTGGGCGGTCGCGGCGCGCAGCTTGGCATCGCTCTCGGCCAGTTGCGTCTGGGTCGAGCGCAGCTTGGCGTCGAGGTCGTCGCGCTGGGCTTGCGCGGTCTTCAGCCGGTTCTCGGTCTCGGTCAGCTGGGATTGCAGCGTGACGACGTTGGACCGTTCGGCGCCGACGCGCGCGGTCGTATCCTCGTTGGCGCGGTTCAGCTCGCCCAGCCGCGCCGCCAGCTGGTCGCGCGCCGCGGTCGAATCGCGCAGCGAGGCGGAAAGCTGGGCCACGTTCTGGCGCAGTTCGACATTGGCCTGCTGCTCCAGGCTGAGCAGCGAGGTCAGCTCGGAAATCTGGCGGTTCAGCTGTTCCAGCGCGCGGTCGCGGCCCGACAGCGCATTGGCAAGGAAGAACTGGGCCAGCACGAACACCACCAGCACGAAGACGATGACCATCAGCAGCGTCGACAGCACGTCGACGTAGCCGGGCCAGGCCCGGTTGGTATCGTAGGGGGTGCGGGGGCGCGCCATGGCCTAGAGGATCACGAACCGGTGCGCCGGTTGTCGGCGACCATGGCGACGGTGCGGGCCAGCAATTTGATTTCGGAGCGCACCTCCTCGATCATCCGGTTGCGACCGACCGCAGTCTCCTCGAGCAGGCGGGTGACATAGACGTCGATGTTGCGCAGGTGGTTGCGCGCCGCGCTGTCGAAACCGTCATGCTGCTGCCCGCCGTTGTCGGCCAGGCGGCGCAGCACGTCCTGCTGTCCGCGCATCGAATCGGTCAGCACCGCCAGCTGCTCGGCCAACTGGAACACCGCCTGGTTCGACGCCGCGCGATTCTCCTCGGCGCGCGCCATCGCGCGCTGGAGATTCTCCAAGCCCTCGGCGGTCTGTTCGAGCAGCGCCTGGACATAGGCCGGTACCGACTGGTCGCCCTCGATCATCGCGCCGGAGGCGCCGACCTTGGTCATGCCCGACAGCCATTCCTCCAGTTCGTTGTAGAACCGGTTCTGCGCGGCCCCCGCCTGCAGGTCGAGGAAGCCCAGCACCAGCGAGCCGGCAAGGCCGAGCAGCGAGGACGAGAACGCCGTGCCCATGCCCGACAGCGGCGCCTCCAGGCCCTTCTTCAGGCCATCGAACAACGCCAGCGGATCGCCGACACCCGACAGCGACAGCGACTTGATCGCCTCGCCGACCGAGGAGACGGTGGCGAGCAGGCCCCAGAAGGTGCCGAGCAGGCCGAGGAAGACCATCAGGCCGATCAGATAGCGCGACAGGTCGCGCGCTTCATCGAGGCGCGACCAGGTCGAATCCAGAATCGAGCGCAGCGCCGGCGCCGAGATCGGGCTGTTGGGCTTGCGCGATTCCAGCATGCGCGCCATCGAGACCAGCAGCGAGGGCGCGTCGGGCACCGGCGCCGAGGTCGAGCGCGAGGCACGCTGATAGGATTCGAGCCAGCCCACTGCCTGGCCCAGCTGCAGCACCTGGCGGAAGATGAAGCCGACGCCGATCAGCATGACCGCGAGGATCAGCCCGTTCAGCCCGGGGTTGTGCAGGAATGCTTCCCTGATCTGGCCGAACAGCAGCACCGACACGGCAAGCGCCGCGACCAGGAACAGCACCATGCGCAGGATGAACCGGGCAGGTCGCGTCATCGACATCCCTCTGATGGACGAAGAAGGCAGCCGGCCGGACTCGGCTTAAACATGCCGAAGGCGACCGTGGCGGCCGATTGTGGCCGCCTCAAGGCGGAATTGGACGGGTCAGCGGCCGACCAGCACGACATCGACGCGGTCGAGCGGTCCACCCTTCTCGTCCTCGATCAGGGCCTGCACGTCCATGCGGGTGGTGCGGATGCCGTTGTCGATCAGCACGCTGCGCACCGCCAGCGCGCGGTTCAGCGCCAGCCGCCGGGCGCCGGAGCGTGCATCGGGGCCGTTGGGCGAAGCGAAGCCGCGGATCTGCAGCCGGCTTTCCTTGTCGGCGACCTGGCGGGCGAGTTCGCCCAGCCGGCGGGTCTGATCGGGCGTAAGCGTCGTATCGGCGCCGCTCATCATCAGGGTCACGCCCGACCCGCCCAGCGCCGGGGTGGCGGCAGGCGCGGGGGCGGAAGCCACGCTGCGGCCCGGCGCGGGCAGGGGCTTGGACGCGGGGGCAGGCGGCGGGGCGGCGACCGGCGCCGGTTGCGGTATCGGCA
>JAEYTW010000416.1 GCA_023433835.1 Pseudomonadota bacterium | reverse complement strand
GCGCAAGGCGTGGTGGTCGGCGGCAGCGCCCAGCCCCAGCCGCACGCCCCGCCGCCGGCCCCGATCGGGCAGCGGCCGGAACGAGGCATCGCCCAGCAGCGCCACGCCCTCGCCCAGCGCCGCCGCGACGAAGCCGTCCGACGTCCAGCCGGGGCCGAGCTCGATCCAGCTGCACAGGCTGGCACCTTGTGTCGGCTGCGCATGTCTTCCCAGGATGTCGCGGGCGATCGCCTGGCGAGCCCGGGCCTCGGCCCGCTTGGCCGCCAGCGTGGCGGCGGCCGTGCCGTCCCTGATCCAGCGGGCGCCGATCTCGGCCGACAGCGGCGACATCGCCCAGTGGGTGGCCAGGATCCGGCGCAGCACCAGGCGCAGGCAGGCCTCGGGCGGGGCGAGGAAGGCCAGCCGCAGGCCCGAGCAGACCACCTTCGACAGCGTCGCGATGAAGAAAGTGCGCTCCGGCAGCAGCGCGGCATAGGGCGCGGGCGCCTCGTCGGCATAGAGGCGGTGGATATCGTCCTCGACGATCCACAGGCCGTGGCGGGCGACCAGCGCGGCGATGCGCCGGCGGCGATCCTCGGGCTGCGTCGTCGTGGTCGGGTTATGGATCGTCGGGCTGGTATAGAGCACGGCGGCATGGCGATGGGCATAGAGCGCGGCTTCCAGCGCATCCGGGTCCAGCCCCTGCCCGTCCATCGCCACCGGCACCAGGTCCAGCCCCAGCATGTCGGCCGCCTCGCGCAGGCCCGGATAGGTCAATTCCTCCGTCAGCACCGCCTGCCCCGGCCGGGCGCAGGCCGCCAGCGACAGGATCAGCGCATTCTGCGCGCCGGCCGTCAGCACGATCCGCTCGGCCGGACGCTCGACGCCGCAGCCCTTCAGCCACCCGGCCGCGGCCTGGCGATGGCCGCGCTCGCCGCCATGGTCGTGATAGGTCAGCAGGTCCTGGCAGCCGGCATCGGCCAGCGCCCGCAAGGCCGGGGCCAGCGGCGGGTCGAAGGCGCTCAGCCCCTGGTTGATGCGCAGGTCTATCGGCCCGGCCGCGGCGGGCGCCGACCCGGCCGCCGTCACGAAGGCATCGGCCCGCCGCGCGACATAGGAGCCGCGCCCGACCGTCGACCGGATCAACCCTTCCGCCCCGGCATCGCGATAGACCCGGGCGATGGTACCCACCGCCACCCCGATCGCCTCGGAAAGATCGCGCTGGGCCGGCAGCCGGTCGCCTGGGTTGAGCCGGCCCGAGCGGATCTCCTCGCGCAGCGCGGCCATCAGCGCCTGGTGCTTGCGGGGGGTGAAGCGATTGACGTTGGGCATCCACATGAACCGCAGTGTCGATGGAGCACCGGATTGGTTCAATTGCGGAATTGAACCAATTTTGGCGGCAGCGCTCCACGCTTTATTGATATTGAGAACTATTATTGATCTTGATATGGTGACTGGATGATACGGAATGCGACCCTTCCCGCCCGCCGGCGCCAGGTGCGCTATGCCGTCGGCGCCATCGTCATCGCCGTCGGGCTTTATGCGCTGGCGACCTCGGGCGCGGGCGGCGACCGTGGCGCGGGACCAGGCGTGTCCATGTCGCCCAAAGGCTAAACCGGCACCGTATCGCTTCGCATCGGCGCCCGAACACCTTACCATGCCCGGAATTCAGGCAGTTCGGGGGTCAGGTGCTCGACCATCAGGTAGCGGAATTCCTGAGGGATGTGGTGCGCTCGGTCTGGGCGCTCGAACTCATGCTGCTGATGCTGCGTGAGCCCGATCGAGCCTGGACCGCGCCCGACCTGACGGCCGAGATGCGCGCCAGCCTGCCGCTGGTCTCGGGCATCCTCGACCAGTATCTGCGCGCCGGCCTCGTTGCCCGCGACGACGAAACCTGGCGCTGGGCGCCGCGCACCGAGCGGCTGAGGACCCTCGCCGTCCAGGTCGCCCAGGCGCAGGCGACGACGCCGCTGGCCGTGATCAAGGCGATCAGCGCCGAGCCGAAGGGACCCTTGCGCGCCTTCGCCGACGCCTTCCGCTTCAAGGGGGATTGAGGGCGATGATAGCCCCTGCCGTCTACCTGCTCTGCGCGCTCGCCTCGATCCTGTGCATGGTGCTGCTGGGCCGGGCCTGGCTGCGCAACCGCACACGGCTCCTGATGTGGAGCGCGCTGTGCTTCGTCGGGCTGGCGGCAGCCAACATCTTCCTGGTGATGGACCTGGTCCTGTTCCCCGACATTGATTTCAAGCCGGCGCGACAGATATCGGCGCTGCTGGCACTCACCATCCTGATCGCGGCCTTCATCTGGGAGGACGACCTGTGATCGACATGATGGCGGGCGCGGTCGCCTTCGGCTATTTCGTCGCCGGGCTGTTCTTCCTGCGCTTCTGGCGGCGCAGTCGCGACCGCCTGTTCCTGGCCTTCGCCGCCGCCTTCTGGCTGTTCGCGGCCAACGCAGCGCTGGCCGCCCTCTACGATGCCGATACCGAAAGCCGGCCGGAATTCTACCTGCTGCGCCTCCTGGGCTTCGGCCTGATCATCGCCGCGATCGTGGGGAAGAACCTGCCTCGCCGGCGTTGACGTCGTCGTCGAACAGGATGCGGTTGCCCGCGCCGTCCAAGTCCTCAAACTGGCCGCTGCGCAGGGCCCACAGGAAGGCTGCGAGGCCCAGCAGGCCGAGCGCCAGCGCCACCGGGATGAGTACGATCAATCCGTTCATCTGAAGCCCTCAAACGCAGGGAATTGAGGCTGACCAGCAGCGACGACGACGACATCGCCGCGGCCGCGATCAGCGGGGTCACGAGGCCGGCGACCGCCAGCGGCACGGCCAGCAGGTTGTAGCCGATCGACAGCGCGATGTTCTGCCAGACCAGCAGGCGCGCGCGCCGGGCCACCGCGATGACGGTGGCCACCGGGGCCAGCAGATCGCCCTGGAATACGGCGTCCGCCGCGGTCTGGCTGATGTCGGCGGCCGAAGACGGCGACAGCGAGACGAAGGCGGCGGCGAGTGCCGGGGCGTCGTTCAGCCCGTCGCCGACCATCAGCACCTTGGCGCCCCGGGCGGCGAGGTCCGACAGCACGGCGACCTTGCCGGCCGGGTCGATCTCGGCCCGCCAGTCGTCGATGCCGCAGGCCGCGGCCGTCGCCGCGACGACGTCGCGCCGGTCGCCCGACAGCAGCACCAGGCGCAAGCCGCGGC
>JAEYTW010000400.1 GCA_023433835.1 Pseudomonadota bacterium | reverse complement strand
ATTTGGGCGGGAGGGGCAGCATGACCGCGATCGTCGAATTTGCCGGCGTCGAGAAAAGCTATGACGGCCGGGCCAAGGTGATCGAGGGGCTGGACCTCGCCGTCGAGCGCGGCGAGTTCCTGACCCTGCTCGGGCCTTCGGGCTCGGGCAAGACCACGACCCTGATGATGCTGGCCGGATTCGAGCATCCGTCGCATGGCGTCATCCGGTTGAACGGCCGGCCGATCCAGGATCTGGCGCCGCATCGCCGCGACATCGGCATGGTGTTCCAGAACTACGCGCTGTTCCCGCATATGACGGTGGCCGAGAACCTGGCCTATCCGCTGAAGGTGCGGCGGCTGTCGCGCGCCGATATCGGGGCACGGGTGACGCGCGGCCTCGACATGGTCCGCCTCGGCGGCCTGGCCGACCGCAAGCCGGCCCAGCTGTCGGGCGGCCAGCAGCAGCGCGTGGCACTCGCCCGCGCGCTGGTGTTCCAGCCGGAGCTGGTGCTGATGGACGAACCGCTCGGCGCGCTCGACAAGAACCTGCGCGAGCATATGCAGTTCGAGATCAAGCATATCCACGAGCGGCTCGGCGTCACCGTCGTCTACGTCACCCACGACCAGGGCGAGGCCCTGACGATGTCGACCCGCATCGCGGTGTTCAACCGCGGCCGCATCGAGCAGCTGGCGCCGCCCGCCGAGATCTATGAACGCCCGGCCACCGCCTTCGTGGCGGGTTTCATCGGCGAGAACAATGCGCTGCCCGGCCGCGTCGTCGGCGAGCGCGGCGGCGTCTGCATCGTGGCGCTCGACGCCGGCCCGGAAATCGCGGTGACCGGCACGCCGACCGCGGGCACGCCGGTGGTGGTCTCGTTGCGGCCGGAGCGATTGATGCTGGGCGAGGGGCGGGCGAACCGGCTGGAGGCCGAAGTGGCCGAGCTGATCTATCTCGGCGACCATCTCCGCGTCCACCTGACCGGCCCGGGCAACCAGACCCTGGTCGCCAAGCTCACCGACCGCCGCGCCATCGCGGTCGGAGAGAAGCTGCCGCTATCCTTCGATCCCGCCGACGCGATCGCGTTGCCGGTGAGTTAGCGCGCCCGTCATTCCGGACGAAGCGAAGCGGAGATCCGGAATCCAGGGAAAGCGCGGTACCGTTTGCGGCGCCCCTTGCCCTGGATTCCCGTTTTCGCGGGAATGACGATATTCCTTCAGGGTCGCGGGTCGATGATCGTCGGCGGCAGCCCCAGATGTCGCTCGATCCACGCCGCGGCGCGGAACAGTTTTGCCTCGCTGCGCGGCTTGCCGATCAGTTGCACGCCGAAGGGCAGGCCGTCCTTGGAGAAGCCGGCCGGCAGCGACAGGATCGGGCAGGACAGGAGTGACGTCACCGCGGTGATCGCGATCCAGTCGACATAGGTGTCGAGCTTGCGCCCGGCGATCTCGCGCGGCCACATCACCTCGACAGGACCGGGCAGGGTGGTCACCGCAGGGGTCACCAGGATGTCATGGGTATCGAGGAAGGCCATGACCCGGCGGTAGAGATCGGCGCGGTAGCGTTCGGCGGCCGCCAATGCTGACGGCGACTGCGTCGCGCCGCGCTCGATGTCGCTCAACACTTCCGGCGTGAACAGATGGCGGTGGGTGGCCAGCACCGGTTCCCAGGTGGCGAGATAGCTGGCGCCCCGCAGCGCCAGCAGCGTTGCCAGCGCCTCGCGGAAATCCGGCGCGCCGCGATGCACGGCGATGCCGGCCCCGGCCATCGTGCCGGCGAAGGTCTCGCCCAGCGCGCGGACCTCGTCGGCCACCGGCAGGCAGCCGAGATCGGCCGACCAGGCGAGACGAGCGGGCTTGGCTGGATCCTGTGCCGCCGCCAGGAACGGGCCGTCGGGCGAAGGGGCCGACAGCGGATCGTCGGCGTCGAAGCCGACCATCGCGTCGAAGAACAGGGCGAGGTCGGCCACATCGCGCGCCATCGGGCCGTCGACGAACAGCGTGTCGAACGGGTTGACCAGCGCGCGGCGCGGAATGCGCCCCGGCCCGGGGCGCAGGCCCAGCACGCCGCAGAAGCTGGCCGGGATGCGCAGCGAGCCGCCGAGGTCGTTGCCATGGGCGAGCCACGCCTGGCCGGTCGCCAGCGCCACCGCCGCCCCGCCGGACGAACCGCCGCAGGTCAGATCCAGGTTCCACGGGTTGCGCGTCGCGCCGAACACCGCGTTGGTGGTGTTGGCGCCGCCGAGTTCGGACAGGTTCGACTTGGCGAGCGTGATGCCGCCGCGTGCCTCGATCAGCGCCACCGTGCGGTCGGACCGGGCCGGCACGCGGTCGGCGAAGATCGGCGTGCCGCCGGTCGAGCGCACGCCGCCGACCTCGTTGTTGTCCTTGATGACCAGCGGCAGGCCGCCCAGCACGCTATCCGATCCCTTCAGCGCCGCGGCCTGGGCGCGGGCGCGGTCGAAGCAGCGGGTCGGCAGGGCATTCAGCGGGCCGTCGACCGCCTCGATGCGGGCAACGGCCGCCTCGACCAGTTCCAACGGCGTCACGTCGCCCCGCCGCAGCAGGTCGCGCACCGCGACGGCGCCAAGCCGGATCAGATCGTCACGCATGGCCGCGCCACCCCCTCGGACCGTTTCTTGAAACGTTTAAGCAATCAAGCGCTTATGCCAGACCCCGGCGGGCCTGACAAGCGATCCGCCTTGAATTTCACTGCATGTCTTGCGCGGCTTCGGGGATTGTGCCATCAATATTGAAACGTTTCAAAATTCTCGCGGCGCCGAGCCGATCGAGGGGGAGGAAGAACCGTGGAGTCCGTCTGGCCACCGCCCGTCCGGGGCGCGGCATGATCGCCTATCTCCTGCGCCGGGTGCTGGCCACCGTGCCGGTGCTGCTGTTCGTCGCGGTGCTGGTCTTCCTGCTGCTGCAGCTGACGCCCGGCGACCCGGCGGTGCTGATCGCCGGCGACTATGCGACGACCCAGCAGATCGAGGCGATCCGCCACCAGCTCGGCCTCGACCGCTCGCTGCTGGAACAACTGGCCGGCTGGTTCGCCCGTCTGGCGCGCGGCGATCTCGGCGTCTCGATCTTCTCGCAGCTGCCGGTCACGACGCTGATCGCGCAGCGGGTCGAGCCCACGCTGCTGCTGTCGCTCTACACCATCGTGCTGTCGGTCACCTTCGCCATCCCGCTCGGCGTCGTCGCCGCCTATCGCGCCGGCGGCTGGCTCGACCGCGCGGTGATGGGTTTTGCCGTCATGGGTTTCTCGACGCCAGTCTTCGTCGTCGGCTTCCTGCTGGTCTATGTCTTCGCGCTGACGCTCGGCTGGTTTCCGACGCAGGGCTACACCCCGATCGCGGAAGGGTGGGGCGCAGCGCTGCGCAGCCTGACCCTGCCGGCGATCACGCTGGCCCTGCTCTATGCCGCGCTGCTCGCCCGCGTCACCCGGGCCAGCATGCTCGAGGTGCTGGCCGAGGATTACATGCGGACCGCGCATGCCAAGGGGTTGGGGCCGCGGCCGGTGCTGATGCGCCATGCGCTGAAGAACACGGCGGTGGCCGTGGTCACCGTGGTCGGCGTCGGCATCGCCGCGCTGCTGGGCGGGGTCGTCGTCACCGAGACCGTGTTCAACATTCCCGGCCTCGGCCGTCTCACCGCGGATGCGATCCTGCGCCGCGACTATCCGGTCGTGCAGGGGCTGATCCTGCTGTTTGCCTGCATCTACGTCGTCATCAACCTGCTGGTCGATCTCAGCTACCTGCTGTTCGACCCGCGGATCCGGTATTGACGCGATGACGATGGTCCGCACCGAACGCATCGCCGCCATCAGCCCGTCGCGCCTCGTCGCCTTCCTCGGGCGCCAGAAGGTCATCCTGTTCGGGCTGATCGTGCTGGTGGTCATGATCGGCATCGCCGTGCTGGCGCCGCTGTTCCTGCCCGATCCGAAGGCGATCAACCCGATCTACCGCCTGCGCCCGCCCAGCGCGGATTTCTGGTTCGGCACTGACAATCTCGGCCGCTCGATCCTGTCGCGCACGCTGCACGGCACCCGCGTCTCGTTCGCCGTCGGCATCCTGGTCGCCGGCGTCACCACGCTGCTCGGCGTCGTCATCGGCCTGATGTCGGGATTCCTGCGCCGGATGGACGGCATCGCCATGCGCTTCATGGATGGGGTGATGGCGATCCCCGGCGTGCTGCTCGCCATCGCGCTGATGTCGCTGTTCGGCTCGAGCCTCGTCAACGTCATCATCGCCATCTCGATCCCCGAGATCCCGCGCATGGCCCGCCTGGTGCGCTCGGCCGTGCTGTCGATCCGCGAGCAACCCTATGTCGATGCCGCGCGCACCAACGGCACGCGGCTGCCGCGGCTGTTGCGCCGGCACGTGCTGCCCAATGCGATGGCGCCGATCCTGGTTCAGGCCACCTACGTCTTCGCCGCGGCCATGATCGTCGAGGCCGTGCTGTCCTTCCTCGGTGCCGGCACGCCGCCCGATGTGCCAAGCTGGGGCAACATGATGGCCGAGGGGCGCCAGTACCTGCAGCGCGCGCCCTGGATCGCCGCGTTCCCCGGCGTGTTCCTGGCTTTCCTCGTCCTCACCGTCAACCTGGTTGGCGACGCCCTGCGCGACGTGCTCGACCCGCGGCTCGCCGCCAGGGGGCATAAATGAGCGGCGAGCGCCTGCTGACCGTCGAGAATCTCTCGGTCGTCTTCGACACGCCTGACGGCCCGATGCCGGTGGTGCGCGACCTGTCGCTCGGGCTCGATCGTGGCGAAGCCCTGTGCCTGGTCGGCGAAAGCGGCTGCGGCAAGAGCATCACGGCGCTGTCGATCATGCGGCTGCTCCCCAGGAAGCTTGCCCGCATCGCCGGCGGCCGCGTGATGTTCGAAGGCACCGATCTCGCCGGCCTCGACGAGCCGGCGATGCGCGCCATCCGCGGCAACCGCATCGCGATGATCTTCCAGGAGCCGATGACCAGCTTGAACCCGGTGCTGACCATCGGCCGGCAGATCGCCGAGGTGCTGGAACTGCATCGCGGCCTGACCCGGCACGAGGCCGAGGGCCAGGCCCTGCGCCTCATGGAGCGCGTGCGGATTCCCGATGCCCGCCGGCGGCTGAAGCAATATCCGCATCAGCTGTCGGGCGGCCAGCGCCAGCGGGTGATGATCGCGATGGCCCTGGCCTGCGATCCGCAGCTTTTGATCGCCGACGAGCCGACCACGGCGCTCGACGTCACCATCCAGGCCCAGATCCTGGCGCTGCTCGACGAAATCCGGACGGAGACCGGCACCGCCGTGATGATGATCACCCACGATCTCGGCGTGGTCGCCGAATTCGCCGACCGCGTCGTCGTGCTCTATGCCGGCCGGGCGGTCGAGGAGGGCCGCGTCGTCGATATCTTCGACGACCCGCGCCATCCCTATACCCGCGGCCTGATGCGCTCGGTGCCGCGGCTGGCGCGCCATCGCGACGGGGGCGGGCAGGGGCGCCTGCAGGAGATCGCCGGCACCGTGCCGTCCCCCTTCGCCATGCCCGAGGGCTGCGCCTTCGCGCCGCGCTGCGACGTGGCCTCCGACGAATGCCGGCGCCAGCCGCCGCTGCGCTTCGATCATGCCGCCCACGCCGCGGCCTGCTGGAGAGCGCTGTGAGCGCGGTGCTCGAGGTCGACGGCCTGGTCAAGCACTACCCGTTCACCGGCGGCCGGTTCGGGCGGACCAAGGGCGTGGTGCGGGCCGTCGACGGCATCTCGTTCTCGGTACCGCGCGGCGAGACGCTGGCCCTGGTCGGCGAAAGCGGCTGCGGCAAGTCGACGGTCGCCAAGCTGCTGCTGCGCCTGATCGACCCCACCGCCGGCCGCGTGCTGCTCGACGGCGAGGACCTGACCGCGCTGCAGGGCGAGGCACTCCATGCCGCGCGTCGCCGCATCCAGATGGTGTTCCAGGACCCCTTCGCCTCGCTGAACCCGCGGCTGACCGCCGCCGAGATCGTCGCCGAGCCGCTGGTCAATTACGGCGGCGCCGAGCCGCGGGCGATCGACGAGCTGTTCGACCGCGTCGGGCTGGCGCGGCATCAGCGCGATCGCTTTCCCCATCAGTTCTCGGGCGGCCAGCGCCAGCGCCTCGGCATCGCCCGGGCACTGGCCCTGCGGCCGTCGCTGGTGGTGGCTGACGAGCCGGTCTCGGCCCTCGACGTTTCGGTCCAGGCCCAGATCCTCAACCTGCTGGCCGACCTGCAGCGTGAATTCGGCCTGTCCTACCTGTTCATCAGCCACGACCTCGGCGTGGTCGACTACATCGCGACCACGGTGGCGGTGATGTATCTCGGCGCGCTGGTCGAGATCGCGCCGCGCGCGCAGTTCTTCGCCGCGGCGGCGCACCCGTATTCGCGGGCCCTGCTCGATGCGGTGCCGGCACCCGATCCGCGCCGGCGGCGCAAGCGGGCGTTGCTGGAAGGCGAGGTGCCGTCGGCCAGCGCCTTGCCGTCGGGCTGCCGCTTCCGCGGGCGTTGCGCGCTCGCCACCGAAATCTGCGCCACGACGCCGCCGCCGCTCAAGGCGGTGGCCGACCGCCATCTCGTCGCCTGTCATCACGTGTCGCCACAACCATAAAGGGGGGAAAACCGATGACCCGTAAATCCATGCTGAAGGGCCTGGGCCTCGCCGCCGCGGTCGGGCTGATGCTGCTGCCCACGCTCGGCCATGCGCAGTCGAGCGTGTTGCGCGTGCGGCCGTTCGGCGATCTGAAGGCGATCGACCCGATCGTCAATTCCGACTACATGGCGCGCAACCACGGCTACATGGTCTACGACACCCTGTTTGCGATGGACGAGAAGCTCGCCATCAAGCCGCAGATGGTCGAAACCTTCCAGACCAGCGCCGACGGCCTGACCTGGACCTTCGTGTTGCGCGACGGGTTGAAGTTCCACGATGGCGCGGCCGTGACCGCCGCCGACGTCGTCGCCTCGCTCCAGCGCTGGGGCCAGCGCGACGGGCTGGGCCAGCAGCTGTTCGCCAACACCGCCGACATCAAGGCATCGGACGACAAGACCGTCGTGCTGACCCTGAAGAACCAGTGGGGCCTGGTGCTCGACGCGCTGGGCAAGCCGTCGTCGAACGTGCCGTTCATCATGCCGGCGCGCATCGCCAGGCTGCCCTCGACCGAATCCCTGACCGACCCCGTCGGCTCCGGCCCGTTCATCATGAAGAAGGATGAATGGGTGCCGGGCTCGAAGGTCGTCTACGTCAAGAATCCGGACTACAAGCCGCGCGCCGAGGCCACCTCGGGCATGGCCGGCGCCAAGCAGGCCGGCGTCGACCGCGTCGAATGGCTCTACATGCCCGACGCGCAGTCGGCCTTGAACGCGCTGCAGGCCGGCGAGATCGACATCTTCGAGGAAATGCCGCCCGACATGCTCGAGCTGGTGGCCAAGAACCCGAAGATCAAGGTCCAGCCGCAGGATACGCTGGCGACCCAGGTCGTCTTCCGGATGAATTCGACCCAGCCGCCGTTCGACAACCCCAAGGTGCGCCAGGCCATCCGCTACATGGTCGACCAGTCGGTCTTCCTGGGCGCCTATGTCGACGACCCCAAGCTCTACAAGGATTGCCCGTCGTTCTACATGTGCGGCTCGCCGTACTACACCGACGCCGGCTGGGTGAAGCAGGACCTCGCCAAGGCGAAGGCGCTGCTGAGGGAGGCCGGCTACAAGGGCGAGCCGGTCGTGGTGCTGCACGGTACCGAGGCCGGCATCACCAACACCTTCTCGTCGGTCGCCGAACAGCTGATGCGCGACATCGGCCTGAAGGTCGAGCCGCAGGCGATGGACTGGGGCACGCTGACCGCGCGCCGCACGTCGAAGAAGGCGATGAACGAAGGCGGCTGGTCCCTGTTCATCTCGGCCCCGACCGGCGCCGACATGATGGACCCGCTGGGCCATCTCGGCCTGCGCTCCAACTGCGACAAGGCCTGGTTCGGCTGGCCCTGCGACGACCAGATCGAGAAGCTGCGTGCCGAGTTCGCGGTGACGCCGTCGCTGGAAAAGCGCCAGGAGATCGCCAAGGCGATCCAGCTGCGCGCCGAGGAAACCGTGCCCTACGTGCCGCTCGGCCAGCTGTCGCTGGTGCGCGGCGTGTCGGCCAGGCTGTCCGACATTCCGGCCGCCGCCGTGCCGGTCTACTGGAACATCAAGAAGGCGAACTGACGTCTGTACCCGCCGGGCCGGCAGTCGGCCCGGCGGATTTTCTTTTACGGAGACTTCCTTGACCGCCAGCTCGGTTCAACGCCGCCACCTTGGCCGCACTGCCCTGATGCCCACGGCCATCGGGATGGGCGGCGCGCCGCTCGGCAATCTCTACCAGGCCGTCGACGAGGAGGCGGCGACCGCGCTGGTCGATGCCGCCTTCGCGCGCGGCATCCGGCATTTCGACACCGCGCCGCTCTACGGCGCGGGTCTCAGCGAAACCCGCATGGGCCGGGCGCTGGCCCGCCATCCGCGTGACCAGTTCGTGCTGTCCTCCAAGGTCGGCTGGCTGCTGGAGGACGACCCGACCGTGGCCGACGATGGCCCCTATGTCGCGCTGCCCGGCCGGCGCAAACGCTGCGACTACAGCCGCGACGGCGCACTGCGCTCGATCGAGGCCAGCCTGAAGCGGCTCGGCACCGACCGGCTCGACATCGTCTATATCCACGATCTCGACACCGCCGCGCATGGCGACGATCTCGACCGGCGGTTCGCCGAGGTGATGGCCGGCGCCTATCCGGCGCTCGACCAGCTGCGCCGCGACGGCGTGATCGGCGCGATCGGCTTCGGCGTGAACGAATGGCAGATCTGCATGACCGCCCTTGCCCATGCCGACCCCGACTGCTTCATGCTGGCCGGGCGCTATTCGCTGCTCGACCAGTCGGCGCTGATCGAACTGCTGCCGCTATGCCTGGCGCGCGAGGTCGGCGTCGTCATCGGCGGCCCCTACAACTCGGGCATCCTGGCGATCGGCGCGGTACCCGGGGCCCATTACGACTATCGCCCGGCCGGCCCGGAGATCCTCGATCGCACCCGGGCGCTGGAGGTGGTCTGCCGCGACCATGGCGTGCCCTTGGCCGCGGCGGCGATCCAGTTCGCCGGCAGCCATCCGGCCGTGGTCTCGGTCGTGCCGGGCATGCGCTCCTTGAGCGAGCTCGAGACCAATCTCGGCCTGTTCGACCTGCCGATCCCCAAGGCGCTGTGGCAGGATATGCGCCGGGCCGGGCTGATCGATCCGGCCGCACCGATTCCGGGGGAATGACGATGGCGGCAGGCACGCTCGATCCGCAGATGGGGGAAATCCTGCGCCTACGGCGCGAAGCCGGCCTGCCGGCGCTGGAAACCCTCGACGTCGCCGCCGCCAGGGCGCTGGCCGATACCGGCTTTCGCTTCTGGAACGAGGTGGCGCCGGCTGGGCCTGAGGTGACGGACCTGGCGGTGGGCGCGCTGCCGTTGCGTCTCTATACGCCGGCGGGCGCCGATCGGCGCCGACTGATCCTGTTCCTGCATGGCGGCGGCTGGGTCGTGGGCTCGATCGCCAGCCACGATGGGCTGTGCCGGCGGCTGGCGCTCGCCACCGGCCTGCGGGTGGCGAGCCTCGATTATCGCCTGGCGCCCGAGACGCGTTTCCCCGGCCCGGTCGAGGATGCCGTCGCCGGCTTCGACTGGGCCCGCACCCAGGCCGAGGACGTGCTGATCGCCGGCGACTCGGCCGGCGCCAACCTGGCGCTGGCCGCCGCGCTGAGCTTGCGCGATGCCGGGCGGCCGGGACCGCAGGGACTGGTGCTGGCCTACGGCGCATTCGGGGCGCCGCATGATGGCGCCTCGCATCGCGCCTTCGGTGGCGGCGACCATCTGCTCACCACGGCGACGATGGCCTGGTACTGGGCCCATTACCTCGGCCATGACGGGCCGCCGCGCGATCCGCTGGCGGCCCCGTTGCTGGCCGACCTGCGCGGCCTGCCGCCGATGTTCCTGGGTGCGGCCGAGTTCGATCCGCTGCTCGACGATTCGCTGATGCTGGCCGAGAAGGTGCCGCAGGCGACGCTGGTGCATTGGCCCGGCGTCACCCACGGTTCCCTGCTGATGAGCCGGTCGCTAGCCGCTGCCGATCGGATGATCGGCGACATGGCCGGCTGGATCGGCGCGCGCTAGGGAGGTTACGCGGCGCGTACCTCCGCGAGGAAGCCGTCGACCTCTCCGCGCAGCTTTTCGGCGAGCTGCGACAAGGTGGCGGACGCATCCAGCACGTCGCCTGCGGCCTTGCCCGCCTCGCCGGCCGAACGATTCACCTGGGTCACGTCCATCGACGCCTGTTGCGTTCCGGTCGCGGCTTCCTCGACGTTCCGGGCGATTTCCTGGGTGGCGGCCCCCTGTTCCTCCACGGCCGAAGCGATGGATCCGGAAATCTCGTTGATGTTGGCGATGGTCGATCCGATGCCGCGGATGGCGGCGACGGCCGACTGGGTCGCGGCCTGGACCTCGGCGATCTGCCCGCCGATTTCCTGCGTCGCCTTGGTCGTCTGATTGGCCAGCGACTTGACCTCGGAGGCGACGACGGCAAAACCCTTGCCCGCCTCGCCCGCCCGGGCAGCCTCGATCGTGGCGTTGAGCGCCAGCAGGTTGGTCTGGCCGGCGATCTGGCTGATCAGGCCGACGACTTCCCCGATGCGGTCAGCCGCCTGTGCCAGGCCCTGCACGATCCGGTCGGTTTCCTGGGCCTGCGTCACCGCCCCCTGCGCGATCCGGCTGGCGGCCGATACCTGGCCCGAGATTTCCCGGATGGATGCCGCCAGCTCCTCGGATGCCGAGGCGACGGTCTGCACGTTGGCCGCGGCCTGTTCGGTGGCCGACGAGGCGGAAAGGGACTGCTGGGCGGTCTGCGCGGCGATGCCCTGCATGACGCCGGCGGTCGCGTGCATTTCCGTCGACGCGGTCGCCACCGTGTCGACGACGGCGCCGACGGCCGCCTCGAAGCTCCTGGCCATTTCGTGCAAGGCCGCGCGGCGCTGGCCTTCGGCCTCGATGCGGGCGGCTTCCTGTGCCTTCCGCTGTTCCTCCGCGCGGGCCCGGGCGGCTTCCTCCTCGTCCCGCTGACGCTGCTCGGCGGCGCGCCGGTCGGCTTCCTGACGGCGCTGCTCCTCGGCCGCCGCGGCGGCTTCGCGCGCCGTCTCCTCCTC
>JAEYTW010000330.1 GCA_023433835.1 Pseudomonadota bacterium | reverse complement strand
GTCGAGGCTCCAGCCGCCGGGCATCCAGCCCGCCCGCGCGGCATCGGCGGCGGCGAGATCGGTCGGCCCGAGCGCCAGCGGTTCGCGCCCGACCAGCCGCGGCATGCGCGCGAAGGCAAGGTCGAGGCGGGCATCGTCCGGCCCTGCCGCCATCTCCGCCAGCAGGCAGTCGAGCCCGTCGGCCTTGGCCTGCCGGCCGACCCAGCCGTGCAGCAGGTCGCGATAAGATAGAATATTATTCATATTAGACACTTGTATGCCTTCAAGGCCTGGCGGACAATCCTGTCATGCAGCCAACCCTGATCATCCTCGTCGTCGGCCTGACCCCGGACCTCGTCGGGCCCGACACGCCGCATCTCGCCGCGCTGGCGGGCCGCGGCGGCCTGCGCCCGCTGGCAACCGTGACGCCGGCGGTGACCTGCACGGTGCAGTCGACCCTGGTCACCGGCTTGCCCCCCTCCGGTCATGGTGCAGTCGCCAACGGCTGGTATTTCCGCGACCAGGCCGAAATCTGGCTGTGGCGCCAGTCGAACCACCTGATCGCTGGCGAGAAGCTGTGGGAGGCCGGGCGCCGGCGCGATCCCGCCTTCACCTGCGCCAAGCTGTTCTGGTGGTACAACATGTACGCATCGGTCGACTGGAGCGCGACGCCGCGCCCGATGTATCCGGCCGACGGCCGCAAGATCCCGGACTGCTATACCCATCCGATGGACCTGCGCGACGAGCTGACCGCGCGGCTCGGCCAATTCCCGCTGTTCAAGTTCTGGGGGCCGATGACCGACATCACCTCCAGCCGGTGGATCACCGACGCCACGCTGCATGTGATGGCAAGCCGCGATCCGACCCTGACCCTGACCTACCTGCCGCATCTCGACTACGACCTGCAGCGCTTCGGCCCCGACAAGGGCCATCCGGCCGTGCGCGCCTCGCTGCGCGACGTCGACGCGCTGGCCGGCCGGCTGATCGCGGCGGCCGAGGGGCGCGGCGCGCGCGTGCTGGTCGTCTCCGAATATGGCATCACGCCGGTCAGCCGGGCGATCTTCATCAACCGTGCCTTGCGCGCCGCGGGGCTGATCGCGGTCAGGCAGGAGCTGGGGCGCGACATGTTCGATGCCGGGGCCAGCCGCGCCTTCGCGCTGGCCGACCATCAGCTGGCCCATGTCTATGTCCGCGATCTCGCCGATATCGATCAGGTCCGCGCGCTGGTCGGGGGGCTCGACGGGGTGGAGGCGGTGTGGGGCGAGGCGGAAAAGGCAGCCCGCGGCCTCGACCATCCGCGCAGCGGCGAACTGGTGGCGCTGGCCGCGTCGGACAGCTGGTTTGCCTATCACTACTGGCTCGACGAGGCGCGGGCACCCGACTTCGCCCGCATCGTCGAGATCCACCGCAAGCCCGGCTACGACCCGGTCGAGCTGTTCTTCGATCCGGCCCTGCGCTGGCCCAAGCTGGCGGCCGCCTGGCGGCTGGGCCTGCGCGCGCTGGGCCAGCGGCGGCTGCTCGACGTGATCTCGGCCGGGGATACTCAGCTGGTGCGCGGCTCGCACGGGCGCATCACCGACGATCCCGACAAGGGGCCGCTGGTGATTTCCTCGGCGCCGCATCTGCTGCCCGACGGGCCGGTCGCGGCGACCGCGTTCAAGGACCTTGCCCTGGCCCATGTCTTCGGCTGAGGCCATGGTTCAGGTGCCCGGCACCACGCGATGCAGGGCCAGGGTGGCGGGGAAGCACGCCGCCGCCACCAGGGCCATCGCGACCGACCCGGTGCCGGCGATCAGCACGGCATCGTAGAGCGAGATCGCGGCGATCAGCAGGCCGACGGCGCGCGGCACGTCGCCGGGCGCGCGGCGGAACAACAGCCGCAGGCCGCATCCCGTCGCGGCGGCCAGCCCGATCCACAAGGCGAGCGCCACCGGATTGCCCAGCGCCGACCACAGCGCCCAGGCCAGCGGCACGGCCAGCACCGCCAGCGGCCAGGCCGCTTCGAGGCGGTCGTAGGCTTCCTGCCGCGCGGCATAGGTCAGCCCGACGACATGGGCAGACAATCCCAGCGCGCCCAGGATCAGCGCCGGGCGGTCGAGCTGGCCCGCCAGCATCACCGCGGCGCTGACATAGCAGAGCAGCCGGCACAGCCCCATGATGACCGGTGCCAGCACGGTGTGCTTGTGCACGGCATCGTAGATCAGGATCGCGGCGAACAGGGCCAGCCCCGCGGGCTCGGCCCCGCTGGCGATGGTCACGGCCAGGCCCGCCCCCATCAGCAGGAAGCCGGCGGCGAACACCGCCTGCCGCGTCGCCGTGCCGCTGGGGATCGGCCGGCCCGGCCGTTCGCGCGCATCGATCTTGGCGTCGAAGGCATCGTTGAGATACATGCCGCCGAGATAGAAAGGCACGAGTGCCGCCAGCACCAGCGGCAATCCCTCGGCCGGCGCGCCGGCCAGGATCAGCCCGGCCAGCGCATTGCTCACCACCGTCGGCAGGTTGGAAACGCGGCCCAGTACCAGCGCGGCCCGCGGGCGGATCAGCAGAGCTGTTGCGACACCCATGTCATCTCCTTCGCAATGCCGGCGGCGACGTCGTGCTGGCGGAAATCGGCGGGCAGCACGTCCCAGGTGTAGGTTTCGACCTCGAGATGCCGGGCGATCGGCCGGTCGCGGTGCAGCGCCAGCACCCGTTCCAGCACGTCGCGGGTCGAGGCCACGGGGGCGGCCAGCTCGGCGAAGACCGGTACGTGGAAATGCACCCGCCATTCCGCCGCGGGGTCGAGGTCGGTTGCCGCCAGCGCCTCGGGGAGATCGAGGAAGCGGCGGATCCTGCCGTCGCTGCCGCGCGCCACGACCTGATGCAGGTAGACCGTGTCCTGGAAGGCGGCGAGCCGGTCGCGCGCCGCCTGATCCACCGCATCGACGCGCAGGGCCGCGCTGAGCTGGACCTTGTGGATCGGCACGCCGGCATCGGCCAGCGCCCGCAATGCCGGTCCCGGCGCCTCGAAGCCGACGGCCATGTGGCAGACATCGAGGCAGAGGCCGAGATGGCGGGGCAGGGCGGCGCTGGCGCCGGCTGGCGAAAGGCCGGCAAGGTCGGCCAGCCGCCCGGCCGCCGCCGCGGTGAACAGGTGGTCGCGAAAGAAGGCGATGGCATCGGCCGTGGTATCGAGCAGGCACCAGGGCTCGGGCTCCAGCGCCAGGGCGACGGTGCGGCCGGTCGCGCGCTCCAGCGCCACGAGGTCGGCCGCCGCCTGCAGCAGGCCGTCGGCGATCGCGGCCGCGTGCCCTTGCGC
>JAEYTW010000312.1 GCA_023433835.1 Pseudomonadota bacterium | reverse complement strand
GGTCTTGCCTGCCCCGTTCGGCCCGATGATGGTGAAGACCTGGCCTTGCTCGACGTCGAAGGTGACGCCGTCGACCGCCTTGATGCCACCGAAGTTGATGGCGAGATTCTCAGCCCGAAACAGCGTCGTCACCGGTTGCGCTCCGACTTGGTGTAGGACTTCTGGCGCTTGAAGGTCGCGCGCTTGTAGAGCGGGAACAGGTCGAAATAGAGCTTGATCTTCAGCCAGCGCCCGTAGATCCCCAGCGGCTCGAACATGATGAACAGAACGAGGATCAGGCCGAACAGACCGGGTTCGAGGCCCGGCTGCGAGGCGATGTTGGGCGGCAGGAAATCGCGCCCGATGGCGATGAACTGCGGCAGGGCGCCGACGAAGATCGCGCCGAAGATCGCGCCGTGCAGGCTGCCCAATCCGCCGACCACGACCAGCAGCAAGAGCTGGATCGACAGCAGGACGTTGAAGGCATCCGGCGCCAGGAAGCCGATCTTGTGGGCGAATAGCGCGCCGGCCAGGCCGGTGAAGAAGGCCGACAGCCCGAAGGCGATGGTCTTGTAGAGGGCGAGGTTGACGCCCATCGACTGGGCCGCGATCTCGGAATCGCGGATCGCGATCATCGCCCGGCCGGTGGGCGAGCGCAGCACGTTGAGGGCCGCGAGCAGCACCAGGATGAGGATGACGAGGCAGAAGTAATAGAAGGGGATACCCTCGGTCAGCTCCAGCCCGAAGACGTTGATCCGCGGCACCGCGAAGCCGCGGAAGCCGCCGGTCACCGCTTCCCAGCGGATGAAGACCTGCTCGATGATCAGCCCGAAGGCGAGGGTCGCGATGGCGAGATAGGCGCCGGTCAGACGCAGGATGGGGAAGGCCACCAGCACGCCGACCACCGCCGCCAGCAGGGCCGCGAGCGGGACCGAGATGAAGAACGGCACGCCGTGGTTGAGGAAGAAGCCGTGGGCGTAGGCGCCGACCCCGAGAAAGGCGGCATGGCCGAGGCTGGCAAGCCCGGTATAGCCCGCCAGCATCATCAGCCCGACGCCGGCGACGGCCAGGATGAAGACATAGGCGACTTCGCCGAGCCAGAAGGTGTCGACCACCAGCGGCGCGAGGATCAGGACGGCGAGCAGCAGGCTGTACCAGAAGCGCTGGCCCGAATGCTTGAAGAGGTCGATATCCTGGTTGTAGTCGGTCTTGAAGATGAAGCGCATGGCCCTGCCCTCACACGCGCTTGCGGCTGTGGCGGCCGAACAGGCCTTGCGGCCAGACGATCAGCACGGCGAGCAGCACGACCTGGGCGGCGACGTCCTTGAAGCCCGGGCCCATGTAGATGCCCGAATACTGCTCGATCACGCCGATGATCAGCCCGCCGACGACGGCGCCGGGGATCGAGCCGAAACCGCCCAGCACCGCGGCGGCGAAGGCCTTGATGCCGATCAGCCCCATGTTGACGTCGATCAGCGCGATCGGGGCGAGCAGCACGCCGGCCAGCGCCGCGGTGCCGGCCGAGATCGCCCAGATCGCCGAGAAGATCATCTTCACCGGGATGCCCATGTAATAGGCCGCCAGCTGGTTCTGCGAGGCCGCCTGCATGGCGACGCCGAGGCGGGTCCGGGAGAAGAAGAGATAGAGCACGAGGCAGAGCGCGGCGGTGCCGAGCAGCACCGACAGGTTGACGTCGGCGATCTGCAGGCCGAGGAAGCTGGTCACCCCGGAATCGAACGGCGTCGGCAACTGGCGCGTCTCGGTGCCGAAGAAGATCGACGAGCCCGAACGCATCATGAAGCCCAGGCCGATCGTCAGCATGACGATCGAGAACTGAGGCTTGCCGATCACCTGGCGCAGGATGAAGCCGTCGAGCAGGTATCCGAATACCGCAAGCACGACAACGGCGCAGATCAGCCCCAGCCAGTAGGGCAGGCCGAACCCGACGATGAAGGTGAAGGCGGCGAACGCTCCGAGCATCAGGAGGTCGCCTTGCGCGAAATTGACCGTTTCGGTCGCTTTGTAGATCAGAACGAAACCGAGCGCGACCAACCCGTAGATCGATCCGGCGGCAAGGCCGTTCAACAGGAGCTGCATAAGCTCGCCCAAAGCTCTCCCCTCGTGTTCCCCCTGACCATCCCTTGCCAGTATCCCAAGACGTCTGGGCAACCGCTGGGTTGGTCGTTTGTTTATTTATTACGCAGCCGGCTGACTGCGCGACTGATCGTTATAGCTCGCAGCAATATATTGACCTTTACGTAAACGTCAACCGCTGGCTGCGACCGCGATGAGCGTTACTCGACTGTAGGCGAAGCGGGCGTCGCGGAAAAGCGGGCAAGGCTGGGCGAAATCAAAAATGAGGCTGCCTCAGTGACGTTTTGTTGCAAAGCTTCGGGGCATCCGATCGTGACGCCCTCTCGACGAACGGGCCTTCCGGCCCTAAAACAGCACCTCGATAGTATGACGATGGTATGAGCATGGCGGCCCCTGAGTTCCTGCGCGACATGACCTTCGCCTATGGCGAGGCGGCCACGCTGTCGCCGTTGGTGCGCCGCGTCATCGCCCCGAACCCCTCGGCCTTCACCTTTCACGGCACCGGCACCTATATCGTGGGCCGCGGCACCGTGGCGGTGATCGACCCCGGCCCGGACGAGCCCGAGCATATCGACGCCCTGCTCAGGGCGCTCGACGGCGAGACGGTCAGCCACATCCTCGTCACCCACACCCATATCGACCATTCGCCCGGCGCGGCGCGGTTCAAGGCCGCGACGGGGGCCAGGACCTATGCCTTCGGCGGCCATCCCCGCCACCCCGACGGCTCGGTGGTCGAGCAGGGCGGCGACCTCGATTTCCAGCCCGACGAGATCATCGGCGAGGGCGACGCGGTGACCGGCCCGGGCTGGACGCTTCAGGCGCTGCACACGCCCGGACATATCTCCAACCATCTCTGCTTCGCCCTTCCCGAGGAGCAGGCGCTGTTCTCGGGCGACCATGTGATGGGCTGGTCGACCTCGGTGATCTCGCCGCCCGACGGCAACATGGCCGACTATTTCGCCAGCCTGCGCAAGCTTCTGCCGCGCGACGACCGGCTCTACTACCCGACGCACGGGCCGGCCATCCCGGCCCCCCTGCCCCATGTCCGGTCCTTCATCGCCCATCGCCAGGCCCGCGAGGAACAGATCCTGGCCTGCGTGCGCGACGGCCTGACCACGGTGCCGGCGATGGTCGCGCGGATGTACGAGACCGTGCCGCGCCACCTGCATCCGGCCGCCGCCCGGTCGGTCCAGGCGCATCTGGCCCATATGATCGGCGACGGCCGCCTGACCCTGGTCGACGGCGAGGGTCTCGCCGCCGTCTACCGGGCGGCTTAAGCGAGACGCGCCATGTCCGCCGCCCATCTTGTCGCCGATGACCGCTCGACCTGGATCGTCAAGGAGACCGACCACGACCGCCGCGTGCTGTGGGCGGTGGTCATCCTGGCTTCGATCCTGGTCCATGCGCTGATCCTGACGTTCGGCCTCGAGGAATTGCCGCGGAAGGAATTGCCGCCGGAGGATCCGGTCGTCGTCGAGCTGGTGCAGGAG
>JAEYTW010000278.1 GCA_023433835.1 Pseudomonadota bacterium | reverse complement strand
GGCCGATATCGAGCGGCAGGCCGACATTGGCCCGCACCGTGCGCCAGGGCAGCAGGGTCGCATCCTGGAAGACGAAGCCGACGTCGCGGCGCGACCGCACGGCCGCCGGGCTGTCGCCCAGCACGCTGATCGTGCCGCCCATCGGGGCAAGCAGATCGGCGACGACGCGCAGGAACGTCGACTTGCCGCAGCCCGAGGGGCCGAGGATCGAGAGGAAGGTGCCGGCCTCGACGTCGAGATCGAGGCCGGTGATGACTTTCACGGGAGCGTGGCGGCCGGGATAGCCGACGTCGAGCCCGCGCGCCGCGATGGCCGGCGGCATCGCTTAGGCCGGGGCGCCCAGCCTGGCCCGTTCGGCCTGCGACATCTCCAGGATCCTGGTCGTGTAGCAATCCTCCGCCTTCGGCCGGCCGTTCGGGTATTGGCCGACCCGGTCGAGCAGGGCGATCTGATCCTCGATCGACTTCGGATCGAACGTGCCCCAGCCGTCCTTGGCGGTGGCGGCATCGAAGGACAGTTTGAGCACCAGGTCGATGGTCTTCTGTTCCCAGCCGAGATCGAGGTCGGGATAGGCCGCGACCAGCTTCTTCACCGCCTCCTGCGGATTGGCATGGACCCAGGCCCAGCCCTTGGCCACCGCCCCGATGAACTTGGCAAGCGTCGCCGGGTCGCGCGCCAGCGCGGCATCCGAGGCGAAATAGACATTGGCGTAGGAGGCGATGCCGAGATCGCGGACCAGGAGGTCGATGCGGTCTTCGCCGACGACGCTCAAGGCCTGGGTATTGGTGATCCAGCCGCCGATCGCATCGACCTCGCCGCGCACCAGCGGCGCCTTGTCGAAGCCGACATTGACGACGGTCAGGTCCTTGATGTCGATGCCGTTCTTGGCGGCGATGGCATCGATGACGAAACGCGCGGTCGGCTGGATGCCGATCTTCATGCCCTTGAGGTCGGCGGCGGTGCGCAGCGGCTTGCCCGGCTTCGAGGTCAGCGCGTAGGGGCCGGTGCGGAAGCCGCAGGCGATCAGCTTGACCGGCACGCCGCCGGCGCGCGCGGCATAGAGCTGCGGGGTTTCCGAGAACTGGCCGAGCTGGGCCGAACCCGAGACGACCGGCGGCACCGTCGCGGCGTTGGGGCCGCCGGGGCTGAAGCTGACGTCGAGCCCGGCTTCCTTGAAATAGCCGTTCTGCACGGCGATGACGTCGCCGATCTGGCCGTTGGAGATCAGCCAGTCGTACTGGATGACGACCTTGCCGGCGGCCTTGGCGCCGGGCGTCAGGAACAGGTTCAGGCCCGGCGCGAAGGCGGCGGCCTTCAGCAGGGTGCGGCGGTCGATGGTCATGTGAAGCCCCCGTATCGTTCGTTTATTTTGCAGTCGACGGCTGTTCGTCGTGATAGTCGCCCGGGCCGCCGTCGAGCCAGGCGTAGAGTTCCCACAGCGTGTCGTCGGGATCGGTGAAATAGGCGCAGCGCGCATTCCAGACGTAATCCGCCGGCGGGCCCTGGAAGGGCACGCCGCGTGCCGTCAGCTGGTGGAACATGCCGTCGACCTCGCCCGGCGAGGGCAGTTCCACGGCGACGCAGACCTTGTGGGCGCCCGCGGGGCCGCGCCGGCCGGAGACGCCGGTATGGCTGGCGATATGATCGAGTTCCCAGGCGGCGAGGGTGACGCCGGCGCCGTGGAAATCGGCGAAACCTTCGGCGCGGCGGCGCAAGGTGAAGTCGAGCTTGCCGGCATAGAAGGCGACGGTGCGCTCGATATCGGCGACCAGCAGGCAGACATCGGTGATGCGGTGCAGGCGACCGAGCGGCATGGCATCAATCCCTCTTTCGGGCGCGCGGCAGGACGACGCCGACCCGTTCGGCGGCACCGACGATATGGGTCCGCATCGCCGCCCCCGCCGCATCGGCATCGCCCGCCACCAGCGCCTCGTAGATCCGCACATGCTCGGCCACGTTGACCTCGACCAGGTCGTGCAGCGGGTTGGTCAGCCGGGCGTAGTGGATCGAGCGGCGGATCTGCTCGCAGACGAAGGAGATGAAGGTGTGGATATAGCCGTTGCCGGTCGCCAGCGCGATTTCGCGGTGGAACACGAGGTCGGCGTCGATCGAGCCTTCTTCCCAGCGTTCCTCGCCGCTCATCCGGTCGAGCGCGGCCTTGATCGCGTCGAGATTGCCTTGCGTCCGCCGCTCGGCCGCCAGCGCCGCGGCCTCCGCCTCCAGGATGCAGCGCAGCTCGAACAGCCGTTCCATGTTGCCGACGGCCTTCAGCCCCTCGGCATCGATGCGGATGGCGGCGCGCTGCTCGGGCCCCAGCACGAAGGCGCCGACGCCCTGGCGGGCCTCGACCATGCCGTCGGCGCGCAGCTGGGCGATCGCCTCGCGCACCACGTTGCGGCTGACCCCGAATTTCTCGGACAGCTGCTGCTCGGTCGGCAGGCGGCTGCCGGGATTGAGATCGCCCTGCTCGATTTCGCGGCTCAGCAGCACGGCGACGCGGTGGGGCAGGGCCTCGACGGTGCCGATCATGGGCGAGCGCCGTTTCATGCAGTGGTCTCCTCGCGCGGGATCAGGCATCCCGGGTTCATCAGGCCGTCGGGGTCGAGCGCCGCCTTGATCGCGGTGAACATCCGCCGCTGGGCGGGCGCCAGGCCGGCCCAGAAGCGGTCGCGGCGGGTGCGGCCGATGCCGTGCTCGGCACTGATCGAGCCGCCGGCCGCGGTGACGATGCCGAACAGGGCGGTTTCGATGGCAAGGCCCGTCGCCCGCGCCGCGGCATCGTCGAGGCCGGCGGGTGGCATCGCGTTGAAATGCAGGTTGCCGTCGCCGGCATGGCCATAGGCCTGGGCGATCCAGTCGGGATGGTTCGAGCAGAGATAGTCGCGCGCGGCATCGACCAGCGCCGGGATGCGCGAGGGCGGCACCGACAGGTCGGTGCGCATGTGATAGCCGCTGCGCATCTGCCCCTCGACCAGACCTTCGCGAACGTTCCAGAACGCGCGGGCCTGCGCCTGGCTTGCGGCCAGCACCGCATCGATGACCAGGCCGGTCTCCATCGCCGCGGCCAGGAAGGTCTCGACCATCGTGCGCAGGTCGAGGTTGCCGCTGCAGGAAACCTCCAGCAGGACATGGACGGGGGCCGTCACCGGCGGGCCGAGATCGGGATAGGCGGCCCGGGCATAGGGAAGGCATTCCGCGCCGATGACTTCGAAGGCCGTCATCAGGTCGGCGCAGCCATGGCGGGCGCGGGCCAGCAGGGTGATGGCATCGGCGAAGGAGGCGACGCCGAGATAGGCGGTCTCGACCCGGGCCGGGCGGGGGCTCAATTTCATCTCGACCCCGGTGATGATGCCGAGCGTGCCTTCCGACCCGATGAACAACTGTTTCAGGTCGTAGCCTCTGTTGTCCTTGCGCAGGCCCGACATGCCGGCCCACAGCGTCCCGTCGGGCAGGACCACCTCCAGGCCCAGGATCAGGTCGCGCGCCATGCCGTAGCGCAGCACGTTGACGCCCCCGGCATTGGTCGCCGCATTGCCGCCGACCTGGCAGGAGCCTTGCGCGCCGAGCGACAGCGGCAGCAGGCAATCGACCGCCTCGGCCGCATCCTTCAGCGTCTGCAGGATGCAGCCGGCATCGGCGCGAATGGTGAAATCGACCGGGTTGACTTCGCGGATCCGGTTCAGCCGTTCCAGCGACAGGATCACGGGTGTGGCCTCGTCGGCTCGGGCGATCACGGCGCCGGCGACGAGGCCGGTATTGCCGCCCAACGGCATCAGGGGCAGGCGATGCCGGCTGCAGAGACGCACCGCCGCCTGGACCTCGGCTACCGTCTGCGGCCGCAGCACCGCCAGCGCCCTGCCCCGGTAGTCGCCGGCCCAGTCGCGCAGATAACGGTCGCTCAGCTCCGCGCCGGCCAGCACCCCGGCCGGGCCGAGGGCGGCCCGGAAGTCGTCGAGGCTGGCGGTGGAGGTGGCCATGCGGGCGGGGCTCCTGGCTCGGGTGACCCAAACATACATATCATCCTACAACCTGACAACTGGCTATTCTCACCACAGATTTCGCCCGTCCAGCACGATGACCGGCAGCGGCCCGATGTCGAAATCGTCGAGCAGCCAGGCATTGATGCTGATGCGGGGATGGTCGTAATCGGGTTCGCCGGTCGACCAGTCCGGCGCCCTGGTGAAGGTGCCGCAGCCGCAACCCGGGCAGAAATGATGCCTGGCAGTGCGCCCGCCCCATTCATAGGTGCCGACATCGGCCATCGGCGTCCTGAGGCGGAACTGGTCGGGCCGGTAATAGGCCCATAGCGCGCCGCGCTTGGTGCAGAAGGTGCAGGTACAGCGCGTCAGGCCGACCGGGGCGTCGGTCAGTTCGAACTTCGTGGCACCGCAATGGCAGCTTCCCTGGACGGTCAAGGTCTTCCTCCTGATTCGTGGAGGGCGACCTTATCCAGGGCTGCTGCCAACCCTTGTCAGCAGCCGATCAGAAGGCGCGGCGCAGGCCGACCAGTTTTTCGACCAGGGCGACCACGCCCAGGGCGAAGATGATCGAGACCGTGGCGGCGGCGGCGGCGGTCGGGTCGAAGTCATATTTCAGGTAGTCGAACAGCGCCAGCGGCAGGGTATTGCCGCCGACCGTCTTCAGCAGGAATGAGATCGCGAACATGTCGAAGGAGACGATGAAGGTGAACAGGCCGCCGGTGATGATGCCGGGCTTGATCAGCGGCAGCATCACCTTCCATGCCGTGCGGCCATAGCCGGCGCCGAGGCTGGCCGAGGCTTCCTCCAGCGCCGGATCGACCTGGTCGAGCGCCGAGGTGATCGACAGGAAGGCGAAGGGCAGGGTGATGACGATATGGCCGATCTGCAGGCCGAGATAGGTGTTGCCCAGCCCGATCTGGTAGAGGAAGAACAACAGCCCGATGGCGGTCAGGATCTCGGGCATCAGCAGCGGCATCAGCAGCAGCGTGCGGAACGGCCCGGCCAGCCGGCGGCCGAGACCGCGCTGGAACAGGGCCGCCATCGTCGCCACGACCGAGACGACCAGCGTCGAGATCACCGCGACCTGCAGGGACAGCCACAAGGCGTTGCGGAAACTTTCATGGCCGAAGAACCTGGCGAACCATTTCAGCGACAGGCCCTGGGGCGGAAAGGCCAGCACTTCGCCGCCGCTGAGCGAGGCCAGGACGACGACGACGAGCGGGGCGAGCAGGAAGGCATAGAGGATGGCCAGGCCGATGCCGGCCGCCAGGCCGAGGATGACGCGCGCGCTCATGGCGTACGCCCGATCGCGGCGCGGCGGGCGAGGCCGCGGGTGGCGAAGGCGAAGACCAGCACGCAGCTCAGCGTCGACAGGGTCATGATCATCGCCAGCACCGCGCCGAACGGCCAGGCGAAGGCGGCGATCAACTGCTGGACGATCACCGTCGGCATCAGCACGACGAACTGCCCGCCCAGCAATACCGGGGTGACATAGGCCGAGATCGCCAGCACGAAGACGAGGATGACGCCTGACTGCACCCCGGGGAAGCTGAGCGGCAGGGTGACGCGCCAGAACGTCGAGAATCGCCCGGCGCCGAGCGAGCGCGAGGCTTCGTACAGCGATGGCGGGATATTGCGCAGCGCCGTGGTGATCGGCAGCACCATGAACGGGATGAAGACGTGGACCAGCGCCAGCACCACCACCTCGATGGTGAACAGGAGGCGCACCGGCCGCTCGATCAGGCCCAGCGCCAGCAGGATCTGGTTGATCGGCCCGTTGAACGACAGGATGATCATCCAGCCGAAATTGCGCACCAGCACGCCGACCAGCAGCGGCGAGACCACGCAGGCATAGAACAGCGTGTGCCAGCGGTCGCCGACATTCGAGAGGTGCAGCGCGATCGGAAACGAGATAGCCAAGCAGACCGCGGTGATCGAGGCGCCGACCGCGACGGTTTCGGCGAGGATGCCGAGATAGTGGCCGTCGGCGAACATCCGCGCGTAGTTGGCCAAGGTCAGCCCGTCGCCGTAGGGCGCCGAGGACGAGGCGGTGCGGAAGCTCATCATCACGATCTCGCCATAGGGCAGGACGAAGAAGACGACGAGCAGGAACAGCGCGGGCGCGCCGAGGATGGCGAGCCGCCAGGCGCGGGCGGTCACGGCGCGGCCTCGTCGGGCAGCAACCAGGCGGCGGCGGGGTCGACGGCCAGGGTCACCCCGGCCCCCTCGGCCACCTCGGCCTGCGGCGGCAGGTAGAGCTTGATCACCTCGTCGCCGACCCGCATCTCGCAATGCTGGGCCGAACCGACGAAGAACCGGCCGAGCAGGGTGGCGC
>JAEYTW010000243.1 GCA_023433835.1 Pseudomonadota bacterium | reverse complement strand
GGCTACCGACATAGGCGCGGTTGCCCCAGCGCTGCATCAGCCAGCCCTGCCCGCCGTTCGACGAAGCGAGGTACCAGTAGCCGGTCTTCGCCGGCAGCGGCAGCGGGTTGGCCGCCACATAGGCCTGCGTGCCGCTCAGGTTGCCGTTGACCAGGTCACGAGCCGCCGAGACGAAGCCGATCTGGGTCCCGTCGCCCGAGATCGACGGGTACAGGCTGTCGCCGTTGCCGCCGATGCCCGCGGCCGTCTGCGTCACCAGCGCGGTCACGCCACGATCGACATCGCGCAGCCACACCTGCGTGAAGCCGTTGCCGTTGGCGCCGACCGAACGGTAGGCGACGAAGCGGCCGTCGGCCGACATCGCCGGCTGATCGCCCCCGCCGATCACCCGGCGGGTGCCGGTCGCGACATCGACCTGCACCACCTGCATGGCGGAGACGAAGGCCACGCGATCGCCGCGCGCCGACAGCCTGGGCGACGTGCCGGCGCCGATCGCGCGGATGTCGCCGGCGGTCAGATCCCTGATCTGCACCTGGCCGTCATTCTCGTAGGCGACGAAGCGGCCATCCCACGAGATCGACGGGTTTCCGCCCGCCGCCACCTGCAAGACCTCGCCGGTCGCGAAATCCTTGCGCCAGACATGGCGGCTGCCATCAAGGTTCGCCCCCAGGTTCGTCGCCGTGCTGTCGAAGGCGACGTAGCGGCCGTCCTGCGATGCCGAGGGATTGTCCGAGGTGCCGTTGGCGGCGACGCCCGCCGCGGTGGCCGATGCCATCAAAGGCGCCGGCGTCACCGACTGGTTCAGCGCGACCCGTGGATAGACCAGCGAAGTGCGATAGACCTGACGGCGGCCGGCCGACGGGGTTTCGCTGACGTTCTGCGCCTCCGAGGCGAAGGCCGCATAGGCGCCGTCGGCCGATACCGCCGGGCTCGACGAAATGCCGTTGGCCGCATTCGCCACGCCGCCGCCGGGGATCGCCGTCTGGCTCAGACGATCACGCATGCCCGACAGCCCGTGATACCGGACGATATCCCCGTACTGGCTGTAAGCCGACGGGAACAGGTTGGTCGATGCCGTCTCGAAAATCAGCTGGCCGCCGTCATACGACAAAGCCGATCGGCCCGAGTTGCGGTCGCCGGGCACCCGATCCAGGCTCATCGACAGGGCCGAGATCGCCACCGGGCTGCGGGGGGCATAGAAGCTCATCTGGATCGTCGACGCGTAGCTGACGCCGGTCGACTTGTCGGTCGCGGTCAGAACGACCGGGACCTGGGCCACCCGCAGCGACAGCGGATAGATCGTGTTCGACCAGTTGGCCCGCGCATCGGCGCGCGCCGCCCGCGTGTCGGCCAGCGGCTGGATCGGCAGGTCCGGCGGCATCGGCACGCTGTAGCTGAAGGTCACGGTCGCGGGGTCGAAATTGATCCAGCTGGGCAGGCTGCCGCCACCGACCGGCGCGGCCGTGAAGGTCAGGCCCGACGGGTTGGCGTAGCTGCCGGCAAACGAGAAGCTGCCGGTGCCGCTGCCCACCGTACCGGCATTCTCGTTGATGGCCGGCGGGTTGGTGACGAAGGACGGCGGCGGGGCCGGCGGCGTCGGCGTGGGGGTCGGTGCCGGATCGTTCGACAGCGTGAAGGTGGCGATGCAGTTCGCCACGCTCGACAGCGTGAAGGTCGCGGTCGCCGCGGTGCCGCTGCAGGCGCCCGACCAGGCCGAGAAGACCGAGCCGGCATCGGCCGTCGCGGTCAGCGTCACCGACGTGCCGGCGGCGAGCGCGGTCGAGGCGCAGGTGGCGCCGCAGGCAATGCCGCCGACATCGGCGCTGACCGAACCCGTGCCGGTGCCGGCCTTAGACACCGAGAAGGTGTAGGAGGGCGACGCGCGCAGCACCAGGCCCGCGGAAATGTTGGTGCCATGGGCGATCGACGGCGTGGTGAAATCGGCCGTCATCTTGCCGGCGACGGCAAAGCTGCCGGACGTCGCGACACCGCCGCCGTTGCCCAGCACGAAGCCGGCATCGGCGCCCAGCGAGGCGCCATCGGTGAAGGTGCCGGTCGAGGACACGCGCAGCAAGGCGACGTTGCGGGCCGTGCCGACGCGCAGCAGCGCCGGGCTGGTGAGGTTGCCCGCACCGTCGGTGACGACGCCGACCGAGACGGTCCCGGCGGTATCGACTGCAAGAGCGTTCTGCTGCAGCACGGCGGTGGCGGAGCCGCCGATCCGGGAGGCCCACTGCACGCGACCGGGATTGGTCGCCTGGTCGGCGATGCCGGCCTTGGCGACGAAGCCCTGGGCGATGGTCGACGCTGCAGCCAGCGTCGTCGTGCCGTCGGGCGTGTTGACGACGAAATTGGCGTTCTTGTAGGTGCCGGTCAGGTAGAGGTTGGAGGCATCGGCCGTAACCGCCGTCAGCTCGTAGGGCGTCAAGCCGCCGACGACGCTGAGCGTGGTGATCGACTTGGAGGCATCGGCGAGGGTGGCATCATAGCTGGCAAGCAAGCCGGCCGTATTCGCCAGGGTGATCGAGACCGGCGCGGCGAGCGAGCCGCCACGCGCCGACCCGACGGCAAAGACCTGCCCGCCGCTGGTCGCTACCACCGATTGCAGAAAAATGTCCGAACTGCCGTCGCCGATGAAGGGCACGAGCGTGGCGAGCGTCTGGCTCGAAGGGCTGACCGTGACATGCTCGATGAACGCGCCCTGCCGGCCGGTACCGAAATTGATGTTCGTCGTGTTGTCGCCGCTGCCCGCGCCGACCAGGTAGACGTTGGCGCCGTCGCTGCTGACCGAGATGTTGGATGCCTTCAGGGACAGCGATGCGCTGCCGAAGTTCTTGGCCCAGTCGATGCTGCCGGTGCCGCCGTCGATCTTCAGGACGAACGGATCGGCGGTGCCCACGAGCGTCAGGATCGTGTTGCCGGCGTCGCCGAAATTGTTCAGCGTCTGGTCGATCCAGCCGGCGACATAGACATTGGGCGGGCTGGCGCCGTCGAGCGCGATGCCGGTCGGCGCCTGGTTGCTCCAGGTCGACGAATAGCGGCGCCCCCAGAGAACCTGGCCTGAAGCGTTGTATTTCACGACGAAGCCCTGGCCGGTGGCGCCGAACAGCGACACGTTGGCGCCGTTCGTATCCTGCCCCACCACCAGGGTATTGGCGTTGGCCAGGCCGGCGACATAAAGGTTGCCCGCCGCGTCGCTGACCGAGGCGGTGACGGACACCTCGCCGTTCACGTTCTCGAAGGAGATCTTCTGGGCCGAGACCGTCAATGCCGCCAACGGCATCGGTTCGGCCCGCAATGCGCCCGCCCCCAGCGCGGCCAGCAGGATCGCGGCGATCGCCGCGCCACGCATGATCCATTTCGACATGCAATTCCCCTTCAATTGCACAACGCAACAAGACTTGGTCAGCGGTGCTATCACGGCGATGGCGGTATTCAAATGCGCCGAAAGGCGGCGGAAAGGATCAAATTCCTATTGATGTTTATTACGGGAATGAAATGTTCAAAAAAATCAATACGGACGCCGCGGTCACGACATTACAGCGTGACAAAAATTTACAATCTTCCGTTACGAACAGTTACATATCATGCCTCTGTGGTGACAATCCGTTACAGATCCTCCGCTGCGGAATCCGGCAGCTCCTGGGGCGGCAGATCGACGCGGCCGGCAAGACGCCCGTAATTCTCGCCGAATACCCGCTCCCAACCCGCCTCGTAGGACGCCCGCCGGGCCACGCCCTTTTCGGGGCCGGACCGTTCCCATCCCGCATGGTCCAGCCGTACCTCGGTGCCGCCGGATGCCTCCGTGAAGGTGACGGCGATCTCGGTCGCCTCGCCCGGGCCGGCATTGACGGTCCAGGACATGCCGAAACGATGCGGTGGTTGCCAGGCCAGCACCCGGCCCCAGTCGCGCTCGGCGCCGTCGGCCGCGGTCTGGAAGATGCGTCCGCCCACGACCGGCTCGACGGCGCAGGCGACCGGCGGCAGCGGGGCCAGATGGTGGCTGGCGAGCGGCCACCAGCGCGCGATCTCGGCAGTGAACAGCCGATAGGCTTCGGCCGGCCCCACGCGCACCGTGATGGTCTTGATGACAGGCTCCATGGCATCTCCCTTTCCCCTGCCCCCCTGTCCGATCCGGCCGCCTCCCGTTCGTCCTCGGGGCAGCCACGACGCGGGGAGCCGATGCTCTATGCCATCGTAGTCTATGGATTGCGAAGCCGCACTCGACCTGGCGGGCACCCCGGGCATGCTTCGTGCATGGCTGTGACGGCGATCAACCGGGGAAGACCATGCTGCTGGCCCAGATTTCCGACCTGCATGTCCGGCCGACCGGCCAACTCTATTACGGCGTCGCCGATTCCAACGCGATGCTCGATGCCGCGATCGATCACCTGAATGCGCTCGATCCACGGCCCGACCTGCTGCTCGTCACCGGCGACCTGGTCGACGAGGGTTCGGCCGCCGAATACGCGGCCTTGCGCCCCAGGCTCGACCGCAGCGCCGTCCCCTACCTGGTGATGCCCGGCAATCACGACAGCCGCGAAGGCGTGGCCCGCACCTTCGCCGATCATGCCTATCTGCCCAAGTCGGGGCCGATGCATTACGCGATCGAGAACCATCCGCTGCGGATCGTCGCTTTCGACACGACGGTACCGGGCAAGCATCACGGCGAGGCCGACGCGGCCGGCCTCGACTGGCTCGAGCGGACGCTGGCTGCCGATACGTCGCGGCCGGTGCTGCTGGCCATGCATCACCATCCGTTCTCCTGCGGCATTCCCTATCTCGACCGCTATCGCTGCGACGACGGCGACGCGCTCGCCGCGGTCGTGGCGCGCCACGACCATGTCGAACGCGTGGTCTGCGGCCATGTCCACCGCCCGATCCTGCGCCGCTGGGGCGGCACGGTGCTGACCAGCTGTCCGTCGACCACGACGCAGATCGCGCTGCGCCTCGATCCCCAGGCCGAGCCCGCCTCGTTCCATGAGCCACCCGGCCTGCTGCTGCATCACTGGCGGGCGGATGCCGGGCTCGTCACCCATACCAGTCATATCGGCCGCTTCCCTGGCCCCTATGACTTCTTCTGAGACAATTTTGCCCCGAACTTGTCATTGACTTGTCTTATCCGCCCCTGGTCCCATGAGGGTCAGAACAAGGGGTGGGGACATGGGGCTCGAGGTGGCGCGACAAGAAGGGCTGATCGGGGCGGAGGCGCCGCCGCGCTATCGCCAGATCGCCGGCGCGCTGGCCGCCGAGATCGCCCGCGGCCTGCATGAGCCAGGGGCGGCCCTGCCTTCCGAACACCAGCTTTGCCGCCTGTTCTCGGTCAGCCGGGTCACGGTGCGCGCCGCCCTCCAGCAGCTCGTCGATGACGGGCTGATCGAGCGGCGCCACGGCGCCGGCAGCTTCGTCAAGCCGCGGGTTATCCACAAGCCGCTGGGCGGCCTGACCGATTTCCGGGCCGAGGCCGAGCGTCACGGCCGCACCGCCACCACCCGGCTGCTCAGCCTGACCGACCGGCCGGCGACCATCGCCGAGCGGATGAAGTTCGGCGCCGCGACCGACAGCGTGCATGAACTGGTCCGCCTGCGCCTGCTCGACGGCGTGCCGGCCGTCTGGCAGACGACGATCCTGCCGGCCGGGCTGCTCGGGCCGTCGGCCGCGGCCATGCTGGCCGAAGGCTCGCTCTATGCCTATCTCGCCCATCGCGGCCGTCAGCCGGCCGCGGCGGAAGACGTGGTCGAAGCCGTGGCGCTCGCCCCGCCAGCGGCGCTGATACTCAAGCTGCCGGCCGGCTCGCCCGTCTTCCGCTTCCATCGCACCGCGCGCGACCGCGCCGGCCAGGTCGTCGAGCTTTCCGACAGCCTGATCCGCTCGGACCTCTACAAACTGACCTTCCATCCGCATCTGGAGGATGGCCGATGACCGCCTGCGTCATCGCCGCCGATCTCGGCGCCGGGTCGCTGCGCGTCGCGGCGATCACGGCCGAGGGCCGGGAATTGGCCATCGCCGCCGTGCCGCTGGCGGCCGACGAGCCGTTCCCCGGCTGGGCCGAGCTCGACCCCGAGCTGTGGTGGCAGGGCCTCGCCGAGGCCACGGGCAAGGTGCTGGCCCGGCTGCCCAAGGGGGTAAAGCCGGCGGCACTGTGCCTCTCGGGCCTGACCCGCTCGCAGGTGCTGCTCGGCGAGGCCGGCCGGCCCTTGCGCCCTGCCATCCTGTTCCGCGACCGCCGCGCCGCCGACGATGCCGCCGCGGTCGCCTCGCATTTCCTCGGCACCAACCCGGCCGATGCGATCACCGCCTTCCATCCGCTGGCGCGCCTGTCCTGGGTGGCGCGCTGCGAGCCGGACGTGTTCGAACGCCTGGCCCTGGTGCTGGAACCGAAGGATTTCCTGGCCTGGCGACTGACCGGCCAGGCCTCGGCCGATGCCGTCACCTATTCGCGCTTCGACGCCTTGGAGCCCCAGGGCGGCCCCCTGCCCGGCTGGCTCGATCGCTGCCGCCAGTTCCTCGACCTGCCCCGGCCGCTGCCCTGGGAACAGATCGGGCTGATCACTGCGGCCGCGGCGCCCTTCGACCGGCTGGCCGGCCTGCCGGTCTTTGCCGGCGCGATGGATACCTGGGCGGCGGCGACCGGCTCGGGCGCCTTGCTGCCCGGCCAGGCCTACGACGTCGCCGGCACCTCGGAAGTCGTCGGGCTGCTGTCGCGCACCCGCGCGGCGACGCCCGGCCTGCTCGCCATGCGCTGGGGCGACGATCTCTACCAGCTCGGCGGGCCGACCCAGGCCGGTGCCGACTGCGCCCTGTGGGCGCATCAGTCGTTCCGTTGTGCCGGGCGCCTCGATGCCGCGGTGGAACGGGCCGGCCGCATCCCGCCGTCGGACGACCTGCCGCTGTTCCTGCCCTATCTCGCCGGCGAGCGCACGCCGGTCTGGCGCTCGGACGTGCGCGGCGCCTTCTTCGGGCTGGGCCGCACGCTCGGCCCCGACGAATTCCTGTGGTCGGTGCTGGAAGGCGTGGCCCATGCGGTGCGCGACATTCTGGACATGGCCGCCGCCGGCTGCGGCGCGCGCGTCACCGAGATGCGCGTCTCGGGCGGCGGCGCCCGCTCGGATGCCTGGTGCCAGCTGAAGGCCGACGTCTCCGGCGTGCCGGTGGTGCGCGCCACCCATGAGGAAACCGGGCTGATCGGCGCGGCGATGGCCGCGACCGTCGGCCTCGGCATCCACGCCGACCTGGCCGCGGCGGCCGCCGCGATGTGCCCGGTCGACGCGGTGTTCGAGCCGCAGGCCCCGCTGAAACCGTTCTACGACCGCCGCGCCGCGCTCTATCAGCGCGTCAAAGGCACCGCCCTCGATCTGGCCGGGCCCGCCTTGGCGCCGGCCCCGCCCCAACCCAAGCGACAAGGGAATGCGTCATGAAGGACCTGTTCGTCCGCGACTTCGGCCAGGAAAAGTTTCTGATCGGCATGGTTCACACCCTGGCCCTGCCCGGCGCGCCGCTCTATGACCGCACCGGCGGCATGCGGGCGATCATCAACCAGGCCAAGGTCGAGGCCCGCATCCTCGCCGATACCGGCTTTCATTCGCTGCTCTACTGCAACGAATCCGACATGCCCTACCAGACCCGCATGCCCGCCGAGACCATCGCCGCGATGACCGAGGTGGTGGCGGAAACCCAGGCCGCCGTGAACCTGCCGCACGGCATCAACATGCTGCTCGACCCGCAGGCCTCGATCGCGATCGCCCATGCCACCGGCGGCAAGTACATCCGCTGCTTCCTGACCGGCGCCTATGTCGGCGACATCGGCTTCTACGCCCCCGACGGGGCCGAGGCGCTGCGCCAGCGCGAGCGGCTGGGCGCCACCGATATCCGCATCATCTGCAACGTCACCGCCGGCTTCTCGGTCAGCCTCGATGGCCGCACCGTGCCGGAACGCGCCGCCGGCGCGGTGTTCTGCGGCCTGGCCGACGCGGTCTGCGTCTCCGGCCCGGCGGCCGGCCGCGAGGCCGATGTCAGCCTGGTGGCCGAGGTCGCGGCCAAGGTGCCGGACGTGCCGGTCGTGGTCGGTACCGGTGTCTCGGCCGAGAACATCGCGCGGCTGTCGGCGGTGGCCGACGCCTTCATCATCGGCACCTCGATCAAGCTGGACGGCAAGACGCTGAACCCGGTCGATCCGCGCCGGGCCGAAAGCTTCATCGCCGCCGCCGCCAAGGCCGCCTGACCGTGCAGGCCCTGGTCACCGGCGCCAATTCCGGTATCGGCCATGCCATCGCCACGCGGCTGGCGCGGGCGGGCTGGAACCTGCTGCTGACCGGGCTCGAGCCGGCGGTCGAAGAGATGCCGGCGGCCATGCAGGCCGCCGGCGCCCCGCAGGCCCAGGCCATCGCCGGCAACCTGACCGACAAGGCGTTCATCGGCCGGCTGGCCGAGGCCGCGTCGGCCACCGGCCGGCCGCTGACGCTGCTGGTCAACTGCGCCGGCGCCTCGCGCGCCTGCTCGTTCCTCGAACAGGACGATGCCGACTGGCAGCGGCTGATCGACATCAACCTGACCTCGGCCTACCGGCTGACCCAGGCGGTGGCGCCGGGCATGATCGTCCACGGCCAGGGCGGGGCGATCGTCAACATCGCCTCGATCGCCTATGTCTCGGGCGGCGCCAACCCGGCCTACGGCGCGGCCAAGGCCGGCCTCGTCGCCCTGACCTACAACCTGGCCCAGGAACTGGGGCCGCACGGCATCCGCGTCAACGCTGTCGCGCCCGGCGTGATCGCCACCGAGATGGTGCGTAAGGCCTTCCCCGGCGAGCGCTTCACCCGGCTGGAGAATTCGGTCGCCACCCGAACCCCGCTGCGCCGGCTGGGCAGTCCGGAGGATGTCGCGGGCGTCGTGGACTTCCTGGCGAGCGAGGCCTCCGCCTTCGTCACCGGCGCGGTCATCCCCGTTACCGGCGGCCTCGAGCTCTTGCCCACGCTGGGCCGTTTCCTGGGGCCCGAGACATGACGCGTCAGGATGCCATCGCCCGCTTCGGCACGCTGGCCGGCGGGATTGCCGTCTTCATCGGTTTCTCGATCGCGTCGGAAAACTTCCTGACGCTGGCCAACCAGTTGACCATCCTGCGCCAGGTCTCGTTCCTCCTGATCCTCGCGCTCGGCTTCACCTTCGCGCTGATCACCTCGGAACTCGACCTGTCGTTTGCCAATGTGGCGAGCCTTTGCGGCGTCATCACCGGCGGGCTGATCCATTTCGGCCATAACCCCATCCTGGCGATCGCGGCCGGCCTCGCCGCCGGCGTGGCGTTCGGGGCGCTGAACGGGATTCTTGTAACGAGGGTGAAGATACCCTCGTTGATCGCCACTCTCGCCACGGCGTCCGTCGCCCGCGGCCTCGCCTTCATGGCGACCGACGGCGTCGCCTGGGTCGGGCGCTGGGACCAGAGCTTCGTCTGGCTCGGCCGCGGCCGCCTGCTCGGCCTGCCCGTCCTCGTCATCTGGTCGGCGATCCTCGCCGTCATCGCCTGGTTCGTCGTGGCCCAGACCCGCTTCGGCGTCTGGCTGACCGCAACCGGCGAGGCCGACGAGGCCGCCCGGCTTGCCGGCATTCCGATCCGGCGCATGAAGCTGTGGGGCCTGACCCTGTCGGGCCTGTTCGCGGGGATCAGCGCGATCCTGCTGACCGCTTCGCTGTCCTCGGCCGGGCCTACGGCGGCGGGCGACTTCCTGATGTCGGGCATCGCCGCCGTGCTGCTCGGCATGACCATGTTCACGCCCGGCAAGCCCAACATGCCCGGCACGCTGGTCGGCGCGCTGGTCATCGGCGTGCTGTCGAACGGCCTGGTGCTGGTCGGCGCGCCCTACTACGTGCAGGACATCGCGCTCGGCGTCATCATCCTCGGCTCGGTGGCCATCTCGGCCTCGACGCTCGGCAAGGCGGCTTTCGGAATTTAGACCTAGAAACGGGAGGGTTATCAGTCATGTTCGGGTTCAAGCATCTTGCAATGGCAGGCGTCGCGGCCGCGGCGCTGCTCGGTTCCGCCGGGGCGGCCCAGGCCTTCGACCTCGGCATCATCGCTTTCCAGATGTCCTCGGAAACCCATGCCCGCGTCGCCAACGCCGCCCAGGCGGCGGCGAAGGAGAAGGGGTGGAAGGTCACCTTGCTCAATTCGGCTGGGGCCATGCCCGACCATGCGGCGCAGATCGAGAACCTGACCCAGGCCAAGGTCGACGCGCTGATCATCGCCATGGGCAAGCCGATCGAGGCCGACGCCCAGATCAAGGCGGCCAAGGATGCCAAGATCCCGGTGGTCACGGTGATGAGCGGGTCGAGCCCGCATGCCCTGTTCGACATCCAGGTCAACGAATACCAGGTCGGCGCCCAGTCGGCGCTCTACCTGCTGGGTCAGATGCGCTACCAGGGCAATATCCTCGAGCAGCGCTTCGACGGCAATGTCGGCACCCGCATCCGCGCCCGCGTGCTGGACGCCGTGCTGGCCGAGAACACCGCGGTCAAGGTGCTCGGCGCCCATTCGATGGCCCGCACCGCGAGCTGGCGCGAGGACGTCAAGTCCGGCATGGAAGCCCTGCTGTTGAAGAACCAGGGCAAGGTCGACGGCATCTGGGCCTCGTTCGACGGCCAGGCCTACATCATCGACGACATCCTGACCCGGTCGGGCGTGACCAAGGGCAAGCCGGTGCTGGTCTCGATCGACGGCGGCGACGAAACCTATCGCCGCATCGCCGACCCGAACTCGACGCTGATGGCAACCGTCGCCATCCCGTTCGAGGAGATGGGCAAGAAGGCGGTCGATGCGGTCGAGCAGGTGGTGGTCAAGAAGCAGCCGCTGGAACAGATCGTCCAGGGGCCCTACCTGATGATGGACGCCGTGCTGGTCGACAAGACCAACGTCGACAAGTTCCTGAAGAAATGAGCAACGCGCCCATCCTCGAATTGCGGGGAGTGGCCAAGCGCTATGGCGCGGTCGATGCCCTCAGGGGCGTCGACCTGACCGTGGCGAAGGGCGAGACGCTCGCGATCTGCGGCGACAACGGGGCCGGCAAGTCGACCCTGATCCGCATCATCTCGGGCGCGCAACCGCCGACGGCGGGCGAGATCCGGCTGAAGGGCCGCGCCGTCCATTTCGCCTCGCCGGCCGACGCGTTGCAGCAGGGGGTCGCCACGATCTACCAGGACCTGGCGCTCGCCCCGCGCATGGCGATCTACCAGAACGTCTTCATGGGCTCCGAGCTGCTGAAGCGCAGCCCGATCGGGCTCAGGCTGCTCGACAAGCCGGCGATGCGCCAGGCGGCCAGGGGCTATCTCGGCCGGCTCAAGATCCGCCTCGACGACATGGACATCGCGGTCAACACGCTGTCGGGCGGCCAGCGCCAGGCGGTGGCGATCGCCCGCGCGCTGCGCTGGCGGGCCGACATCGTCATCATGGACGAGCCGACGGCGGCGCTGGGCGTCAAGGAAACCCGCCAGGTGCTGGATCTCATTCATGAGATCAAGGGCCAGGGCATCACCGTCCTGCTGATCAGCCACAACATGCGCGACGTGGTCGAGGTGGCGGACCGGGCCGCGATCATGAAGGGCGGCACCAAGGTGGCCGACCTGCCCGTACCCGGCATGACGCCGGAAGGGCTGTCGGCCCTGATCATGGGTGACGGCTGACGGGGAACGGAAAGCGCCGCGGCCGGTTACAGGGGATCATCCATCGGAGATCTCCATGAAATCGGGAATGCAGGCCGCCGTGGTGCGCTCGGCCAACAAGGCCGCCGCCGCCGGGCTCGACACCGCCACCACCCTGGCCTTCCGCTGGCCGCTGCTGCTTTCGGCCGACTCGGCACGGGAATGGCAGCGCGCCTGGACCGAGAAGATCGTGGCGATGCAGAGTGGCATGTTCGCCGCGGGCCTGGCCTGGCAGCGCATGATCTGGGGCATGGGGCCTTCGGGCGTCGACCCGGCCAAGGTGCTCGGTATCGGCGATGCCCTGATGGCGCCGGCCTATCGCAAGGTCGCGGCCAACGCCAAGCGGCTCACCAAGCGGCGCTAAACCGGTTCCCTCCTCGCCGGCGGCAGGTATCATGCCTGCCATGGCAAGGGAGGATGGCTATGCTGCGTCGCTATCGCGTCACCGAATTCGGCGCGCCCCTGACCGAGGAGGTCGTCGACCTGCCGGTGCCGAAGGGGCGCGAAGTGCTGCTGGCCATCGATGCCTGCGGCGTCTGCCATTCCGACCTGCATCTCTGGGACGGCTTCTGGGATCTCGGCCAGGGCAGAAAGCTGCCGTTCGGCACCGGCCGCGGCATTCCGCCGATCACGCTGGGCCATGAGATCGTCGGCCGTGTTGCGGCCGTCGGGCCCGACGTGCCGACCGGGGAAGCCCCCGTCGGCGACCGCCGCGTGGTCTTCCCCTGGCTGGGTTGCGGCACCTGCGCGGTTTGCCGCGCCGGGTTCGAGCATATCTGCCAGGGCGCGGCCCGGGCCATCGGCGTGTTCGCCGATGGCGGCTATGCCAGCCACGTGCTCGTCGAGGATGTCCGCGCCCTGGTCGACCCCGGCCCGATTCCCGATCATCTCGCCGCCACCTATGCCTGTTCGGGTCTGACCGCCTATGCCGCGCTGGCCCGCTTCGGCCGGCTTGAGGATGACCAGCCGCTGCTGATCGTCGGCGCCGGCGGCGTGGGGCTGAATGCCATCCGCCTGGCCAGGCTCGTCACCGGCCAGGCCCCGATCGTCGCCGAGACCAATCCGCAGCGGCGCGAGGCCGCGCTGGCCGCCGGCGCCCGCCAGGCGATCGACCCCACGGCCGACGGGGCCGCCCGAGCCCTGGTCAAGGCGACCGGCGGCATCGCGGCGGCGATCGATTTCGTCGGCGCCTCGACCTCGGCCGATTTCGCGCAAGGCGTGCTGCGCAAGGGCGGCCATCTCGTCGTGGTCGGCCTCTACGGCGGGGCACTGACCCTGTCGCTGCCGCTGCTGGTCATGAAGGCCGTCCGGGTCGAGGGATCCTATGTCGGCAGCCTGGCCGAATTGCGCGCGCTGTTCGCGCTGGCCGCGGACGCCGCCTTGCCGCCGCTGCCGGTGACGACGCGGCCGCTCGCCGAAGCCTCCGCGGCCCTCGCCGACCTCAAGGCAGGCCACGTCGTCGGCAGGCAGATGCTGATCCCGTGAGCGCGCTTGCAGAAGTCACGACGATCAGGCTTAAGTTGCGCCCATGATGAGCTGGGGACGAGTGGGCCTGGCGGCGGTGCTGGCGCTGGCGGCAACCGACGCATTGGCGGACGACAAGGGGATCTTTCAGATTGCACAGGCACTGCCGCAGCAGCAGGCGGTGCAGTCGGCGCCGCCGGCCAACGGCCAGGTGATCCAGGTGCGCAACAGCGCCTGCGGCCGCATCACCCTGACGTTCAACAACCCTACCCTGTGCAAGCAGAGCAGTTGCACCGTTCAGCTCGACCGCGCCGGCTTCGCCAATCTGCCGGTCGATCTGAGCTACGCCGAGCGCGACGTGCAGATCGCGGTCGCCGGCACCTGCGACGACGATGCCAATGCCCGCATCGCCGGCCAGTGCGGCGTGTCGCTGGCACCCTTCTACGGCCAGCCCGGCCGGTCGGATTCGGTGCCCGGCGCCTCCGACTACCTGACGCCCGACGACGGGACCGGCGTGCTCAACCAGCAGGGCCCGCGCGGTTCGGGCACCGAGGGCGAACCCGATCCGTCCCTGCAGATCATGAACCTGCCGCGCAACCGCATCGCCATCGGCAGCAATCCGGGCCTCGCCCCGCAGGGTTATGCCAGCGTGATCAACGTGTCTGTCGCGACCGGCGCCTGCGAACGCGACAGCCCCAACGGCCCGCGTCGCTGCAACGCCGCCTGCGGGCGCTGATCCCTGCATGACGCCAGCCGAGGCGGATGCCCGTCTCGGCTGTATTCGTCACAAGAATGTCGCAACTGGCCCCATTGCCCAGTTTGTAGGATGATGCTCAATGCAGAGGCAGTGCAGGAGGACACGCCATGCGACAGAGCCTTGTCCAATGGGCCATGATCGCGCTCGTCGGCTTCAGCCTCGCCGCGATGCCGGTCGAGTTCAGCCTCGTCGGCGTCATCGAGGCGCTGGCCTTTGATCTTCCCGAGCCGGTGCAGGTCGGCCCACGCGGCCCCTATCCAGCCGTGGCCGTCGACCTCGATCAGCTGGGTCTGCCTGGGGCCTGGCAGGTTCAGTGACCTGAAGACGTCGACAGCAGGTTGATGACGAGCACGCCCGACAGGATCAGGCCGATGCCCACCAGGGCGGCTGGGTCGAGCTTCTGGTCGAAGACGAAATAGCCGATCACCGCGACCAGCACGACTCCGAGCCCCGACCAGATCGCGTAGGCGACGCCCACCGGTATGGTGCGCAGGCACAAGGCCAGGAAATAGAAGGCAACGCCGTAGCCGAGCACCACGATGGCGCTGGGTACCAGCCTGGAGAACTGGTCGGATGCCTTCAGCGCCGAGGTGGCGATAACCTCGGCAACGATGGCGATGGCGAGATAGAGGTATTGGGGCATGGCGCAGCTCCGATTCCGGGCCGCCACTCTACCCCCCGGCCCTCCGATCTGCTATCGCTGCCCCATGACGACCGCCCCCCGCCTCGATCGCCAGATCGCCTTCGCCCTCGAGCTCGACCGGCTGAAACAGGTCGAGCGCCGCACCTGGCTGATCGACCGCACGCGCCGTGAAAACGATGCCGAACATTCCTGGCACCTTGCCCTGCTGGCATTGGTCCTGGCCGACCAGGCCGGGCCCGGCGTGGATATCGACTGGGTGGTGCGCATGCTGCTGATCCACGACCTCGTCGAGATCGATGCCGGCGACAGCTTCCTGTTCGACGACGGCGCCGCCGCCGACCAGGAGGCGCGTGAACAGCGCGCGGCCGACCGCCTGTACGGCCTGCTGCCCCCCGATCAGGGCGCGGCCCTGCGGGCGCTGTGGGACGAGTTCGAAGCCCGCGAAACGCCCGATGCCCGCTTCGCCAAGGCGCTCGATCGGTTCCATCCGCTGATGCACGATTATCTCACCGAAGGCGGCAGCTGGCGCGACCATGCGGTCACCGCGGCCCAGGTCGTGGACCGGCTGCAGGTGATCGGCGATGGCGCGCCGCGGCTGTGGCATCATGCCCAGCGCCTGATCGGCGACAGCGTGGCGCGGAACTACCTGCCTTCCGGCGGCTGGCAGCCGCCCGCTCTGCCGGAACCCGATCCGCGGCTGGTCGCGCAGCTCGATTTCGTCGTCGAACTCGATCGGCTGAAACAGGTCTTCCGCCGCACCTGGCTGATCGACCGGTCGCGGCGCGAGAACGATGCCGAGCATTCCTGGCAGATGGCGGCGATGGCCCTGGTGCTCGACGAGCATGCGGTGCCCGGCGTGACGCTGTCGCGGGTCATCGCCATGCTGCTGGTCCATGACATCGTCGAGATCGATGCCGGCGACACGTTCTTCTACGACACCGCCGCGGCCCTCGACCAGGAAGCGCGCGAGCAGGTGGCCGCCGACCGCCTCTATGGCCTCCTGCCGCCCGACCAGGGTCGGGCCCTCCGCGCGCTGTGGGACGAATTCGAGGCGCGCGAGACGCCGGATGCCCGCTTCGCCAAGGCGCTCGACCGGCTGCAGCCGCTCCTGCACAACTACCACACCGCCGGCGGCACCTGGGCCGAGGCGGGCATTGCCGCCGCCGAAGTGCTGCGGCGCAAGCGGGTGATCGGCGACGGCGCGCCGGCCCTGTGGGCCTATGCGCAGGGCCTGGTCGCCGACGGCGTCGCCCGCGGCTTTCTGCCGGCCTGACCATGGCCAACGATTACACCGTCTTCATCGTCACGCCGCCGAACTATCCGCATGTCCTGGCCTTTGCCGAACTGGCCAACGCCCTGGTCCAGGGCCTGGGCGCCCTGGGCTTCGCCGCCGCGCTGACACAGAACCCGGCCGAGATCGAAGGCCGCGCCATCGTGCTGGCCCCGCATCTGATCCCGCATGTCGGCTGGCGGCCGCCGGCGGACGCCATCCTCTACAATCTCGAACAAGGCGACGACGGCAACGAATGGTTCTCCCCCGCCTACTGGGACCTGCTGCACCGCCATGAGGTCTGGGATTATGCCCAGCTCAACATCGACTACCTTGCAGCGCGCGGCGTGCCTGCCCGCCTGATGCCGGTCGGCTATGCGCCCTGCCTGACGCGCATCGAATCCGCGGCGCAGGAAGACATCGACGTGCTGGCCTACGGCGCGATGACGCCGCGCCGCATCGGCATCCTGCAGGCGCTGCACCAGCGTGGCCTGAAGGTGGTGCCGCTGTTCAACGTCTACGGCCCGGAGCGCGACCGCCACATCGCCCGGGCGCGGCTGGTGCTCAACATCCACGCCCAGACGGCGCGGCTGTTCGAGATCGTGCGCGTCTCCTATCTGCTGGCCAACGGCCGCTGCGTGCTGTCCGAGGATGGCAACGACCCGGGGCTGGAGGCACCCTATCGCGATGGCGTGACCTTCGTGCCCTACGACCAGCTGATCGGCGCCACCCTCAATCTGCTGGCTGACGAGCCGGCCCGCCGGCTGCGGGCCACGGCCGGCCGCCAGGCCCTGCTGGCCCGGCCGCAAAGCGGCTTCCTCGAAGCCCTGCTCGGCCGCAGGTAGCGCGCGGCTGTCGCCACTGGTAAGTTGCGGCAAATTAGATAAAAATTTATATATATTTTTAATGCATTCGATCTTATGATCGATGCCAGATCAGTTGGCCGGCCCCTCCCCCCGAGCAGTCCCCAAACCGCACACAGGGGTTCGGCACGCCGCCGTGGCAACCCCACGGCGGCTATTTTTTTGCCGGATCAGCAAG
>JAEYTW010000167.1 GCA_023433835.1 Pseudomonadota bacterium | reverse complement strand
CCCTTGGCGCCGAACGGCCCGTCCGGCTCGGGCGCCTCGACGATGATCGAATGGATCGCATAGGGCGCGTCGCGGGTGGTCGGCACCTTGTAATCCATCAGCGACGGGTTGGCCAAACGCGGCCCGTCCCACACCATTTCCTCGAACAGCGCCAGGCCCATGCCCTGGACGAAGGCGCCTTCAAGCTGGACTTCCACCAGCTGCGGGTTGATGGCGCGGCCGACATCGGCGGCCGACCAGGCCTCGACTACCCGGGTCTTGCCGGTGACCTCGTCGATCTCGACCTCGACGACCACGGCGCCGAACGAGAACACGCCGATCCGCGCGAACGGCAGGCCGATGGCCACCGCCCGCTTCGGGTCGTGGGTCATCTGGTCGAAGACCAGCGTATGTTCGCCGACGATCGGGCCGCCGACAGCCCAGTGGGCGCGGCCCGAGATCGCGGCGAACGAGACTTCCGCGCCCGGCACGCCGACGATGCCGACCCGGCCGCCCTCACGCAGCTCCAGATCGCCGATGCCGCATTCCAGCATCTCCGAGGCATGCTGCTTCAGCTTGGCCTCGACCGCCTTGGCGGCGCCGACCACGGCGCGGCCGGCGGTGTAGGTGACACGGCTGGCCGTGGTGCCCCAGTTATAGGGCGAGCCGTCGGTATCGGGGCTGGCCACCGAGACCTTGTCGACCGGCAGCTGCAGCGCCTCGGCGCAGATCTGGGTCAGCACGGTGTCCGAGCCCTGGCCGATATCGGTGGCACCGGTATTGAGCACGACGGTGCCGTCCTCCAGCACCCGCACGATAGCCCCGGTGCCGAGCAGGCCGGAGATATGGGCTGTCACCGACATGCCCAGCGCGCGGCGCCTGGTGCCGGTCTTCACGCTGTGCGGCCGATCACGCCAGCCGGACGCCTTCTCCACCGCATCGATGCAGGCTGCCAGGCCGTTTGACGCGACCTGCTGGCCGACGAACCAGGCATCGCCGTCGCGCAGCATGTTGCGACGACGCATCTCGATCGGGTCGATGCCGAGCCTGCCGGCGATCTCGTCGATCTGCTGCTCGCCGGCAAACGATACCTGCGGCTGGCCGAAGCCGCGGAAGGCGCCGAAGCGCAGCTTGTTGGTATAGACCAGTTGCCCCTGCGCCCGGCGATGCGGAATGCGGTAGGGGCCGGGCGACATCAGCAGGCTGTAGCCGAGCACGCCGGGGCTGTCGTCGGCGAAGGCGCCACAGTCGAGCAGCACCTCGATCTCGCGCGCGACCAGCGTGCCGTCCCGCTTCGCGCCGGTCTTCATCCGGATCCTGAAGGGATGGCGGGCGCGGACGATCTCGAAATCTTCCTCGCGCGTCAGGATCAGCCGCACGTTGCGCCGGCATTTCAGCGCCAGCGCCACCACGATCGGCTGGATATGCGCTTCCATCTTGTTGCCGAAGCCGCCGCCGACCCGGGGTGTCAGGCAGCGCAATTTGGTCATCGGCAGGCTCAGGGATTCGCAGACATTGGCCTGGACGCGGAAGACGGACTGGTTGGCCGACCACAAGGTGACGCGGCCGCCGGCCTCGTATTCGGCCAACGCGCCGCAGGGTTCGATCGCGACATGGGCCTGGGCCTGGGTGGTGTATTCGCCCTCGACGATCACGTCGCACTGGCCCCAGGCGCCGTCGACGTCGCCTTCCTCGAAACGGGTGCGCGACGCGACGTTGCCGCTGGAGCCGGCATCGAACACCTTGACGTAGTCGGCCAGGTGTTCGTGCAGGATCGGTGCGCCGGGTGCCAGCCCTTCTTCCGGGGACAGCACCGCCGGCAGTTCCTCGTAATCGATGTCGATCAGCCGGCAGGCGGCACGGGCCTGGGCCTCGGTCTCGGCGGCGACCGCCGCGACGGGTTCACCGACGTAGAGGACTTTACCCTTGGCCAGCGCGTGCTCGTCCTTGATGAAGGCGCCCATGCGGCCATCCGAGACGTCGTCACCGGTCAGCACCGCGACGACGCCGGGTGCTGCCAGCGCGCGGCTGACGTCGTAGCCGCGGATGCGGGCATGGGGCACCGGGCTGCCGAGGATGGCGGCATGCAGTACGTTGGTCCGCTGCAGGTCGGCGATGTAGCGCGCCTCGCCCAGCACCTTTTCCTGGTTCTCGAACTTCGGGATCGACAGTCCGACGGCAATGCCTTTGGGATCGGTCATCGGGCCAGCTCCTCGGCGGCGGCGAGCACCGCGTCGACGATCTTGGTATAGCCGGTGCAGCGGCAGATGTTGCCGGACAGGGCCGCCTGAACCTGCTCGACATCCGGGCGCTTCTCGTCTTCGAGCAGACGCCGGGCCGAGATCAGCATGCCGGTGGTGCAGAAGCCGCACTGCACCGCACCACGTTCGACGAATTGCCGTTGCAGCACGGCCATGACGGGATCGCGGGTCGTGCCTTCGATGGTGACGACCTCGTGGCCTTCGCAGGCCGAGGCCAGCGACAGGCAGCCGCGCACCGGCCAGCCGTCGACCTGCACGGTGCAGGAACCGCAGACGCCCTGGTTGCAGCCACGCTTGGCCCCGGTCAGGCCAAGCTGGTCGCGCAGCACGGTAAGCAGCGTGTCGGAACCCTCGGCCAGCACCCGCCGGCGCGTGCCGTTGACCTGGAGGACGAGATCCTGGCGATCGTCGGTCATGCCGCGGCCTTCGTGTCGAGCAGGTCGGAAATGGCCGCCTGCAGCAGGCGGGGGATCAAGCGGCGGCGATAATCGGCACTGCCGCGCACGTCGTCGACCGGGTCGGATGCTTCGACCAGCAGCGCGGCGGCCTCGGCCACCGCCTTGGGGTCAGCCAGCCGGCCGGCCAGGATCGCTTCGGCGGCATCCAGGCGCAGAGGCACCGGGCCGCAGGCGCCGACCGCGACGCGGGCCCCTTCGCCGTCCAGCACCAGGGCCAGCGAGGCGATGGCGAAATCGCCAGAGGTCCGCGCGTGCTTGCGATAGAGCGAGGGTTCGGCATCTGCCGGCGGCAGGTGGATCGCGGTGACCATCTCGCCCGGCTCGATCGCCGTCGTATACCAGTCGACGAAGAAATCGCGCGCCGCCAGCCGCCGCGTGGCCGTCACGGATGCCAGCTCGATCTCGGCATTGGCGGCGACCAGGGCTGGCGGATAATCGGCGGCGGGGTCGGAGAAGGCGATCGAGCCGCCCATCGTGCCCATGTTGCGCACCACGGCATTGGCGATCACCGACGCCGCCTGACGCACCACGGCATGGCCGCCGGCCAACCGCGCGTCCGACGCGGTCTCGCGATGCTTGGTCATCGCGCCGATGCGCACCCAGCCGTCGGCGGCAACGGTGATGCCGCGCAGTTCGGCGATGCCGTCCAGCGCGACCAGCACGCCGGGTTCGGCCAAGCCTGCATTCATCATCGCCACCAGCGTCGCGCCGCCGGCGAGGCAGCGCGCGTCCGGTTCGTTGGCGAGGATAGTCAGCGCGGCGGTGAGACCGTCGGGGCGGACCAGACGCGGGCCGGTCATGCCACCGCCTCCGCCTCGACCCTGGCGCGGAAGTTGCGCACGAATTCTTCCGACAGGCTCTGCGCCTTCTTCTTCATCACGCCGAGGCCGAACTTGCCCAGGCGCCCAGTGACCGAGACTTCCGAGGCGTAGGTCACCTCGGTGGTGCCGTCATCCAGCGTCCTGAGCTCCAGCCGGTTCTCGGCCGAGACCACGCTGGCGCGCGTTCCCTCGTCACCCCGGGTGACCGAGACGACTCGGGCAGGCGGCACTTCCTCGGTGACCTCGACGACCAGGTCGAAGCGGGCCGAGATCGGGCCGACCGCCACCTTGACCCGCGCCTTGTAGGTCTTGGCGTCGACCACCTCGATGGCTTCGCAGCCGGGGATGCAGCCGGCCATCAGCCCGGCATCGGTGATCTTTTCCCACACCTTCGTTTGCGGCGCGGCGATGGTGAAACTTCCGTCGATCAGCATGGCCTGGCTCCTCCGGCTGGGCCCGGCCGCTCAGCGCGGCACGCGCTTGACGATCATCTTCGGATCGACGATCCGGCCGGCCTCGACCACGACGTTACCATCGAGGGCAATCGTGCAGTCGCGCATCGGCACGTCGTAATGGCCGCGCGTCTTGCGCTTGCCGCCGCCTTGCGTGTTCGGGCCGGTCGAGAACAGGAAGTTGCCGGGGAACGAACGCGATGCCGCCCGGCTGCGCTCCGGCGCATCGCCGTACAGGGCCAGCGAGTCCCAACGGCATTGCGGGTTCAGGCCCCAGCCGGCATGGGAGACGGCATAGGGGTCGCGGTCACCCTCGAAATCCTCGCCCTCGCGCAGCCATTCGCGCATCAAGGTGGCGTCGAGGCCGCCTTCGATCCTGGTGATGTGCCCGCCCTCGATCTCCAGCCGCACCTCGTCCTGCACGTAGCGGCAGTAGGGCAGGATGATGATGTCGCCGGGCTGGAACACGACACGGCCGCGGGCCGAGCCTTCGTTGGGGAAGGTATGCAAGAGGCCGACGCCCCAATGGTCGAACCGGCCGGGTTCGTCGGCCATGCCGTACTGGCTCATGACCGGGTATTCGCCGCACTCGTAGGTCAGGTCGGTGCCGGCCTTGGAGGTGACGCGGACCGACTTGGTCTTCTCGTAGAGGGCATGGGCATGCAGGATCGCTTCCTTAAGGCCGGGCGGCGACTGCAGCTGCTCCAGGTCGTCGGGCGCGTCGATGATCATCTGCACGCGCACCTTGTTGTTCATCACCTGCTTCAGCCAGGCCGAAAACAGCGGCACGTGGAAAATGAGGACCATGTCGCAGGCCATCAGCGCGTCGAGCGTGCCCTTGCACTTGCCGATGGTCGGCACGCCGACCTTGGTCCAGCCGGGAATGGCGTTGACGCACATCTCGTAGATGTCGGCGCCCAGCTCGTCGGCGGCGGCGAAGGCGGACTGGATGTAGTCGCGGCGGGTGCCGAGGTCGGAGACGATGGCGATAGTCTCGCCCGGCTTGATCTTGCAGAGCTGGAATTGCTGGCGGAACAGCTGGGTCAGCTTGCCCGGATTCACTTCCTGACTGCGGACGGCGGCGTGCAGCATTGCCCTCTCCCTGCCTGTTCCCTGTTGCGTTGCGCGTTAAACTGATTAAAACCGAACGATCTTCGTTTTTCAATACCGAACTTCATTCGTTTTAGGAAAAATCCGATGGCGCAGGTCAAAAAGACCGAAGTTCGCGACGGCATACTGGCCGCTGCCGCAACATTGTTCGCCGAACTGGGGTATGCCCGCGCCACGGTCAGCCAGATCGCCAAGGCGGCGGGCACGGCGCCCTCGAACGTCTATGTCTATTTCAAATCGAAGCTGGAGATCGTGTTCGCGATCTACGACCCCTGGCTCAAGGAGCATCTCGATGCGCTGGAAGCCGAGGTGATGGCCCTCGACGCGCCCGAGGCGCGGGTCTTTCGCATCGTGGAGAAGCTGTGGCGCGACATCCCGGCCGACCGCAACGGCTTCGCCAACAACCTGATCCAGGCGATCTCGCAGGCAACGCCTGAGGATTGCTACGACCCCGCCCTGCTGCGCTGGACCGAGCAGAAGATCGCCGGCCTGCTCACCGCCTCGCTGCCGCCGCAGCGCGCCGCCGCGATCGACGCCCTGCGCTTCGCCCATATCCTGATGATGGCCTTCGACGGCTTCGCGGTGAACTACGCGATCAGCCGCGCGATCCATTGCGACGACATCATGATCGAGCAGATGTGCGCGGCAATCCTGGGGCGGCCGGAATAAGGCAGCGTCGGCCTGTCGGGAATGGATCCGCTACGCCTTGGTGGCGTGGATCACCCATTCGCGGACCTGGTGCGCCAGATTGTCGTAGGAAATCGTCGACATCTCCGCCTGGTCGACCCGGAAGTCGCCGAACAGGACGGGGATATCCGCGGCCGCAGTGAAGCGCGACGGCCCCTTGCCCCCGAGCGGGCCTTCGCCGCAGATCCATTGCCGGGGCCCGACATTCTCGCCGGTGCCGTCACCCCAGGAGCCGTCGGCGAAGGTGCGGGCATAGAGCCGGCCGCCTGGCTTCAGCACCCGATGGGCCTCGGCATAGATCGCCCGGGATTCGGCAAAGCCGTTGCAGTAGACGCATTCGTTGTCGATCACCGCGTCGAAGGCGGCATCGCCGAACGGCAGTACCGTGACGTCGCCGACATGCAGGCTGCCGCGCCCCGCCCAGCCGGGGATTTCGGCGTCGAGCCGTTCGCGCGCCTGGTCGATCGCCGCGGGCGAGCCGTCGATGCCGGCGAAACCGAAACCTTCGCGCGCCACGTACCAGAGATTGGCGCCGGGGCCGCAACCGATCTCGAGGATCCGCACGGCGGCGCGATCAGGGGCGCGGTAGAAATTGCGGGCGACGAAGCGGATCAGTTCCTCGCCGGGGTATTTCCCCCACGGCTGGTTGCGAAACACCTTGTCCCAAACCGGATCCCACGACATCGGGCCGACCTCCACTCGTTCACGTGCCGGCGGAGAATAGCGCAAGGCCGTCGAGGATGCGTCGCATATCGGCCAGCCCATACCGTTGATCGATCGGCAGCGACAGGATCGCGTCGGCCAACGCGCGCGCCGATGCCGGCGGGTCGGTCAGGTCGGCCCAATGGACCGGGCAGAAGATCGCGCGGGCCGCCATGTGCCGGCGCAGCGCGTCGCGCCGGCCATCCGCCACGACGACCGGAAAGGCAAGCGGCACGACGCCCTCGGGCAAGCCGGGATAGAGCGGCACCACGCCGGCAAGCCCGCCGGCCAGCGCGGCCCAGTTCGCTCGGCGGCGCGCCGCGGCATCGGCCGGGTCGACGGCCGCAAGCAATGTGGTGGACAGCCACGACACCCGGCGCGGCACCGACGGAGCCAGCGCATCCTCCGACCGTGCGATCCAGCCGAGGAAACGGTCGTCGCCGCCGCGCGTGCCGCGGAGCAGCTTGGCGGCCAGCCGCTGCGACAAGAACGCTTCGTCCGACGCCGCCAGCTCGACAGGCATCAACCAGGGCAGCCGTGCACCGGCCACAGCGCCATCAGGTGCCTGCCACCATTTGCGCAGGCTGGCGATGACATAGTCGCCCGCCGCGCCGATGCCGGCGGTATAGGGCGCCTGCACCGCATCCTCGATCAGCGCCCAGCGCCGCGGGCCCAGTGTAGCCACGGCCGGATTGGGAAAGCCGAAATAATGGACCGTCAACACGATATCGTCGTCGGCCGCCGGCGGCAGCGCCCCGCCACGCCCCGGCAGATCGTCGTACCAGGCGACGGCCAGGCCGGATGCCTGCGCGGCCGCCACCACGCTCGGGCAGACGTAGTGGGGCAACCAGACGGTCGCCGCGCGGGGCCGGCGCGCGCGCCAGTCGGCCAGGACCAGCGTCAGGGCCGAGCGGCCGGTATCGCACCGGACCAGGTCGTGACCGGGGAAAACCGGCCAAGCCCCCACCCCCGCGGACTGGCCAAAATCGGCAGCATAGATCTCGAATTCGCCGCCGATCGGCGTCTCAGGCATCGTGGAACGTCTTGGCCAGCACGGCGGGCAGCTCCGCCGTCGCCAGGATGCGATGGATGGCATCGGTGGCGTTGCAGTTGCCGTAGAGCGAGACGGTATCGCGCAGCCCGGCGCGGAATGCCGGCGACAGCGCCTCGCCGATCGCCGCGGCGATCGCGTCCGCCGTCTCGCCGCAATGCAGGATCGAGCGGGCATAGAGCCGGCCCTTCTGACGCGAGCCGACATTGACGGTCGCGACCTTCATCGGCGGTGCCTCGACGATGCCGCTCGACGAATTGCCGACGACGAGGTCGGCTTGGCGCATCAGGCTGAGATAGCGCCGCTGGCCGAGCGAGGCGACGCAGCGGGCGCGGCCGGCATGGCGATCGGCCCAAGCCTCGGCCATCGCGGCCAGCTCGCGGCCGCCGGCATCGGCATTGGGCTTGGTGAGCACGACGGTCGCCTGGGGGAAGCGATCGAGCGCCGCCAGCATCTCGGCGAAAGCTGCCGGCGGGGCGAGTTCGCCCAGCGTCGCCGGGTGGTAGGTTGCCAGGAACAGCGGCGCGGCAAGCGCCAGGCCCAACTCGGCCGCCAGCGTCTCGCGAGGCAGCGGATCCAGCCGGTTGATCGCGTCGAGGCCGGTATCGCCGACATTGAACACCCGGGCCGGATCCTCGCCCAACTGGATGACGCGGCGGCGATAGGGTTCGGCGGCGACGAAATGCCACCAGGCGGCCTTGGTGACGCTGTGGCGGATCCAGTCGTCGACCGCTCCCTCGGTGACCTCGCCACCCGAGATATGGGCGACGGGCAGGCCAAGCAATGCGGCGGCCTGGGCCGCCGCCAGGATTTCGTAGCGGTCGCCCAGCACCACGACGATATCGGGCGCCAGCCGGCGCAGCGCGTCGGTCATCGAGACGATGCCGAGGCCGAGCGACTTGGCCATGCCGGCCCGGCTGTCGGAAGAGAGCTGCGTTTCGATGCAATCGGCTATGGCAAAGCCGTCGCGGCGGATTTCCTCGACGGTCAGGCCGAATTCGGGGGCGAGATGCATGCCGGTGACGACCAGCTGCAGCTCGAGTGTCGGGTCCGCCTCGATGGCGCGCATCAGCCAGTACAGGAGGCCGTATTCGGCGCGGCTACCGGTAACGACCGCGATCCGTCTGGTCATGCAGGGGCTCCGATCGGGCACTGGCGGACGGTCAAGACATACCGCCCGGCGGCCCGATCGGCCACTCAAAATCCCCGGATCAGAACATCCCCGCCTTGTCGACCGGGATCCACGGCGCGGTGGCGCGGTCGACCTGGTTGAAGGCCGGGAATTTCTCGCGCAGCTGCTTCATGTTCTTGACGCCGCTCGAGATCAGCTCGGCCTGGGTGAACAGGGTCGGCGGGATGGTGATCTCGTGGTCCAGCGGTTCCTTGGCGAGCTTCTTGGCGATCGCCCGCACCGAGACCGCGCCGATCGCGGCCGGGTTGGTCGCGGCGGTGGCGGCCCACGGGCTGCCGGCCTTGGTCATCAGCTGGATGTCCTGGGTCGAGATGTCGGCGGTGTAGACCTTGACCTTGTCGGTCATCGAGGTCTCCTCCAGCGCCATCACCACGCCCTTGCCGAATTCGTCATAGGGGGCGAAATAGGCATTGATCGTCGGGTTGGCGCGCAGCACCGCCTTCACCTGCTCGGCATTCTTGACCGAGAACGGCGAATCGAGCGTGCCGGTGCGGGTGATTTCCTTCATGCCGGGATTGGCGCCCTTGATGTCGGTGAAGGCCTTGTCGCGCTTGTCCAGCGGCAGGATGCCCGCCACGTAGACGTAGCCGATATTGGCCTTGCCCTGGAAATCCTTCAGCATCGCCTCGAGCGCCATGCGGCCGAGCAGCACGTCGTCCTGGGCGATCTGGTTGATCTCGGGGTGCTGGAGGTCGACGTCGAAGGCCACCACGGGAATGCCCTTGGCGACCGCGTCGGCGGCCGGCTTCTTCAGCGTCTCGGTCAGGCCGTGGTCGAGGATGATGCCGTCGACCCCCATGTTGATCGCCTGGTAGACGAAATTGGCCTGGGACTGGTTGTCCATGTTCTTGCCGAAGGTGGTCAGCTTCATGCCGATCAGCTCGGCCTGGCGCTCGGCGCCGGCGCGGTACATCTCCATGAACTCGCCTTCCACCATCTGGCGGATCAGCGCGACATGGACCTGCTTCTTGCCGTCGAACGGCGCGGGCTTGGCCCCCTGGGCCATGGTGGGCGCGGCCGCGAGCAGGGCTGCGACGCCTGCGGCGGCAAGCGCGAGCGACTTGATCAGACTCATTGGTTGTTTCCTCCTGGTTATTTCCCTGAACACCGGCGCCTACCTCCGCCGCGCGAGGCCGAAAGTGAAGGCGAGCGCTGCAACCAGCACCACGCCCTTGATGAAGTCCTGCCAGAAATACGGCAGGTTCAGCATGGTCAGGCCGTTCAGCAGCATGCCGACGAAGATCGCGCCGACGATGGTGCCGAAGGCATTGGGGCGCCGGGCGCCGAGAACCGCGAAACCGATCAGGGCCGCGCCCACCGCGTCGAGCAGCAGACCGCCGCCCGACGAGACGTCGCCGCGGCCGACACGCGCCGCCAGGATGATCCCGCCGATCGAGGCGATCAAGCCGGACAGCACGTAGGCCACGATCCGGTAGCGGTCGACCTCGGCCCCGACCAGCCGCGCCGCCTCGGCATTGCCGCCGATCGCGTAGAACACGCGGCCCCAGCGGGTATGGTCGAGGATGACATAGACGATCACCGCCAGCGCCAGCATGAACAGCACGGGCGTCGGCACCAGGTCGAACAGCCTGCCCTGGCCCAGGAACAGGAAGCCGTCCGAGAAGCTGCCGGCCGCCTCCTCGCCGTTCGGCATGATCATGCCGGTACCGATCGAGCGGCCGCCGGACGGGATCAGCTGCAGGCCCTGGATCAGGAACATGGTGCCGAGCGTGGCCAGCAGGTCGGGGATGCGCAGGCGGACGATCAGGATGCCGTTGACCAGACCGATGATGGCGCCCAGCGCCAGGCAGGTCAGCACGGTGGCGGTGCCCGACATCTCGGCCACCACCATGCAGTAGGAGGCGGCCATCACCGTCATCGCCGCGGTCGAGCCGACCGACAGGTCGAGGCCGTCGATGACCAGGGTGAACGTCAGGCCGAGGGCCAGGATCGCATAGACCGTGACGCCGAGCAGGATCGAGAACTGGTTGGGCCCCGACCAGAACGCCGGCTGGACCAGGCCGAGCCCGACGAAGGACACGGCCATGACGATCAGGAAACCGTAACGGATAAAGAAATTCGACATGTCACCCTTGCGGCTCATACCGCTGCCCTCGCCTGCGCCGCCCAATGCACCAGTTGCCGCCGGTCGATCGCGCCGACCAGCTGCTGCCCCGCGACCGCCCCGTGGTTCAGCACCACGACGCGATCGGCCACTTCGAGGATTTCGTCGAGATCGGCGGCGAACACGATCACCGCCCGGTCGCGGCAATAGACCCGCAGATGGTCGTTGATGTCGTGGCGCGAGCGGATGTCGATGCCCTGATAGGGTTCGTCGAGCAGCAGCACCTGCGACGGCATCACCAACCAGCGCGCCACCACCACCTTCTGCTGGTTGCCCCCCGACAGCGAACCGATCGCGGCACTCTCGCCGTCGCATTTCACGCCCATCGCGCTGACCATCGCCTGGGCCGCGCGCTTCTCGGCGTCATGGCGGATCAGCCCGGACCAGGAGAAGAAGGCGCCGAAATGTTTGAGGAACGGCAGGGTGATGTTGTGGCGGATCGAGAATTCCGGGATCACCGCATTGGCCGCGCGATCCTCAGGGACCAGGAAGATGCCGTTGCCGATCGCCTCGGCCGCCGAGGCCGAGGTCACCGGCCGGCCGTCGATCAGGATCTGGCCCGAGACCGGCTGGCGCAGCCCGAACAGGCATTGCGCCAGTTCGGACTTGCCCGCGCCGATCAGCCCGGTGACGCCGACGATCTCGCCGATGCGGGCCTGAAGGTTCAGGGGCGGCGCGCCCGGCGTGACGATGAGGTCGCGCAGTTCCAGGCGCGGCACGCCCGACTGGTCGGGTACCACGGCGACGCGGTTCTCGGCGCGGTCGAGGTCGCCGACCATCGCGGTGACGATCTCGGCCACCTTGAACGGTGCCTGCAGCAGGCCGCCGAAGCGGCCGTCGCGGATCACGCCGACGCGGTCGGCGATGCGTTCGATCTCATGCAGCCGGTGGGAAACGTAGAGGATTGCCACGCCCTCGCGCCTGAGGCGGTCCAGGCGGGAGAACAGCCGGTCGGCCTCGCGCTCGGACAAGGACGAGGTCGGCTCGTCGAGGATCAGGAGCTTGGGGTCGGTCGCCAGCGCCCGGGCGATGGCGATCAGCTGCCGGTCGGACTGGGCCAGGTCGGCCACCTGCATGTCGAGGTCGAGATGCTCGAGCCCCATGCGGGCCGCGATCTCGGCCGCGCGCTGCGCGATCTGCTGCGGCCGGTAGAAGAATGAGGCCCCCTCGCCCACCAGCAGTTCGGCGAGCGCCAGGTTCTCGGCGATCGTCATGTTGGGCACGACGCCCTGGTCGATCAGCTGATGGACGGTGGCGATGCCGTTGCGATAGGCCTCGTGCGGCGAGGAGAAGCGCACCGGCCGGCCGTCGACCAGGATCTCGCCGTCATAGTCCGGGTAATAGCCGCAGATGATCTTGATCAGCGTCGACTTGCCGGCACCGTTGGCGCCGACCAGCGCGAAAATTTCGCCGGGATTGAAGTCGAACGACACACCCTGCAGCGCCACGGTCGGGCCGAAGCGCTTGCCGATATCGCGGACCGAGACGGCAGTCATCGCGCCGACAGGTCACGGGCGAGATCGACGATCTCGCCGATGCCGCTGAAACCTGCGCGGTTCTTGGCCAGCTCGGCGCCGAGCCGCAGCGCCGCCACCTCGGCCCGCGCGCGCTCCTCCAGGTCGGGTATCGTCGCGATTTCCGCCACCTTGGCCAGACCGACGATGCGCCGCATCATCTTGACCCCGGCAAAGCCCAGCATGTCGGCGAACAGCCGCTTCATGAATGCCTGGCGGAACGCTTCCGCGCTGTGCCCGTCGAGGTCGCGGCCGATGAACGAGGTGCCGCGCCTGCCGTCTTCCTCGCGCCACAGCGCCAGGAACTTCGCCTCGAACGACTTCCACACCTCGCGCGTCGCCGACAGGAGCCAGTCGCGATAGGGCGCCGGGTCGCGGCCGGCGGCGCGCTGGCGGTAATCCTGCGACAGATAGGCCAGCAGCAGATTGGCGATCAGCGCGCCGGGATCGAAGCCCATCGGGCCGTAGAACGAGAATTCCGGATCGATCACGAAGGTCTCGTCGGCATTGGCCATGATCGAACCGGTGTGGAGGTCGCCGTGGATCAGCGCCTCGGCCCGGGTCATGAAGGCGTACTTGATCTCGCCGACCGCGGCGCGCAACGCCGGCTCGCGCTGGATCGCGTCGATCGCCGCGCGTGGCAAGGCCGGATTGTAGGCGTTGGTCTCGTTGTCCTCGTAGGGGTGGGTGAGGACAAAATCCTCGGTGATCTTGCACAGCTCGATATTGATCGCCCGGCCGGCGGCTTCCTTCTTCACGTCATGGCCGAGATAGAGGTCCGACGTATGGAACAGCGTGCGCGCCATGAAGGTCGACAGATGGTCGGCCATCCGCGGAAACACCAGGCCCTCCATCAGTTCGTGCCGCAGGATGCGGTGGTTGCGCAGGTTGCGCATGATCACGAGCGACATCTCGGACGACGAATGATAGATCGCCGGCACATGCTCGGGGCACAGGGCGCCGAAGCGCTCCAGGGCCGCGACCTCGAAATCCATGCGATGGCGCGTCAACGGCCAGGATTCGCCGACCACGCGCAGGAACGGCACCGCCTGCTTGACCACGACGGTCTCGTCGGGGTTGCGGCGGTTCGTCACGATGAAGACGAAGTTCAGGTTGCCGTCGCCGACCTCGCGCACGTCGAGATCGTCGAAGCGCGTGAAATGCCCCGACATCGCCGGCAGTCCGGCAAGGTAGGAGGCAATATTGGCTTCGGTGATCCGTTCAAAGGCCATGGTCACTCTCACGCATCGGGACGGCGCCGCCGGATCAGGTCGAAGCGGACGACGTCGGTGTTGTAATAATCGTTCGAATAGCAGATCGGCATGCCGGCGGCGTCGTAGAACACTTCCTCGAGCAGGAGGAACAGCCCGACGCTTTCCGACATTTCCGGCAGGTCGCGACGGGTAAGCACGGTCGGCGCGATGGCGGTGTGGGTATAGGCCATCGGGTGGCCGGCGGCGGCGAACAGCTCGAACAGCGATTCGCCGATCTCGCCCTGGCAGGTGTCGAAGACATCCTTGCGCACGATGTCGATGCAATAGGCGGCGATGACGGTGCCGGCGCGCCGCACCCGCTCGATGCGCACGCAGGGGTCGCCGGGCTTGAGGTCGAGCCGGGCGGCGAGATCGTCGGGCGCGGCGATGGTCTTGACCTGGATGCGGTCGGTCGCCGGTTCTTCCTTGACGCCGCGGATCAGCTCGGTGACCGATTTCAGGTCGGCGAGATCATGGTTGAGGACCACCGGCGGACGCTGCACGAAGGTACCGCGGCCCTGGACACGGTAGAGCAGGCCCTGCGACACCAGATTGGCGACGGCCTCGCGCAACGTCGAGCGCCCGACGCCGAACGTCGCCGACAGTTCGGCTTCGGTCGGCAACTGGTCGCCGGCCTTCAGGCGCTGTTTGCGGATCAGTTCCAGGACGCCGTCCTGGATCTTTTCGCGCAGCGGCCGTTCGACCCGAAGCCGCATTTTCCTCCCCCGAGGCAGAATTTATTTGTCTGATGACTATCCCTATCAAACGTCGCAGCGCACCGTCAAGCGACCGTCGGTCCCGGGGGAGACGCGACCAAAGATCAGACAAACGGGTGTGAAATGCGCCGCGAGGCCAGCACCACGGCCGCGGGGACCGGTTCGATCAGCGGCACCGGGACGAGATGCCGCAGGGCGCGGGCGGCTTCGGCCAGCGGCCCGCCGCCGATGATCAACGCCTCGGGCCCATGCAGGCGGATCGCCTCGCGGCAGGCGTCGAGCAGGGCGGCGAGCAGCGTCCGGGGTTCGGCCATCAGGCGGTCGGGCCGGCCCGGCGTCAGCACGACGGGCACGTCGTCATAGCCGTAGCAGCGCGCCATGCCCCGGATCGCCGGCGCCAGGCCGGGCGTGGTGGTCACCACCACCGCCCGCCGGCCCGCCGCCGCCAGGAAGGCTGCCTCGCCGATGCCGGTGAAGGGCACGCCGAGGCGGAGGCGCAGTTCGTCGAGGCCGGGATCGCCGAAGGCGGCGACGATGACGCCGTCGGCCGCGATCCGGGGGCTCAAGCTCGCCACCGCCCTGCCCGCCTCGGCCAGGGCCGCTTCCGTGGCGATCAGCGGCGCCCCGAACGGCGCGGTCAGCCCGACCATCTCGATGCCCGCAGGCGCCGCCCGCCGGGCAATGGCCAGCATCGCCTCGGTGGTGGCGGCCGACGTGTTCGGGTTGACCAGCGCCAGCCGCGCGGTCATGCCAGCAGGCAGGCGGCCCGATGCTCGCCGGCACGCCCGGCCAGCGCCGGCACCCGGGCTTCGCAGGCCGTCTCCATCCGGGAACAGCGCGGCGCGAAGGCGCAGCCCGGCGGCAGCTCGGCCAGATCGGGCGGCGCACCGGGGATGGTGGTCAGCCGGCTGCCCGGCACCGCTTCGTCGACCCGGGCGGCCAGAAGGCCCCGGGTATAGGGATGACGCGGGTTGCCGATCACCTCGCCCACCGTGCCGGTCTCGACGATCCGGCCGGCATACATCACCGCGATGCGATCGGCGACCTCGACGGCGACGCCGATATCGTGAGTGACGAAGATGACCGTCAGGCCCAACTCGCGCTGCAGTTCACGCAGCAGCAGCAGGATCTGGATCTGCACCGTGGCATCGAGCGCCGTGGTCGGTTCGTCGGCCAACAGCACCTGCGGATTGCAAGCCAGGGCCAGCGCGATCATCGCCCGCTGGCGCATGCCGCCGGACATCTCATGCGGATAGGCGTCGAGCCGGCGTTCCGGCGACGGAATGCGCACGCGCTCGAACAGGGCCAGCGCGCGGGCCCGGGCCGCGGCCTCCGAAATACCCTCATGCTTGCGGATGGCCTCGGTGATCTGCCGCCCGACGGTGTAGACGGGGTCGAGCGCCAGCATCGGCTCCTGGAACACCATCGAGACGACCCGGCCGCGCAGGTCGGAGAGGTCGCGCCGGCCCAGCGCCATCACATCCCGGCCGCCGACGCGGATCGCGCCTGAAATCTTCGTGCGCTTCTCCGGATGCAGCCGCAGCAGCGAGCGCAAGGTGACCGACTTGCCCGACCCGGATTCACCCAGCAGCGCCAGCACCGACCCTTGTGCCACCGCGAGGTCGACGCCGTTGACCGCCCGCACCGGCTTGCGCCCGCCGGTGAAGGTGACCTCGAGGTTCTCGATCTCGATCATGCCGCCGCCATCGCGCGCGAATGGCCCGAGCCCGGCTGACCGGCGAAACAGGCGGCCACCTGCCCCTCGCGCAGCGGCGCCAGCGCCGGAATATCTGACGAACAGGCGGCCTCGGCCAGCGCGCAGCGCGGATGAAAGCGGCAGCCCGACGGCGGGTTGATCGGGTTGGGCGGATCGCCCGACAGCGGTGCCACCGTGGTCCGGTGCGCCGGATCCATCTTCGGCATCGAGGCCAGCAGGGCCGCGGTGTAGGGATGGCCGGGCGTGGAAAAGATCGCGTCGCGCGCGCCGATCTCGGCGACCTTGCCGAGATACATCACCATCACGCGGTCGACCATGAAGCGGACGACGTTCAGGTCGTGCGAGATGAAGATATAGGTCAGGCCGAATTCGGCCTTGAGGTCGAGCAGCAGGTTGAGCACCTGAGCCTCGACCGATTTGTCGAGCGCCGAGACGGCTTCGTCGAGGATGACGAGGCGCGGCTCGAGCGCCAAAGCGCGGGCGATATTGACGCGCTGACGCTGGCCGCCGGACAGTTCATGCGGATAGCGCCCGGCGAACCGCGCCGGCTCGAGACCGACACGGGCCAGCAGATCCTGCGCCCTGGCCGCGGCCTTCGCCGCCGGCACGCCGTGGACCTGCGGGCCGAAGGCGATGGAGTCGCCGATGGTCAGCCGCGGGTTCAGCGAGGCGTAGGAATCCTGGAACACCATCTGGACCTGGGCGCGATAGCTGCGCAGGTCCAGGCCGGCACCGAGCTGTTCGCCGTCGAACACGATCTCGCCGCGATCGGGCCGGATCAGCTGCATCAAGAGCCGCGCGGTGGTCGACTTGCCGCAGCCGCTTTCGCCGACAACACCGAGCGTCTCGCCCTTCAGCAGGGTGAAATCGACGCCGTCGACGGCACGGACCACCCCACCCCGGCCGAGCAGCCCGCGGCCCTTGACCGGGAAATGCTTGACCAGGCCGTTGACCGCCAGCAGCGGCTGGGCCGGGCCGCCGCGGTCGCGCGGATCGGCGCTCACGACTTCACGTCCATGGCCCCGCGCAGGCCGTCGGAGAACATGTTGAAGGCGACCGAGGTGATGAAGATCATCACCCCGGGCAGCGCGGCGATCAGCGGCTGGGTATAGATCGCGGTGCGCAGGGTATTGAGCATCAGGCCCCATTCCGGTTCGGGCGGCCGCACGCCGAGGCCGAGGAACGACAGGCCGGAGGCCAGGATCATCGAGACCGAGACCAGGCTGGTCGCATAGACGAAGACCGGGCCGAGCACATTGCCCAGCACATGGACCCGCACGATGGTGAAGGCCGGGGCGCCCGAGGCGCGGGCGGCATCGACATAGTCGAGATTGCGCACCTGCGTCGTGACGCTTTCGGCCACCCGGGCGATCGGCGGCACGAAGACCAGGGTCAGCGAGACCAGCGCGTTGGTCAGCCCCGCCCCCAGCGCGCCCGACAGCGCCACGGCCAGCAGCACCGAGGGGAAGGCATAGAAGATGTCGACCGTGCGCATGATCAGCGTGTTGGTAAAGCCCCCGACGTAACCGGCGGTGATGCCGATCGCGGCGCCGATGACGAAGGCGACCGGCACCGGCGTGACGCCCATCAGCAGCGACAGCCGCGCGCCGTAGATCAGCCGGGACAGCATGTCGCGCCCCAGTTCGTCGGTGCCGAGCGGGAAGCCCGCGAACCCGATCGGCTTGAGGCGGCGCAGCATCATGCCCTTGGCCGGATCGTTGGGTGCCAGATAGGGCGCGAAGATCGCCATCAGCACCAGGGCGGCGATGACTGCCAGCGCCGCCATGGCCACGGGATCGCGCCGCAGCCGGCTGACCACGCCCGACCAGTAGCCGGGCGAGCGGACGACGGGCAGGTCGGCGATGGTGGCGGCGGTCATGCGCGCTGCATCCTCGGATCGACTGATGTCTGCACGATATCGACCACGAGGTTGACCCCGACGAAGAACAGGGCCAGCACCAGGATCGTGCCCTGCAGCAGCGGCAGGTCGCGCTGGAAGATCGCGGCGTTGAGCAGGAAGCCGGTACCGGGCCAGGCGAACACCGTCTCGATCAGGATCGAGCCGCCGAGCAGGTAGCCGAGCTGCAGGCCCATCACGGCGAAGGCGGTCGGCGCCGCGTTCTTGACGACATGGCGGAAGATGCCGCGATGCTCGAGCCCCTTGGCGCCCAGCGCGTTGACGAATTCCTGGTTGAGGATGTCGCCGACCAGCGCGCGCAGGGTGCGGGCGACGATGCCCATAGGGATCACCGACATGGTGATCGCCGGCAGCAGCAGGTATTGCAGGTAGGCCCAGTCGAACGAGCGGCCGGCCGAACCGCCCGGCCCGCCGCCGGTCGCCGGCAGCCAGCCGAGCTCGACCGAGAAGACGATGACCAGCACCATGCCGAGCCAGTAATGCGGCACGCTGACCCCCAGCACCGACAGGGTCGAGCACAGCCGGTCGATCAGCGATCCGCGGAAATAGCCGGCGACCATGCCGAACAGCGCACCGAAGAAGAAGCCGATGAAGGTCGCCACCGCCGCCAGGATCAGCGAGTTGACCACGGCATTGGCCAGTTCGGACGCCACCGGCCGCCCGGTGGCGATCGAGGCGCCGAAGTCGCCGTGCAGCACCCGCCAGGCCCACAAGCCGTACTGCACCGGCAGCGGCCGGTCGAAGCCGTAGATCGCGCGCATCTGCGCCTGCAGTTCGGCCGAGGCATCGGACGGCAGCACGGCGGTCAGCGGGTCGCCGGGCGCGATGTGGACCAGCAGGAAGCAGACGATGCTGACCCCCACCGCCACCGGCAGCATGTAGAGCAGGCGCTTGACGGCGTAGATCAGCATCGGAGGCCTGTCAGGGCGCCATGGTGATCGGCGAGAAGTCCTGGAACCAGTTCTGCGCCTGGACGAAGCCCTGGACCTTCCTGGTCATCGCCCGCGGGTTGACGTCGTGGGTGACCATCAGGAACAGGGCGTCGTCGACATATTTCTCATGCACCTTCTGCAGGACCTTGGTCTGCGCCTCCTTGTCGAAGGTGTTGCGCACCTCGTCGAACAGCTTGTCCATCTCGGGGTCGCAGTAATAACCCCAGTTGGTGCCGGCCGGCGGGGCCAGATTGCACTGCAGATGGCGGATGAAGCCGGTGAACGGATCCTGGATGAAGTAGGAATAGTTCATGCCGGTGCCGCCGCGCGAACTCTCATGCTTGGCCCCAGCCCGCCAGATGTTGATCAGCGTATTCCATTCGACGACCTCGAACTGGACCTCGAGGCCGATCTCGGCCAGCTGCTGCTGCAGGAACTCGTTCATCGGCAGCGGCTGCATCTGGCCGGAGCCCGAGGCCGAGATCAGGATCTTGGTCTTCAGGGGCTTGTCCGCGCCATAGCCGGCCTCGGCCATCAGCTTCTTGGCGGCGGGCAGGTCGTAGGTGACCTTGAAGGTCGGCTTGCCGAACCACTGGTGGCCCGGCGGGAAGAAGCCTTCGGCCGGGATCATCAGCCCGCCCAGCAATTCCTTGAGCCCCTGGCGGTCGATCGCCAGGTTGGCGGCCTTGCGGATGCGGATGTCGTTCCAGGGCGACCCCTCGACCCGCGACAGATGCCAGGTCCAGTTATGGGGATAGCTGTTGGTGACGAGGTTGAAGCCCGCCTGCTTCAGCGAGGGCACGGCATCGGGCGGCGGCGCCTCGATCCAGTCGACCTGGCCCGAGCGCAGCGCGGCGACGCGGGCATTGGCCTCGGGCAGCGGCACCAGCACCATGCGGTCGAGCTTGGGGATGCGCGCCTTGTCCCAGTAATCCTTGTTCGGCACCATCTCGACCCGCTCGCGCGGCACGAAATTGACGATCTTCCAGGGGCCGGTGCCGGCCGGCGTCTTGGCGAAGGCGTCCCAGGACTTGCCCACCTTCTCCCACTGGCTGGGCGAGGACATCATGATCCAGGCAAGCTGGTAGGGCAGCGTCGCGTCGGGCACGTTGGTGACGATCTCGAGCGTCAGCGGATCGACCGCGCGATACTTGGCGACCGCGGGGATACGCGAGCGGCCCTGCGCCGACTGGCGCGGGTCGAACTGGGGCGATTCCTTGACCAGCAGCTTGTCGAAATTCCAGACCACGGCGTCGGCGGTGAACGGCCCGCCGTCGTGGAAGGTCACGCCCTCGCGCAGCTTGAAGGTCCACTTGGTCTTGTCGTTCGGGTCGACCGACCAGGAGGTGGCGAGGCCCGGGATCAGGTCGGAAGGCTTGTCGGCCTTCGACAGGTCCCAGTTGACCAGGGCGTCATAGGCGGTGAAGCCGAGGAAGCGCTGCCCCTCGCCGCCATTGTCGGTCTGGCCGGTGGTGAGCGGGATGTCGGACGCGGTCATGCCGATGCGCAGCGTGCCCTGCGCCAGCGCCGCCTGGCCGGCCCACAGCGCGCCGAGCGCGATACCCGCCGCCAGCGCCAGATGCCTCAAACCCATGGAAACCCCCGATGTCATTTTTCTGACAGTCGAAAGGCAAATCCCGTGCCACGCCACCCGGCGGATTTATCCTGGCGAACTATGACGGCCTGCCGGATTCAGGGTCATTGGCTGCTCAAATATTGGGCAGACAGATGAGCCCGCCTGAGTTTGCGGCAGCCAAAAATTTTGCGCGTCCCCGTCTTGAAGCCCGAAAAACCCTCTCCTACCTCGGTGTCGCCCAATCCGCTTGGGTTCATGACATAGCTGCCCTGCATCAGGAGGAACCGTATGCAATTCCGCCCGCTGCACGACCGCGTCGTCGTGCGCCGCATCGAAGCCGATCAGAAGACGGCCGGCGGCATCATCATTCCCGACACCGCCAAGGAAAAGCCGCAGGAGGGCGAGGTGCTCGCCGTAGGCCCCGGCACCCGCGACGAGTCCGGCAAGCTGGTCGCCCTCGACCTCAAGGCCGGCGACCGCGTGCTGTTCGGCAAGTGGTCCGGTACCGAGGTCAGGATCGACGGCGAGGATCTGCTGATCATGAAGGAGAGCGACATCCTCGGCGTGATCGAGGCTGGCGCGCCGGTGCGCAAGGCGGCATAGGGCTGGAGGAGTAGGAAACGATGGCTGCCAAGGATGTGAAATTCTCGTCGGAAGCGCGCGAGAAGATGCTGCGCGGCGTCGACACGCTGGCGAACGCGGTCAAGGTGACGCTGGGGCCGAAGGGCCGCAACGTGGTGATCGAGAAGAGCTTCGGCGCCCCGCGCATCACCAAGGACGGCGTGACCGTCGCCAAGGAAATCGAGCTCGAGGACAAGTTCGAGAACATGGGCGCCCAGATGGTGCGCGAGGTCGCCTCCAAGACCAACGACCTCGCCGGCGACGGCACCACCACGGCCACGGTTCTCGCCCAGGCGATCGTCAAGGAAGGCGCCAAGGCGGTCGCCGCCGGCATGAACCCGATGGACCTGAAGCGCGGCATCGACCTCGCGGTCGCGGCCGTCGTCGAGGACCTGAAGGGGCGCGCCCGCAAGATCACCCGCAACGACGAGATCGCCCAGGTCGGCACCATCTCGGCCAACGGCGATACCGAGATCGGGCGCTTCCTGGCCGAGGCGATGCAGAAGGTCGGCAACGAAGGCGTGATCACGGTCGAGGAAGCCAAGAGCCTCGATACCGAGCTGGAAGTGGTCGAAGGCATGCAGTTCGACCGCGGCTACGTCTCGCCCTATTTCGTCACCAATGCCGACAAGATGCGGGCCGAGCTGGAAGACCCCTACATCCTGCTGCACGAAAAGAAGCTGTCCGGCCTGCAGGCGCTGCTGCCGCTGCTGGAATCGATCGTGCAGACCGGCAAGCCGCTGATCATCGTCGCCGAGGAAGTCGAGGGCGAGGCGCTGGCCACCCTGGTCGTCAACAAGCTGCGCGGCGGCCTCAAGATCGCCGCGGTCAAGGCGCCGGGCTTCGGCGACCGCCGCAAGGCGATGCTGGAGGACATGGCGATCCTGACCGGCGGGCAGGTCATCTCCGAGGATCTCGGCATCAAGCTCGAGAACGTCACGCTGGCGATGCTCGGCCGGGCCAAGAAGGTGGTGATCGAGAAGGAGAACACCACGATCGTCGACGGTGCCGGCAAGAAGCCGGAGATCGAGGCGCGCTGCGGCCAGATCCGCGCCCAGATCGCCGAGACCACCTCGGACTACGACCGCGAGAAGCTGCAGGAACGGCTGGCCAAGCTGGCCGGCGGCGTGGCGGTGATCCGGGTCGGCGGCGCCACCGAGGTCGAGGTCAAGGAGAAGAAGGACCGCGTCGACGATGCGCTGCATGCGACGCGGGCGGCGGTCGAGGAGGGCATCCTGCCGGGCGGCGGCGTCGCCCTGCTGCGGGCGCTGAAGGCGGTCGATCGCGTGCAGCCCGGCAACGACGACCAGAAGGCCGGCATCGAGATCGTGCGCCGTGCCATCCAGGCCCCGGCCCGGCAGATCGCCCTCAACGCCGGCGCCGACGGCTCGCTGATCGTCGGCAAGCTGCTGGAGAAGGATGACGACAGCTGGGGCTACAACGCCGCTATCGGCGAGTATCAGGATCTCGTCGCCAACGGCGTCATCGACCCGGCCAAGGTCGTCCGCACCGCGCTGCAGGATGCGGCCTCGGTCGCCGGGCTGCTGATCACCACCGAGGCGCTGGTGGCCGAGAAGCCGAAGAAGGAAACGCCGGCAGCCCCGTCCATGCCGGGCGGCATGGATTTCTGACCGGTCACGCCTGCCGGCCGCCCGTCCCGGGGGCCGGTGTCACCCCGGCGGCGCCGAGAAGGGGCGGCGCCCCCGGCAATCCCATGTTGCTCCAAGGAGGATATGGTCATGTCCACGATCGATTTCTCACCGCTGTTCCGTTCGACGATCGGCTTCGACCGCGTCGCCCGGGTGCTGGAAAACAGCCGCCGGCTCGCCGCGGTGGACGGCTGGCCGCCCTATGACATCGCGCGGGTCGGCGAGAACGACTACCGCATCACCGTCGTGGCGGCGGGCTTCGCCCCGGACGAGCTGACCGTGACCCAGGAATTGAACGCGCTGACCATCATCGGCGCGAAGAAGGCCGAGGCCGGCGGCGACTACCTCTATCGCGGCATCGTCGACCGCGGCTTCCAGCGCCGCTTCGACCTGGCCGATCACGTGCAGGTCGTCGGCGCCCGGCTCGAACACGGCCTGCTGACGATCGATCTGCATCGCGAACTGCCCGAGGCCTTGAAGCCGCGGCAGATCGAGATCGCGCGCGGCCCGGCCCCGCGCCATATCGAGGCCGGCAGGCGCGCGGCCTGACGACGCCGGCGGGGCCGGGAAGAACCCGGCCCCGCCTTCTTTCTACAGCGCCGCCAGGTGCGTGTTCAGCAGGTCGGTGATCAGCATCGTGCCCGGGCTGTGCGTGATGGCGATCGGCGGCCGGGCATTGCGGATCGCCACCTGGGGGGTGACGCCGCAAGCCCAGAACACCGGCACCTCGCCCTCGGCGATCTCGACGGGGTCGCCGTAATCCGGCCGGCCGAGATCCTGGATGCCGATCTGGCCGGGCGCGCCGATATGGACCGGCGCGCCGTGGACCGAGGGAAAGCGCGAGGTGATCTGCACCGCCCGGATCGCATCGGCCGGGGTCAGGGGCCGCATCGAGACGACGAGGTCGCCTTGGAAGCGCCCGGCCGGCACGCAAGGCGTCGAGGTGCGGTACATCGGCACGTTGCGGTTCATCTGGATATGGCGGACCGGCACGCCGGCGGCGAGCAGCGCCTCCTCGAACGAGAACGAGCAGCCGATAACGAAGGTGACGAAGTCGTCCCGCCACAGCGCCCGGATATCGGTCGGTTCATCGGTCAGTTCGCCGTCGCGATAGACGCGATAGCGCGGCACGTCGGTGCGGATGTCGATGTCGGCGCCCAGCGTCGGCAGCATCGGGTCGCCCGTCTCGGAGACCGCCAGCAGCGGACAGGGCTTCGGGTTGGCCTGGCAGAAACGCAGGAAATCGTTGGCCCAGTCGGCCGGCAGGATGACCAGGTTGCCCTGGACATGGCCGGGCGCCAGGCCCGCCGTCTGGCCGGTATGGATGCCGGCGCGGATGGCCGAACGGTCGGCGGCTTGCATCGTCAATTCCCCTTACATGCCGAGATAGGCTTGGCGGATGGTGTCGTCGGCCAGGAGATCGCGCCCCGGCCCCTCCATCACGATGCGGCCGGTCTGGATGACATAGCCGCGATTGGCGATTTCGAGAGCGCGGTGGATATTCTGCTCGACCAGCAGGATCGAGATGCCGCGCTCACGAATCAACTGGATCGTCTCGAAGATGCGGGTGACGAGCTTGGGGGCGACGCCCCAGGACGGCTCGTCCAGCATCAGCAGTTCCGGCCGGCCCATCAGCCCGCGGCACATCGCCAGCATCTGCTGCTCGCCCCCCGACAGCGTGCCGGCCTGCTGGCGCCGCCGGTCGCCCAGCACGGGGAAGGTGGCATAGGAGAATTCGAGCGTTTCGCGCCGGTACTCCTCGTCGTCGCCGGCAAAGGCGCCGAGCATCAGGTTCTGCTCGACCGTCAGCCGCGGAAACAGCCGCCGCCCTTCCGGCACCAACACCAGGCCGCGACGCACCCGGTGATGGGCGGGCACGGCGGTGAGGTCCTCGCCCTTGAACAGCACGCCGCCGGCATCGATGGCGTTCAGCCCGACGATGGCGCGCAGCGTGGTCGACTTGCCGTTGCCGTTGCCGCCGACGATGGCGACGATCTCGCCCTTGGCCACGGTAAGCGAGACGTCGCGGATCGCCGGCACGCGGCGATACCCCGAATGGATGTGATGAACTTCCAGCATCGCGCTCATTCCCCCAGATAGGCGGCGATCACGGCGGGATCGCGGGCGATCTCGGCCGGGGTGCCGTCCGCGATCTTGGCGCCGTAGTCGAGCACCAGCATGCGGTCGGCGATCGGCATGATGCCCTCCATCACATGCTCGACGATGATCGAGGCGATGCCGCGCTCCTGGATGCGGCGCACGAGCCCCGAAGCCTCGCGCACCTCGGTCTGGTTCAGCCCGGCCATCACTTCGTCGAGCAGGATCAGCTTCGGCCCTGAGGCGAGCGCGCGGGCGACCTCAAGCCGCTTCTGCTCGGAGACCGTCAGCTCGCCCGCCGGCACCTCGGCACGATGGCGCAGCCCGACGAAGTCGAGCTCGCGCATCGCCACCTCGCGCGCGCGGCCGACGCGCTTGTAGTGCAGCATCGCCCCGACCATGACGTTCTCCAGCGCGGTCATCGAATGGAAGACGCGGACGATCTGGAAGGTGCGCGCAATGCCGAGCGCGGCCGCCTCGTCCGGCTCGATGCCGGTGATGTCATGCCCCTCGAACACCACCTGGCCGGCCGTCGGCTGATGGAAGCCCGCCAGGCAGTTGAACAGCGTGGTCTTGCCCGCGCCGTTCGGGCCGATCAGCCCGACGATCTCGCCCGCCGAGATCGAGAAGCCGATATCACGGTTGGCGACCAGCCCGTCGAAAGCCTTGGTCAGGCCGGCGACGTTGAGCAGCGCGCCGGTCATGGCCGCACCTCCGCCGCCTTCGGGGCAGACACGAAGCGCCGTTTCAGGTCGCGGGCCAGGCCGATGATGCCGTTGGGGCTGTAGACCGCGACCAGGATGATCAGCACGGCATAGACGATCATGTCGGTGCCGGCGCCGGTCGAGCCGAAGAGGACGCGGCTGTATTCCTCGACCGCGACCAGGACGACGGCGCCCACGACCGGCCCGAACAGCGAGCCGACGCCGCCCAGGATTGTGATCAGCGCGATCTTGATCGATACCGAGGTCGCGAACACCGAGCCGGGATCGATGAACAGTTCCTTCTGCGCATAAAAGGTGCCGCCCAGCGCCGTCAGGAAGGCCGAGACGGCGATGGCGATCAGCTTGTAGCGGGTCAGGTTGACGCCGAGCGCGCGGGCCGCCTCCGGCTCGTCCTTGATGGCGCGGAAGTAATAGCCGATATGGCTGCGCTCGATCGCCCAGCCCGCGGCCAGCGACACGGTCAGCAGGCCGAGGATCAGGTAGTAGTAAGGTACCTTCGAGGTGCCGAACACCATGGCGCCGAAGCCGGTCGGCGACATCGGCGGGTAGAGCCCGACGGCGCCTTCGAGCCAGTCCGAGCCGGTCACCAGCACCTGCACGATCTCGGCCACCGCGATGGTCGCCATCGCGAAATAGTGGCCCTTCAGCCGGAAGCAGGCCCGGCCCATCGCCAGGGCGAAGGCTACCGCGATCAACCCGCCGGCGAGCATGCCGAGCCATGGCGACAGCCCGAGCTTCAGCGACAGCATCGTCGAGGCATAGGCGCCGATGCCGTAGAACACGGTATGGCCGAGCGAGACCTGGCCGGCATAGCCGCCCAGGATGTTCCAGGCGACGCCCAGCTGCGCCCCCATGAGGATCAGGATCAGGAAGTTCAGCCGCGCCGGATCGCTCACCACCAGCGGCAGGCAGAGCGCGACTGCGAAGAACAGGGCCGGCCCGCCGGCCTTGCGAAGATCGGTCATCTGTCTCACGCCTTTCCCATCAGGCCGCGGGGGCGTACCAGCAGCACGAGCAGCATCAGCGACAGCACGATCGCCACCTTGTATTCGGGCCCGACGAAGAAGCCGCCGGCGACCTCGACCAGCCCGACGATGATCCCGGCCCAGAAGGCGCCGGCGATGCTGCCGAATCCGCCGAGCACGACGACGACGAAGGCGGTCAGGCTGAAATTGGCGCCGACGTCGGGAAAGATCGGAAAGAAGGTCGAGAGCAGCCCGCCGGCGATGCCGGCGCAGGCCGCGCCGATGCCCCAGGCCAGGGCGAACATCCGCTGGGCATCGATGCCCATCAGGGTCGCGGCCTCCTTGTCGATCGCGGTGGCCTCCAGCGCGGTGCCGAGCCGGGTGCGATTGAGAAAGTACCAGAGGCCGCCGGTGATCAGCACGGCACCGATCGCGGCGGTCGCCTGCGGCAGGCCGAACTGCACCGGCCCCAGCGCGATGCGGCCGTCGACGATCGAATGGCCGACCAGGCGATGGTCGGGCTTCCAGAAGAATTGCGCCAGGCCGCGCAAGAGGATCATCAGCCCGAAGGTCGCGAATATCTGCGACAGCATCGGCGCCTTGATGATGCGGCGGATCACGGTCTGATAGATCAGCACGCCGACACCGAACAGCAGCAGCGCGGTCAGGGGCAGCGTGAAGATCGGATCGAAAGCCCACAGCGCGAACGCCCAGAAGCAGGCATACATGCCCAGCATCAGGAACTCGCCGTGGGCGAAGTTGACGATGTCCATCACGCCGAAGATCAGGGTGAGGCCGATGGCCACCAGGGCGTAGATCAGGCCGATCAGCAGCCCGGAGACCGCGATCTGCAGGAGGATGTCGATATGCATGGTTTTCCCATCCGAGAAGCG
>JAEYTW010000097.1 GCA_023433835.1 Pseudomonadota bacterium | reverse complement strand
CGCTTCTCACGCTCGCCATGCTGGTCCGCCACGCGATGAATGGCGGTACGCTCTCCGGCGGCGCGCCGACGCTCGCCGAACAGGCCATCTACACGCTCATCGCCATAGGCGGCGGCGGCATCCTCATCGCGCTCGACCGCCGTTCTCCGAGCCCTGTGTTCCGTGCCGGCTCAATGGCGATCGGCCTGCTGTCGATCGCCTTCATAGTCGTCCAGCATTTCGGCGCGCTGAACCCGCTCTTCACCAACGAATCGACCGGCGGTATCGTCTTCTTCAATCTCCTGTTCCTCGCCTATCTCCTGCCCGGACTGGCATTGGCGGGCCTCACCATCTACGCCCGTGACAAACGCCCGCGCTGGTATGTCGCCACGCTCGCGGTCGTCGCCGCACTGCTCGGCTTCGCCTATGCGACACTCTCGGTGCGCCGCCTGTTCCAGGGCGAGTTCATCGGCCTGTGGAAGGATTTCGGCCAGATCGAGACCTACAGCTATTCGGCGCTGTGGCTGGTCATGGGCGTGGCCTTGCTGGTGCTGGGCCTGTGGCAGCGCTCCCAGGTGCTGCGTTTCGCGTCCGCCGCGCTGGTGGTGGTGGCGGTCGCCAAGGTCTTCCTGCTCGACATGGCCGAACTCGAGGGCGTGCTGCGGGCGCTGTCTTTCATCGGCCTTGGCGTCGTGCTGATCGGCATCGGCCTGTTCTATCAGCGCATGCTCACCCGCATGACGCCGCCCGAGGCCGACGCCGGGGACATCGCGGCGGAGCCTGCCCCGCCGCCCGCCTGAAGTCCGCCTACTCGGCCGGTGCCAGCGCCGGCCGAACGCCCGGCTTTTCGCGGATCGGCCAATGCACCACCGCCGCGAACAGGCCGAGCAGTACGCCTAGCCACCACACCGGATCGTAGCTGCCCCACAGGTCGTAGAGGTAGCCGCCCAGCCAGACGCCGAGGAACGAACCGATCTGGTGCGAAAGGAACACGATGCCGCCCAGCATGCCGAGGTAGCGCGTACCGAACATGATGGCGACGAGCGCATTGGTCGGCGGCACGGTGGAAAGCCACAGCAGCCCCATCAGCACGGCGAAGACGATCACGCTGGTCGGCGTCTGCGGCAAGAGCAGGAACGCTGTGACCAGGATCGAGCGCCCGATATAGATCAGCGCCAGGAAGATCGGTTTCGAGTACCTCTGGCCGATCACGCCGGAAGCCAGCGAGCCGATGATGTTGAAAAAGCCGATGAGCGACAGGGCGATCACCGCGTAGCGGGCATCGATGCCGATATCGCGGATATAGGCGGGAAAATGCGCTGTGATGAACGCGACCTGGAAACCGCAGACGAAGAATCCGGATGTCAGCAGTACGAAACTCTTGTGGCCGAGCGCCTCGCGCAGGGCCGCCGCCACAGTCTGCTGCATCTCAGTCTGGCCGTTGCGGCCTGTGGCCGAGTTGCCGGCCAGCGGCATGGCGAGGAGGGGGATGATGAGCATCGCAATGCCCATGTAGACGAGGCTGTCGGACCAGCCGAACGCATCGATGAGGCCCTGGCTGATCGGGGCGAAGATGAACATGCCGGCCGAGCCGGCGGCGGTGCCCAGGCCGAAGACGAAGCTGCGGCGCTCTGCCGGCACGTTGCGCGCGAAGGCGGCGAGCACGATGCCGAAGCCGCCGGCCGCGACGCCCAGGCCCACCAGCACGCCGCCGCCGATATACAGCATCGCCGGGTTGGTGGCGTTGGCCATCAGGATCAGGCCGGCCGAATAGAAGACGGCGGCGAGCGCCAGCACGCGCCAGGTGCCGTACTTGTCGGCGATGGCGCCGAAGAAGGGGAGGCCGAGGCCCCAGAACAGGTTCTGCAGCGCCATCGCGAGGCCGAAGGTGGTACGGTCCCAGCCCGTCTCCGCCAGCATCGGCAACTGGTAGAAGCCCATCGCCGAGCGCGGGCCAAAGGTGAGCGCGGCGATGATGCAGCCGCAGGCGATCATCAGCCAGGGGAGGTTCGAAGCCGGCCGGGCGGCGGTGGCAGTCGTTGACATGAGGATTCTCCGTGTAGCTACACCATTCCTACGGCCGCCCGCCCGCGTCAAATCAATAGAATGATTGCACGCTTCAATCGCGTTGACGGGAAAAGGCCGGGCTCGCGGAATAAATCCGCATCAATCTCGTTGTTGGGGCAAAGGCAAAGGGCTACGCTCGCGGCAGTCCCATTCACCGCCAGCAGCAACGATGGACGACAAGAGGACGGCAATCCTGGCGGAGATTCCGCATCTGCGGCGCTATGCACGCGCCCTGATGCGCAATCGCGATGCCGCCGACGACCTCGTCCAGGACAGCCTGGAGCGTGCCCTGAGCCGTATCGACAACTGGCGTTCCGGCGAGACGCCGCGACGATGGCTCTTCACGATCATGCACCACCTCTTCATCGATCAGACGCGCCGGGCGCGGCGCAGGACCGAATCAGCCGAGGTGCCGATCGACGCCGCCCACCAGCTCTCGACGCCGGCCGCGCAGATGGACGGAATCGCCTCTCAGGAGATCCTCGACGCCCTACAGGCGATCGGGCCGGAGCGGCGCGCCGCCCTGGTGCTGGTGGGCATCGAAGGTTTTTCCTACGCGGAAGCGGCCGCCATGCTCGGCATCCCGACCGGCACGCTGATGTCGCGCATCTCGCGTGGCCGCGAGGAGCTGCGCGCTCGACTCGATGACGGCGCGCGCCGTCGCACGATCCGGGTGGTCCAGCCATGAGCGAGCGGACGTTCACCGATCTCGACATTCATCTCGCGCTCGATGACGAGTTGCCGGCCGAGGACCGGTCGGCCTTCGAGGCGTGGCTCGGGGCCAACCCGGACAAGCGCGCAATCCATGATCGCTACGCCGATGACCGGGCAAGGCTGCGCGCCGTATTGGCCGACGTGTTGGCCGAACCGGTGCCGCCGCACCTGCGTGCGATGGCGTCGACCGGCGGCCGCGGCGGCCGCGTGCGCAGCATAGCCTGGCGGACCGCGGCGGCGGCGGCGTTGTTGCTGGTCGGCGGCCTGGGAGGCTATCTCGCCGGTATCGCCAGCCAGCCAGAGGTGCCGGCGGTCGCCAAGCAGGTCGCCGAGCGGGCCATCGAGGCCCATGTGCTCTATTCCGCCGAGAAGCTGCATGTCGTCGAGGTCGGGGCCGACCAGCAGGACCATCTGGTTGGATGGCTGTCGAAACGCGTCGGCACCACGCTGGTCGCCCCCGATTTCTCCTCGGCCGGCTATCAGCTCGTCGGCGGCCGGCTGCTGCCTGCCGATGCCAAGGCCGCCGCGATGTTCATCTACCAGGACGCTGGCGGCGCCCGCATTTCGCTCTACGTGGTGCGCGATTCGGGCGCGCCCGACACCGGTTTCCAGCTCCGCGAAGAACTGGGCGCCTGCGCCATGTACTGGCTCGACGGCGGTTACGGCTATGCGCTGACGGGCTCCAACATGCCGGGCGAGAAGCTGCAGGCACTCGCCGGATCGGCCTATCAGCAACTGCTCGCCGCACAGCGTTCCTGACCTCACGGCGAGCCTTGGCGAAGCCTGTCGGCAGCGGTAGATTCCAGCCACAATTCGGCCCCAATCCGGGCGCGATAGCGCGATCGATGCAAGGCTGTCGGCGATGGCTTTGCAGCCTCCGAACGCAACGCCTCCAGCCCCCGACCGAGGCTCCGAAATCCCTGCG
>JAEYTW010000051.1 GCA_023433835.1 Pseudomonadota bacterium | reverse complement strand
GTAGGCGATCAGCAGGTTGGCGCCATCGTCGGCAGCCAGGAACCCCTTCAGCGCCTCGACCCGGGCAAACAGCCGGACGATGTCGTCGTCGAGGCCCTTGGCGAACACCGCGGCCACCAGGTCGTGGCGGATGCCCTGCTCGGCCAGGCTGACGCGCAGGCGATCGGCGATGAACTCGACCAGTTCGGCCACCACGTCGCGCTTGCCGGCGACCTCGGCCTTGTGCTGCGCCACCGCCAGTTCCAGCAGCGGGCGCAGTGACAGGCGCAGGCCGTTCTCCAGGATCAGGCGGATCAGCCCGAGCGCGGCGCGGCGCAGCGCGAACGGATCCTTGGATCCCGTCGGCTTCTCGTCGACCTTGAAGAAACCGGCGAGCGTGTCGAGGCGGTCGGCGATGCCGACGGCCACGGCGACCGGATGTTCCGACGCCTTCGGGCAGGCGGTCGCGCCTTGCGGCTGGTAATGCAGCGCCACGGCCTCGGCCACCGCATCGCCCTCGCCGTCATGGCGGGCGTAGTAGCGGCCCATGACGCCCTGCAGTTCGGGGAATTCGCCGACCATGCCGGTGGTCAGGTCCGCCTTGGCCAGCAGCGCGGCGCGATCGGCGGCAGCCTCGTTGGTGCCCATGGCCCCGGCCACCGCCCTGGCCAGGCCGCGCAGGCGGGCGACCTTCTCGCCCAGCGTGCCGAGCTTGGCGTGGAAGACGATGCCGTCGAGCGCGGCGACGCGGGATTCGAGCCGGGCCTTGCGGTCTTCGTCCCAGAAGAACTTGGCGTCCGACAGGCGGGCGCGCAGGACCTTCTCGTTGCCGGCGATCACCTGGGCGCCGCCATCCGTCGTCACCATGTTCGCGACGACAACGAAGCGGGGGGCAAGGTTGCCGTCGGCCGTCTCGGCGGCGAAATACTTCTGATGCGTCCGCATCGAGGTGGTCAGCACCTCGCGCGGTACCGACATGAAGGCGTCGTCGATGCGGCCGACGAGCACGACGGGCCATTCGACCAGGCCCACGACTTCGTCGAGCAGCCCGGCATCCTCGACCCAAGCCACGCCCTCTTTGGCGCAGGCCGCCCGCGCATCGCGCGTGATGATCGCGGCGCGTTCGTCACGCTCCAGCACCACATGGGCCGCGGCGAGCTTGGCGCGATAATCGGCCGTGTCGGTGACCGCGATGGCGCCTTGCGACAGGAAACGATGCCCGCGGGTTTCCGAGCCGGCCACGACGCCGCCGACCTCGACCGGCACCACCGCGCCGTCGAAGCGGCAGATGATCTGATGCAGCGGGCGCACCCAGCGGAACGACGAGGTGCCCGAGCGCATCGACTTCGGCCAGGGCAGCGCGTTGATCGCTTCGCCGAGCAGCGCCGGCAGCACCTCGGCCGCCGGGCGGCCGCGCCGCTCGATCACCGCGAACCAGAATTCCGCCTTGCCGTCCGAGCGCTTCTCGCACTGATCGAGGCTGGTCAAGCCCGCCCCGCGCAGGAAGCCTTCGATCGCCTTGTCGGGCGATCCGACACGCGGGCCCTTCTTCTCCTCGCGCACGTCGGCCTGGGCGGTGGGCAGGCCGTCGAGGCTCAGGCCCAACCGCCGCGGCGTCGACCAGGCGGCCGACGCGGTGAAGGCGAGGCCGTTCTGGGTCAGGCGCTCGGCAACGAGGCGGAGGAGGTCTTCGGCGGCGCGCTTCTGCATGCGCGCCGGGATTTCCTCGGAAAACAGTTCCAGCAGCAGCTCGGCCATGATCAGGCCCCCACGGCCGGCAGGTGGCCGCGACTGCGCAGCCATTGTTCGGCACAGGCCTTGGCCAGCGCGCGCACGCGGCCGATATAGGCGGCACGCTCGGTCACCGAGATGACCCCGCGGGCGTCGAGCAGGTTGAAGGTGTGGCTGGCCTTCATGCACTGGTCATAGGCGGGCAGGGCCAGCTTGGCCTCGATCAGCTGGGCACACTGCTTTTCGGCATCGACGAAGTGGCGGAACAGCATCTCGGTGTCGGCATGCTCGAAGTTGTAGGCCGAGAATTCCCGCTCGGACTGCAGGTAGACCTCGCCGTAGGTATTGCCGCGGCCGTTCCAGTCGAGGTCGTAGACCGAATTCTTGCCCTGGACGTACATTGCCAGGCGCTCGAGACCGTAGGTGATCTCGCCGGCGACCGGGTTGCAGTCAAAGCCGCCGACCTGCTGGAAATAGGTGAACTGCGTCACCTCCATGCCGTCGCACCAGACTTCCCAGCCCAGGCCCCAGGCGCCAAGCGTCGGGCTTTCCCAGTCGTCCTCGACGAAGCGGATGTCATGCTCCTCCGGCCTGATGCCGATCGCGGCGAGCGATCCGAGATAGAGCTCGAGGATATTGGCCGGGTTGGGCTTCAGGATGACCTGCAGCTGATAGTAATGCTGCAGCCGGTTGGGGTTCTCGCCGTAGCGGCCGTCCTTCGGGCGGCGCGAGGGCTGAACATAGACCGCGTTCCACGGCTCGGGCCCCAGGGCACGCAAGGTGGTGGCGGGATGGAACGTCCCGGCGCCGACCTCCATGTCGTAGGGCTGCAGCACCAGGCAGCCGTAACGCGCCCAATAGTCGTGCA
>JAEYTW010000760.1 GCA_023433835.1 Pseudomonadota bacterium | reverse complement strand
GCCGAGTGCCGAGCCGGCCAGCCGCAGCGCCGTCAGTGGCGTGGTCGCCCAGGGCAGCAGCGGCAAGGCGGCGTCGAGGGCGGCCAGGCCGTCGGCGCGGCGGCCCAGCCGTGCCAGGATGGCGATGTGCAGGGCGCGGGCCTCGACATTGTTGCCGTGACGCTGGGCGAGCCGACGCGCCTGCCATTCGACCTGGCCGAGTGAGGTCGCGTCGTCGTCGGCCAGCGCGGCGAAGCGCTGGCGCAGCTTGTCGACCTGTTCGGCCGCGTCGTCGGTCATTCCCGCCTTCCCGTGGAGGACGTCGAGCCCCATCTTTGCCATGTCGGCCCGCGCCACCCAAGGGGCTTGCCGCGGGCGCGGCGATGACGCACTCTGACATGGCGAACAGTGAACACGTAACCGAGGTCGGTTAGGGATGATGACCGCGGCAAAGACCGGATCGGTCGGTCGGCTGTACACGTCGGCGGAGTTGGAATCGCTGTTCGAAGCCTTTGCCCGCCAGATCCGCGATGCCCGCCATGCCGGCGAAGTGGCGGCCGAGCAGGTGCGGCATCTGTCGTTCCACGGCTATGAGCGCTATCGCGAGGCGATGACCAATATCGCCGGCATTTCGACCGTGCTCGAGGACAAGCTGCCCTGGATCGTCGATTCGGACCAGCACGCGGTCGAGGCCCGCTTCCACAAGCTGATGGCGCGCATGCTGGAAATGCGGGCCGAAGCCTCGGTCGAGATCTTCAACGGCCTGTCCGACGCCGGCACCCTGCCGATCGGTGGGCGCGAAGTCTTCCTGGTCGAACTGCACGAACTGTCCAAGGCCCTGGAAAGGCTGCGCGATCCCGATTTTTCCGCGATGGTTTCGCCGGAAGTGCGTGACCAGATCTCGACCGCGCATCATATCCTCGGCGAAATCGTCGCGAATGCGCCGAGCCTGCTGGTGCTGGCCGCGCAGACCCACCGCAAAAGACGTAAGTCGTCTGTGAAATAGCTGTCGCGACGGAGTGGCTTTGCTACAGTCGCGTCCATGACGCGCGCGCCCGAATCCGCATCTCTCGACCGTCCGATCGCGCGTTCGCCCGAAGTGGCGGACGAGGTTCGCACCACCACCTGCTACATGTGCGCCTGCCGCTGCGGCGTCCGGGTTCACCTGAAGGACGGCCGGATCCGCTATATCGATGGCAATCCGAACCACCCGGTCAACCGCGGCGTGATCTGCGGCAAGGGTGCCGCCGGCATCATGAAGCAGGAATCCCCGGCCAAGCTGGCGAAACCGCTGCTGCGTACCGGCCCGCGCGGGTCGAACGAATTCCGCGAGATCGAGTGGGACGAGGCGCTCGGCCTGGCCGCCGAGTGGCTGGGGCAGGTGCGCCGTACCGATCCGAAGGGCCTGGCCTTCTTCACCGGCCGCGACCAGTCCCAGGCGCTCACCGGCTGGTGGGCCGAGCAGTTCGGCACGCCCAACTATGCGGCGCACGGCGGCTTCTGCTCGGTCAACATGGCCGCGGCCGGGCTTTACACCATCGGCGGGTCGTTCTGGGAATTCGGCGAAGCCGATTTCGAGCGCACCAGGCTGTTCGTCATGTTCGGCGTGGCCGAGGACCATGGCTCGAATCCGATCAAGCTGGGCCTGGCCAAGCTCAAGGCCAACGGCGCACGCTTCGTGTCGGTCAACCCGGTGCGGACGGGCTATTCGGCGATTGCCGACCAGTGGATCGGCCTGCGCCCGGGCACCGACGGCCTGTTCATCGGCGCGCTGATCGGCGAATTGCTGCGGGCCGACCGGATCGATTTCGATTTCCTCGCCCGCTACACCAATGCCCCCTGGCTGGTGATCGATGCGCCCGGCACGGCCGAGCACGGGCTGTTCGCCCGCAACGGCGAGGGGCGGGCCCTGCTGTGGGACGGCGTCCGCGACGAAGTGGCGGACGCCCATGTCGCCGGCACCAGCCCGCGTCTGGCCGGGGCCGTCGTGCTGGACGACGGACGCCGGGCCCGGCCCGCTTTCGAGCTGATGGCTGAGCGGTTCCTGGCCCCCGAATACCTGCCCGAGGCGGCTGCCGCGGCTTGCGGCATCGCGGCCGAGGTCATCCGCGGCCTGGCGGCCGAGATGGCCCGCGTCGCCTTCGAGGGTACGATTACGCTGGACGTGCCCTGGACCGACTGGGCCGGCCGCCATCACGACAAGATGGTGGGCCGCCCGGTCAGCTTCCACGCGATGCGCGGCATCTCGGCCCATTCGAACGGCTTCCATACCTGCCGGGCGCTGCACGTGCTGCAGATGGTGCTGGGCACCATCGATTGCCCCGGCGGCTTCCGCTACAAGCCGCCGTTCCCCAAGCCGGTGCCGCCGCCGCCGCGGCCGGGCGGAAGGCCGGGCGAGGTCCGGGCGGGCCAAAAGCTCGCCGGCGGCCCGCCGCTCGGCTTCGTGCAAGGGCCGGCCGACCTGCTGGTCGACGAGGCGGGCACGCCGCTGCGCATCGACAAGGCCTACTCCTGGGAGGCGCCGATCGCCGCCCACGGCCTGATGCATCACGTCATCCGCAACGCCTGGGCCGCCGATCCCTATCCGATCGAGGTTCTGTTCCTGTTCATGGCCAACATGAGCTGGAATTCGGCGATGAACATCGGCGAAACCCTGCACATGCTGACCGATCGCGACCCGGCCAGCGGCGAGTACAGGATTCCGAAGATCATCTACGCCGATGCCTTCGCCTCCGAGATGGTCGCCTATGCCGACCTGGTGCTGCCCGATACGACCTATCTGGAGCGCCACGATTCGATCTCGCTGCTGGACCGGCCGATCTCCGACCCGGACGGCCCGGCGGATTCCATCAGGCGCCCAGTGCTGCCGCTCGATCGTGACGTCAGGCCGTTCCAGACCGTGCTGCTCGATCTCGGCGTGCGGCTGGGCCTGCCCGGGCTGGTCAAGGAGGACGGCTCGGCACTCTATCCCGGCGGCTTCCCCGACTACATGGTCAACCACCAGCGCCGACCCGGCATCGGCATGCTGGCCGGCTGGCGCGGGCCGCAGGGCGACCAGCACGGCGTCGGCGCGCCCAACCCGAAGCAGCTCGACGCCTACATCGCCAACGGCTGCTTCTGGCATCAGAAATTTCCCGAGAGCGCCCGCTTCTTCAAGCATGCCAACCGCGACTATCTCGAGATCGCCGCGCGCATGGGCTATATCGGCTCGCCCGACCCGGTGATCATGCAGATCTATTCCGAACCGCTGCAGCGTTTCCGCCTGGCCGCCGAGGGTTTCGGGCCGGTCCAGCCGCCGGACGCCGAGCGGGCGCGCATCAGGCGCTTCTTCGATCCGCTGCCGATCTGGTACGCCCCGCTGGAGGGCGAGGCCTTGTCGCCGGAAGACTATCCGATGGCCGCGATCACCCAGCGGCCGATGATCATGTATCACGCCTGGGATTCGCAGAATGCCTGGCAGCGCCAGATCCTGGGCGAGAACCGCCTCTATCTCGCGCGCTCGACCGGCCAGCGCCTCGGCATCGCCGAGGACGACTGGATCTGGGTGGAAAGCCACAAGGGCCGGATCAAGGGCCAGGTGCGGCTGATGGAGGGGTGCAACCCCGAGACGCTGTGGACCTGGAACGCGGTCGGCAAGCGGGCAGGGGCCTGGGGCCTCGATCCCGCGGCGCCCGAGGCCAGGCGCGGCGTCCTGCTGAACCACCTGATCTCCGACCTGCTGCCGGATGGCAAGCGCGGCAATTGCGATCCCGTCACCGGCCAGGCCGCCTGGTACGACCTGCGCGTCCGTATCCGCAAATGCGAGGCCGACGAGGCCGGCATCTCGGCGCCGCAATACCCGGCCCTCAAACCCCTGCCCCACGCCAAGCCACGCCCCGGCATCCTGTCCTATGGTGCCTGGTTCCGCCGCCGGCGGGAGAACGCATGACCAGCCTGCCCACGAACACGACCGGTGTCGCCCTAGGCCTTGCCATCGACCTCGACAGCTGCGTCGGCTGCCATGCCTGCGCCGTCGCCTGCAAGGAATGGAATTCGGGCGGCCATGCCGCGCCGCTGACCGACCTCGATCCCTACGGCCCCGCGCCGTCGGGCGTCTGGTTCAACCGCATCCATTCCTACGAGGCCGGGCAGGGCGGCGACGGCCTGACGGTGCATTTCCCGCGATCCTGCCTGCATTGCGCCGAACCGGCCTGCGTCACGGTCTGTCCCACCGGCGCCTCCTACAAGCGGGCCGAGGACGGCATCGTGCTGGTCGACGAATCGATGTGCATCGGCTGCAAGCTGTGTTCCTGGGCCTGCCCCTATGGCGCGCGCGAATTCGACCAGACCGAGGGGGTGATGAAGAAATGCACCCTCTGCGTCGACCGCATCTACAACGAGAACCTGCCCGAGGCGGAACGCATTCCCGCCTGCGTCTCGGTCTGCCCGACCAAGTCGCGGCATTTCGGCGACTTCAACGATCCGGATTCGACCGTCTCGCGCCTGACCGCGTCGCGCGGCGGCTATGACCTGATGCCGGAGATGGGTTATCGCCCGACCAATAAATACCTGCCGCCGCGCCGCCAGGCACCGGCCGGCGGCGCGCTGCCGCCGGCGAACCCGGAGGCCGCGCCGGCCGGCGGTTTCCTGCGCTGGCTCGACCGCATCCTGTCGCGCTGAGGGCCGGCATGCATCCCGCCTATTCGGTTATCCTGTTCACGACCGCGTCGGGCACCGGCTATGGCCTGCTGGCGCTGGCCGCGCTCGCCGCCCTGTCGGGCCGGCTGCCCGCCGATGCGTTCTATCTCGGCGGGCTGATCGTGCTGGCGCTGGCGCTGGTCGGCGGCGGCCTGATCAGCTCGACCTTCCATCTCGGCCGGCCCGAGCGGGCCTGGCGGGCGTTCAGCCAGTGGCGCACCTCCTGGCTGTCGCGCGAAGGCGTGCTGGCCTGCCTGTCGTTTCCGATCGCCCTGGGGTTCGGCGCCTGCGAGATCTTCGGCCTGGCGGGCGCCAGGGGGCTGGCCGCCGCGACCGTCGCCATCGCCGTCGCGACCGTCGCGACCACCGCCATGATCTATGCGAGCCTGCGGCCGATCCGCCAATGGCATCATCCGCTGGTGCCGCTCGGCTATGTCGCCTTCGCCGCCCAGGCGGGGGCGGCCTGGCTGCAGATGTGGAACGCGCTGTGGGACCGGCCCGATCCGCTGGTGACCGCAGCGGCGATCCTGCTGCCGGCGGTGGGCCTGGCCGTCAAGCTCGCCTATTGGCGGATCGTCGACGGCGGCAGTTCGGCCTCGACCGCCGAAACGGCGACGGGGCTGGGCCGTTTCGGCCGGGTGCGGCCGCTCGATCCGCCGCATACCTCGGCGAACTATCTGTTGAACGAGATGGGCTATCGCGTCGCGCGCAAGCATGCCGCGAAGCTGCGCGGCTATGCGCTGGCGCTGGCCTTCGTGGCACCGTCGCTGATGTCGGCGCTGGGGCTTCTGGCCGGGCCGGCTTCGGCCGCGGTGGCGGCGGTGCTGGCGGCGGCGGCGATGTCGCTCGGCCTCGTCGTCGAACGCTGGCTGTTCTTCGCCGAGGCACGCCACAGCGTGACGCTCTACTACGATGCCCAGCCGGTGTGAGGGGGACCTGCCATGCAGCCTGACGTCACCGCGTTCTTCGACAAGGCCACCTCGACGGTCAGCTATCTCGTTGCCGATCCGGCGACGAAGCGGGCTGCGATCGTCGATACCGTGCTCGATTACGACGAGGCCGCGGGGCGCACCGCCACCCAGTCGCTCGATGCCGTTGCCCAGGCGGTGGCGGATGGCGGCCTGACCGTCGACTGGATCCTGGAAACCCATGTCCATGCCGATCACCTCAGCGCGGCACAGGGTGCCAAGGCGCGCTTCGGCGCGCCGGTGGCGATCGGCGCCGAGGTGACGGCGGTGCAGCGCCATTTCGGCGCGGTCTTCGACCTGGAGCCGGGCTTTGCCACCGACGGCCGGCAGTTCGACCGCCTGGTCGCCGATGGTGAACGCTTCATGCTGGGGCAGATCGCGGCCACGGTCATGCACGTGCCCGGCCATACCCCGGCCTGTGTCGCCTATCTGATCGGCGACGCGCTGTTCGTCGGCGATGCGCTGTTCATGCCCGATTACGGCACGGCGCGCTGCGATTTCCCCGGCGGCAGCGCCCGCACGCTGTACCGCTCGATCCGGCGCATGCTGGCCCTCGATCCCGCGACGCGGATGTTCGTTGGCCACGATTACGCGCCCAGCGGGCGCCCGCATGCCTGGGAGACCACGGTCGGCGCCCAGCGCCAGGCCAATGTCCATATCCGCGACGGTGTTTCCGAGGACGATTTCGTCGCCATGCGCGAGGCGCGCGATGCCCGCCTCACCCTGCCGCGGCTGATCCTGCCGGCGGTGCAGGTCAACGTCCGGGCGGGCCACTTGCCCCCTGCCGCGGCCAATGGAACTTCGTATCTGAAGATCCCGCTGAACCGGATGTGAGGGTTCCACCCAAGGGGCGGTTGATCCCGGCCGCTTGAGCGCTTACACATGATCTGCAAACTTCGATCAGTAGCGACTGCCGGGTGCGGGTACAGACATGGCCAAGATTACCGTAGACGACATCTCGCCGGGCCAGCGCTGGGAACAGCGGGGCAGCTTCACCTGGCGGGTGATTCGCGTGATCGCCTTCCCGGGCGAGGATATGCGTCACGTCCAGTTGGTGAACGAACGCGATCCGTCGACGACCAAGACGGTCTCGGTCGACGCGCTGCTCGACAAGACCTTGTTCAAGCCCGTCGCCTGAGGGCCGGGAACTCTACCCCAGCCCAGGTTTCAGCCCAGGCGGTGGGCGCGGCCGAAGCTCTTGACCGCGGGTGCCACCCCCGGCCCGTCGACGTAGTGGACGCCGCTGCGTTTGACCGCCAGGGCGGTTTCGTGATTGGGCGCCGCCTCGAAATAGACCCGCATGCGCCGCCGCCGCGCCTGGCCGACCAGGGCGGCGATATCGGCCAGCTCGGGCTTACCCAGCGTGTTGAACCGCGCGCTGTCCAGCGTCAGCAGCCCGATCTTGGACCCGGCCAGCCGGTCGAAATCCTGGAACCGCGCCGGCACGCGTAGCGCGGTCGAGCGGAAGAACGGCGCCACCACCGTCAGGATCTGGAACAGGCGCGATTGCGGCACGCCGACCGGCATGTCCAGCAGGTGGACGATGCCCCGGCGCCTGGCTGAGGGCGGCAGCCGCTTCAGCGCCTGGACATAGCGGTCGCGCAACAGCTTGTTGGCCAGCGTCTCGTAATGCACCGGGATCAGCATCATCGCCTTCAGGTGCAGCGTGCCGGTGGCGGTGAGATCGCGGGACGCGGTCTCGACGATCAGCCGGTCGAGGTCGGCGACGATCTGGCCGAACTGGTCCGGCGTGGCGAAGGCGACTTCGTCGTCGACGCTGCCGCCCCCGACCATCTCGATTCGGTAGGCCGAAACCATGCGCTTCTTCAGATGCGCGATCGGCCAGTAGCGCGGCGTGGTGGTGGCCGCCATCTCGGCCGAGGCGGCCGCGGTCTCCCGCTCGCGCCGCGATACAGCGCGATCGAGGGTCCGGGCCAGCGATTCGACCGAGGTGACGGCGGCGCCGTCGATGCCCGGATCGATCGGCACGGCGACCGAGGCGACCGAGATTTCCGCCCCGCCCGGCACCAGGTCGGCCAGGCGATTCTCGATCTCGACGGCGATCGAGCGGGCGGTGGCCTCGGCCTCCGGCTTCAGCGCGTTGCCGAACAGCAGGATGACGCGATCCTCGGAGACGCGGACGTAGAGATCGAGGTCGGTCAGGTGCCGCTCGACCGTCTGGTAGACCACCTGGTGGATATGCGGCCGCACCTCGCCCCAACTCGGCCCCATGCGGGCATGGACCTGCTCCAGCCCCAGGACCTGGACCGAGCCGGCGAACAGCGTGTCGCCGCCCAGCCGCGAGCGTTTGACATAGGTCAGCACCTCCCGGCGGAACCCCTCGGGGTCGCGCGGGTCGAGGCGCTGGGGCGGGCGCTCGTTGGGCATCAGCGCGCCGGCCTGGCGCAGGCGGTTCAGTTCGTCCTGGACCGCGCCCCGCTCGGTCGCGGTCATCGCGCCGTCGAGCATTTCGGCCAGTTCGGCGGCCTTCTCGCGATGCAGACCGGGCGGATGGGCGGCAATGGCGCGGGCCAGCCAGACCCGGGCCTTGACGGTGTCGCGCGGCACGCCCGTGCCGAAGGCGTAGATGACGCCGAGCTTGTATTGCGCCGAGGCATGGCCCTGGGCGGCCGCCTGCTCGAACCAGTAGGCCGCCTTCCCCAGGTCGGCGGCGACGCCCTGGCCCTTCGAATAGAGGGTCGCGAGGCTCTTCTGCGCGACCATATGTCCGCGCTCGGCCAGCGGCAGCCACAGCTTGCGGGCGGTCTCGTACTGGCCCTGATCGTAAGCGACCGCGCCGGCCCGGTAGTCGGACATTTCCATTCCCTATCGCGACAACTCTTTGTCTGCCGTGACAAAAGCATGAACCCAAGTAGTCAAGGCATGGTTACCATCACATCAGACCCGAATATTCCGGCGCATTTCAGGCAGATTTTAGCCATTTAAGCCAGGATTTGCGCATAAAAAGCACTGGAGTCCAGTTATGCTGCATGGCAACATAACCTCATGAGCGAGCTTGTGAGTGTCATCGAGCCGCCGGATCTCAAGGCGAAGATGCTGGCGGCCAACGAACGGCGTAAGGCGCCGCGTGCGGTACCGCTGGGGTCGGCCTTCGTCACGATCAACAACAAGCGCTATCGGATCGGCGACTGGAGCCGGCTGGGCCTGAAATTCGGACCAGTCGAGGCCGAGTTCGAGATCGGCATGGTCGTGCCGATGGATGTGGTGATCGACGATTTCCGGGTGCAGCGCATCCAGTTCCACGGCTTCCTGACCGTGCTGCGCGTGCTCAACGGCGAGGCCGCCGGGCGCTACAACTGCCGCGAAAGCACCGACGCGGCCAAGATCGACCATTATTTCCGGGTGGTGGTCGGCCACTGAGCCTGGCCGGCTGCGCGGGAAAGTGGTGCCCCCAGCAGGATTTGAACCCGCGACCTACTGATTACAAATCAGTTGCTCTACCAGCTGAGCTATAGGGGCACGCCCAGGCTTCGGCGCGACTGTACGGTCGGCCTCAAGCCCTGGCAAGCTCGTAGAGCGCCACGGCGGCGGCGTTGGAAACGTTGAGGCTTTCCGCCTCGACCGCGATCGGCAGCCTGGCCAGGAAGTCGCAGCGTTCGGCGGTCAGCCGGCGCAGGCCCTCGCCCTCGGCCCCCAGCACCAGCACGGCCTTGTCCAGATTGGTCGCCACGGCGGCGAGCGTCTTCTCGGCCGAGGCATCCATCCCGATTCGCCAGTAGCCGAGCGCCGCGAGATCGTCGAGGCAGCGGGCCAGATTCGTCACCCGGCAGAGCGGCACGCGGTCGAGCGCGCCGGAGGCGGCCTTGGCCAGCGCGCCGGTGGCGTCGGGCGCATGGCGTTCGGTCACCACCACGGCCCGGGCACCGAAGGCCGAGGCCGAGCGGAGAATCGCCCCGACATTGCGCGGATCGGTCACCCGGTCCAGCACCAGCACGACGTTGCGGCGGTCGGGCAGGGGGGCTGCCACCTCCTGCAGGTCGGGTTCGTCCAGCGGGTCGGCCAGCAGCGCGAATCCCTGGTGAACCGCATCTTCCGGCAGCTGGCGGTCGATCTGGGCGCGCTCGGCGACCTCGGCCTTGCCGGCGAATTCGGCGGGCAGGCTCTGCCGGGCCTCTTCCGTCACCAGCAGGCGCCGCCAGGTGCGAGCGGGATTGGCCAGCGCCGCCTCGACCGCGTGGCGGCCGTAAAGCCAGACCGTGCCGCCCGGCGGCGTCGGGCCGCGCGGCCGTTCCGGACGGCTGCCGGAGGGGGAAAACCCTTTGTTGCCAAGGGGTTTGGGTGAATTGCCATTTCGCTTGCGTCGAACCATGCCCGTGCTTATAGTCCGCCGCCAATTCGGCAACAACCACGACGCGAAGGCCCTCGGGCCGCCGGGTCGCGGAAGGCGCCAAAAGACGTCAGCTTCGCGGTTGACTTTCGACGGTAAATCTCGATAGTGCGCCACGCCGTTCGCGGCGACGGGGCCAAGAGATGGAAGGGTGCCCGAGTGGCTAAAGGGGACGGGCTGTAAACCCGTTGGCGTACGCCTACGTAGGTTCGAATCCTACCCCTTCCACCATCCCGTCGAAGCGAGGAGGCGACCTTCCGGCAGAACCCCGATCCAGGGGCGGCTGCCGGAAGTCGGCGCCCCGGCAGCGGAGTAGCGGCTTCGGCGGGTGTAGCTCAATGGTAGAGCGCCAGCCTTCCAAGCTGGACACGTGGGTTCGATTCCCATCACCCGCTCCAAATCGACTGACGCGGCGACAGCCGCGACTTACGGCTGAAACCTGCGAGTGACCGTCACGGTCCGCTACGAGAGCGAGTAGTAGAGATGGGCAAAGAGAAGTTTTCGCGCACGAAGCCGCATTGCAACATCGGCACCATCGGTCACGTTGACCATGGCAAGACCTCGCTGACCGCGGCGATCACGAAGGTCCTGGCCGAGACCGGTGGCGCGACGTTCACCGCGTACGACCAGATCGACAAGGCCCCGGAAGAGAAGGCGCGCGGCATCACGATCTCGACCTCGCATGTCGAGTACGAGACCACGAACCGCCACTACGCCCATGTCGACTGCCCGGGCCACGCGGACTACGTGAAGAACATGATCACCGGCGCGGCGCAGATGGACGGCGCGATCCTGGTGGTTTCGGCCGCCGACGGCCCGATGCCGCAGACCCGCGAGCACATCCTGCTCGCCCGCCAGGTCGGCGTTCCGGCGATCGTCGTGTTCATGAACAAGT
>JAEYTW010000732.1 GCA_023433835.1 Pseudomonadota bacterium | reverse complement strand
TGCCCCAGGTCAACGTGCCGATCGTCGCGGACATCCATTTCCACTACAAGCGCGCCATCGAGGCGGCCGAGGCGGGCGCGGCCTGCCTGCGCATCAACCCCGGCAACATCGGTTCGGCCGAACGGGTGCGCGAGGTGGTCAAGGCCGCCAAGGACCACGGCTGCTCGATGCGCATCGGCGTCAATGCCGGATCGCTGGAAAAGGACCTGCTGGAAAAATACGGCGAGCCCTGCCCCGAGGCGATGGTCGAGAGCGCGCTGGACCATGCCCGCATCCTCGAGGACAACGATTTCCGCGAGTTCAAGATTTCGGTGAAGGCCTCCGACGTCTTCCTGGCCGTCGCCGCCTACCAGGCGCTGGCCGACGCCTGCGATTATCCCCTCCATCTCGGCGTGACCGAGGCCGGGGGCTTTCGCACCGGTACGGTCAAGTCGTCGATCGGCCTGGGCTCGCTGCTGTGGGCCGGCATCGGCGATACCATCCGCGTCTCGCTGTCGGCCGAGCCGGAGGAAGAGGTGCGCGTCGGCTTCGACATCCTGAAGTCGCTGGGCCTGCGCCATCGCGGCGTCAACGTCATCTCCTGCCCGTCCTGCGCGCGCCAGCAATTCAACGTGATCAAGACGGTCGAGGTGCTGGAGAGCCGGCTGAGCCACATCACCACCCCGATGACCGTCTCGGTGATCGGCTGCGTGGTCAACGGCCCCGGCGAGGCGCGCGAGACCGACATCGGCCTGACCGGCGGCGGCAACAATACGCACCAGGTCTATATCGGCGGCCTGCCCGATCACCGGCTGCAGAACGCCGACGTGGTCGACCACCTCGTCTCCCTGATCGAGGAACGCGCCCGCAAGATCGAGGCCGCGAAGGCGGAAGAAGCCGAGCGACATTCCGCCGCGGCCGCCCAGTAGCCGGCCGTCACCGCCCGTCCGCCCATCGATCCGAATTCCCGACCGAAGAGATTCCCATGGCCAAGTTCCAGTCCGTTCGCGGCACCCATGACCTGTTGCCCGAGGATTTCCGCCGCCACGCCCATGTCGTCGGCACCGCGCGCGACGTCGCGGCCGCGTACGGCTTCGCCGAGATCGCCACGCCGATCTTCGAGATGACGGAAGTCTTCGCCCGCTCGATGGGCGAAACCTCCGACGTCGTGTCGAAGGAAATGTATTCCTTCACCGACAAGGGCGGCGAGAACCTGACCCTGCGCCCCGAATACACCGCCGGCATCGCCAGAGCCTTCATCTCGAACGGCCAGATGCAGAACGTGCCGTTCAAGGTGTTCGCCCACGGCCCGATGTTCCGCTATGAGCGGCCGCAGAAAGGCCGCCAGCGCCAGTTCCACCAGATCGACGTCGAACTGATCGGGGCGGCCGAGCCGGAGGCCGATGTCGAGGTCATCACGCTGGGCGCCGACATCCTGGAGCGCCTCGGCGTGCTCGACAAATGCAGCCTCGAGCTGAACTCGCTGGGCGACCTGGAAAGCCGCGATGCCTATCGCGCCGCGCTGAAAGCCTATTACGCCGGCCATCTCGACAACCTGTCGGAAGATTCGCGCCGCCGGCTCGACAAGAACCCGTTGCGCATCCTCGATTCGAAGGACGAGGGCGACCGGGCGATCAACCAGAACGCGCCGCGCATCGGCGACTACTACACCGACGCCGCCCGCGACTTCCTGCACCGCGTGCTCGACGGGCTGGCCGCCGCCGGCGTGCCGGCCAACGTCAATCCGGCACTGGTCCGCGGCCTCGACTACTACACCCACACCGCCTTCGAGTTCGTCACCACCCATCTCGGCTCGCAGGGCGCCGTCATCGCCGGCGGCCGTTACGACGGGCTGATCGAGCAGCTGGGCGGTCCGTCGACCCCCGGCATCGGCTGGGCCGGCGGCATCGAGCGGCTGGCCATGCTGTCGGCGGCCGAGCTGTCGGCGCCGCGGCCGGTGGCGCTGGTGCCGATGGGCGATGCGGCCGAGCGCCAGGCGATCACCCTGGCGCGCACCTTGCGGCGCGAGGGGCTCAGTGTCGACCTCGCCTATCGCGGCAACATGCAGAAGCGCATGAAGCGCGCCAACAAGGTCGCCGCCTCGGTCGCCGTGCTGATCGGCGAGGACGAGCTGGCCAAGGGTGTCGCCACCGTCAAGGACCTCGACCAGGGCAGCCAGGAGAGCGTCGCGCTCGACCGCCTGATCGACTACCTCAAGACCCGCTGATGCTGCCCGAGGCCAAGCTCGACAAGGTGCTCGACCGCCATCGCCTGCTGCAGGCCCAGCTGGCGGAAGGCGCCCTGGGTCCCGACATGTTCGGCAAGGCGTCGAAGGAATATGCCGACCTGTCGCCGCTGGTCGAGGGCATCAATGCCTGGCGCAGCCTGAATCGCGAGGTCCGCGAGCTCGAGGAGCTGGCCGGGTCGGGCGACCCCGAGATGAAGGCGTTGGCCCAGGCCGAGCTGAAGGAGAAGCGCGACGCACTGCCCGAGGCCGAGCGGCAGCTCAAGATCCTGCTGCTGCCGCGCGACGATGCCGACGAGCGCAACGCCATTGTTGAGGTTCGCGCCGGTACCGGCGGCGAAGAGGCGGCGCTCTTCGCCGGCCGGCTGTTCCGCATGTACCAGCGCTATGCCGAGATCAAGGGCTGGAAGGTCGAGGTCCTGTCCTATGGCGAAACGGATCTGGGCGGCCTGAAGGAAGGTGTCGCCGAAATCAGCGGCCGCGGCGCCTTCGGCCGGCTGAAGTTCGAATCGGGCGTCCATCGCGTGCAGCGCGTGCCGGTGACCGAGGCGTCGGGGCGCATCCATACCTCGGCCGCCACCGTCGCGGTGCTGCCCGAGGCCGAGGACGTCGACGTCCGCATCGAGGAGAAGGACCTTCGGGTCGACGTCTACCGCTCGTCCGGCGCCGGCGGCCAGCACGTCAATACGACGGACAGCGCGGTGCGCATCACCCATCTGCCCACCGGCATCGTCGTCACCCAGCAGGACGAACGCTCGCAGCACAAGAACCGCGCCAAGGCGCTGAAGGTGCTGCGCGCCCGGCTCTACGAGGCCGAGCGGATGAGCAAGGATGCCGCCCGCGCCGCCGAGCGCAAGGGCCAGGTCGGCTCGGGCGACCGGTCCGAACGGGTGCGCACCTATAATTTCCCGCAAGGCCGGGTCACCGACCACCGCATCAACCTGACGCTCTACAAGATCGACAAGATGATGGAGGGCGAGGCCGTCGACGAAATCGTCGAGGCCCTGATCCACGAGGATCAGGCCAGCCGCCTCGCCGCTGCCGAGGCCGAGGGCTGAGGGGCCGCATGGCCTTGCCCGACCCGGCCCGCCGCGACACCGCCCTCGCCTGGGCCACGGACGCGCTGGGCCGCGCCGGCATCGACGAAGCGCGGCTCGACGCGACCCTCCTGCTC
>JAEYTW010000729.1 GCA_023433835.1 Pseudomonadota bacterium | reverse complement strand
CCCATAGGGCCGCGACGCCGCCCGCGGTCACGGCCGTGGCGACGGTGCCGGCCGGCGGCGGACAGGTCTCGGCGAGGAAGCGGGCATAGCCGGCGCGCAGGCCGCGCCAGCCGCCGGCGTAGTCCGACGGCTTCAACGCATCGCGCCACAGCGCGAACACCGCCCGCGCCGCCAGGCGGCGCAACGCGAAACCGTCGCGGGCCGTGCCGACGCCGAGGCCGCGGGCCGGCCCGCCATAGGCGGCCTTGACCGGGTCGTAGTCGTAGAGCCACGACCATACGGTTTCGGTCAGCGGATCGATGCGGGCTATGCCGCGGAAACGACCGTTGCGCGCCGCGATCATCTGCGGGTCACGCTCATGCCAGAACTGCTGGGCGGCACGCGCCACCACCTGCACCTTGGTGGTGCGCGGGCGGCGCTGGGCCTCATATTCCCGCAAGGCCGCGACGATGCCGCCCGCCCCGCCGGCGGCCAGCCGCGCCGAGAGCACCATCGCATCCTCGATCGCCTGGCAGGCACCCTGCGCGAGGTAAGGCTGCAGCGCATGGGCGGCATCGCCCAGCAGCGTCACGCGACCGTCGGACCATTGCGGCAGCGGATCACGTTCGTAGACGCCGGTGATGAAGGCCCGCTCGACCGTGCCGATCAGGTCGACGATTTCGGGCGCGACACCGGCAAACGAGCGGCGGAAGGCCGCGACGTCGCCGGACTCGGTCCAGGATTCACGCTGCACTTCCTCGGCCGGCACGAAACCGATGACGTTGAGGATGGCGCCACCGCGCAGCCAGTACAGCACCGCCGAACGACCGAGGCCGAGATAGGCATAGCAGGAGCGGCCGAAGCCGAGCCGTTCGCCGGTCGGCCGGTCGACCATCGCGCGCCAGCCCAGCATGCCGGTGAAGCGCGGCGCCTCGGGTGCCACCAGCCGTTCGCGCACGATCGACTTGAGCCCGTCGGCGCCGACCAGCGCGTCGGCGCGGATCGTTTCGCCGTCCGCGAGCGTCACGGTAACGCCGCCCTCATCCTGGGTGAAACCGGCAAGACGCCTGCCCAGCCTGATGACGCCGGGCCCGACGGCGCGCGCCAGGATGTCGAGCAGGTCGGCACGATGCACCTGCAGCATCCGCCCGCCATAGCGCCGCGCCACCGCTTCGCCCAGCGGCGTGTGGAACAGGCCCGCGCCGGTATCGAGATCGCGATAGACGATGCTTTCGGCCGCGACGGCAACGTCGGCGACCTGGTCCTCGATGCCCCAGTAGCGCAGGGCCTTGACCGCGTTGGCCGAAATCTGCAGCCCCGCCCCGATCTCGCGCATGGCGCCCGCCTGCTCGACCACGACGACCTCGATGCCGGCCTTCTGCAACGCCAGGGCCGTTGCCGTGCCGCCGATGCCGGCGCCGGCCACCACGATCCGCGTCATCGCTTCCTCCCGCGAAGCTGCTTGATTTTATCCGATCGGAGAATTAATACGATTGGAGAAACTCCGTCAAGGATACGATGATGGCCCAAGCCGCGACCGCGCGCGGCGCCCAGCGGCGCGCCGCGCTGATCGACGCCACCTTGCGCCTCATCATCCGCGAGGGCGCCGGCGGCGTGACGCACCGTGCCGTCGCGGCGGAAGCGGCGGCGAGCCACGGATCCGTTCTCTATTATTTCGGCAGCCGCGACGCGCTGATCTCCGAGGTGATGCAGCAGGTGGCGCGCCGCAATGCCGAGGTGATGGCCGGCTACTGGGGCGAGATCGAGGCCCATGCCGACGACCCCAAGCGGTTCGCCGAGCTGGTGGCACGCCATTCCACCGCGCAGCTCGTCACCGATCGCGACATGGGCATCGCCGTCTACGAGCTGCATCTGGCCGCCGCGCGCGATCCCGCCTTGCGCGCCGCATTGCGCGATTGGGGCCGCGCCTATGCCCGGCGGATGGAAGCCTCGCTGCGCCGGCTCGGCTCGCGCGATCCGCAGGCCGACGCGGCGCAATTGACCAATGCGATCGGCGGGCTGATCATCGGCCAGCTGGCCTTGCCGCGGCGCGATTTCGAACGGCGCATCCTGCGCCCGGCGATCGAGCGCCTGGTCTCGGCCCTGGCGTAAGTAAAAAGGGGGAAACGTTACCGTGTCATTCGTGGGCAAGACCGTCCTGATCACCGGCGGGGCGGGCGGCATCGGCCGGGCGACGGCCGAGAGTTTCGCGCGGGCCGGCGCGACCGTGGTGATTTCCGACATCGCCGGCGAGGCCGGCCGCCATCTGGCGCGTAGCATCGTCGACGGTGGGGGTGCGGCGACCTTCATCGAAGCCGACGTGACCTCGTCGGCCTCGGTCGAGGAACTCGTCGCCGAATGCGTGCGCCGCCATGGCCGGCTCGACCATGCCTTCAACAATGCGGGCATCGAGCTCGAGGCCGCGCGCATCGCCGATGCCGAGGAAGATGCCTTCGATCGCATCATCGCGGTGAACCTGAAAGGCGTCTTCCTCTGCCTGAAATACCAGATCCGGCAGATGCTGGCCCAGGGTGGCGGCGGCTCGATCGTCAACACCGCTTCGGTCGCGGGGCTGGGCGCCGCCGCGACCATGCCGTCCTATGCCGCCTCCAAGCACGGCGTCGTCGGGCTGACCCGGACGGCGGCGGTCGAATACGCGTCGAAGAAAATCCGCGTCAACGCGGTCTGCCCCGGCGTCATCCGCACCGCGATGTACGAACGCGCCGTGGCCGCCGATCCGCGCCGCAAGGAGGCGATGGACCGCATCCATCCGATGCGCCGCATCGGCGAACCCGACGAGGTGGCCGCCGCCGTGATGTGGCTGTGCTCCGACCAGGCCGGCTTCGTCACCGGCCATCTGATGACGGTCGACGGCGGTTTCACCGCGCAATAATCGACGAAAACAGGAGGCGACGATGACCGACAACCAGCAGATCCTGCTTGCCGCGCGGCCGATGGGCCTGCCGAAGGCCAGCGACTGGACCCTTCAGACCCTGCCCGCGCGGGAACCGGCCGACGGCGAGGTGCTCGTCCGCACCCGGTATCTGTCGCTCGATCCGGCGATGCGCGGCTGGATGAATGACGTGCGCTCCTACATCAAGCCGGTGGGCCTGGGCGAGGTGATGCGCGCCGGCGGCGTCGGCGAGGTGGTGGCAAGCAAGGCCGACGGCTTCAAGCCGGGCGACCATGTCTCAGGCACGCTGAACGTTCAGCAATATGCGACCGTCAAGGCCACGGATCTGGTGCGGCTCGACCTCGGCCTGGCGCCGCTGACCAACTACCTGTCGGTACTCGGCATGCCCGGGCTGACGGCCTATTTCGGCCTGCTCGACGTCGGCCAGCCAAAGGCGGGCGAGACCGTCGTCGTCTCGGGCGCGGCCGGCGCGGTCGGCCAGGTGGTCGGCCAGATCGCCAAGCTGAAGGGTTGCCGCGTGGTCGGCATCGCCGGCGGTGCCGACAAATGCCGCTGGGTGGTCGACGAGCTCGGCTTCGATGCCGCGATCGACTACAAGGCCGAGCCGGTGTCGAAAGCGTTGCGCCAGCATTGCCCGAAGGGCATCGACGTCTATTTCGACAATGTCGGCGGCGACATCCTCGATGCCGCCCTCGGCGCCTTGGCGTTACGCGGCCGCATCGTCATCTGCGGCGCGATCTCGCAGTACAACGCCACCGCCGAGGTCAAGGGGCCGTCGAAATATCTCTCGCTGCTCGTCAACCGCGCGCGCATGGAAGGCATGGTGATCTTCGATTATGTCGATCGCTTCCCCGAGGCGGTGGCCGAGATGGCCGGCTGGCTGGCGCAAGGCAGGCTGAAGCCGCGCGAGCATATCGTCGAGGGCGGCATTGCGGCCTTCCCCGATACGCTCAACATGCTGTTCACCGGCGAGAATTTCGGCAAGCTGATCCTCAAGGTCTGAGGCGGCGGGAGGGGTACGCAGGCGCGCCCCTCCCCTTCGCGCGATGATCCGTTACACTTATGGAAGACAAAATTGCAGCAAATGGGCAACGGTTGAGGCGATACCGCGCATGATCCTTCCCGCTTTGAGCCCGGGCGCTCGCGGAAGGGAAAAAAATGGTGAAATCCAAGTCGGTTGGTGCGTTTGCCTCGGCCTATGCCGTCGAACTGCAGGCGATGGCGCAGGCGGTGAGCAGGTCGCAGGCGATCATCGAGTTCGGTCTTGACGGCACGATCCAGAGCGCCAACGACAATTTCCTCGACCTCACGGGCTATCGCCTCGACGAGATCGTCGGCAAGCATCATTGCATCTTCGTCGCCGCGACCGTCGCCGCCTCAGCCGAATATCGCCAGTTCTGGGCGGCGCTGGCCCGCGGCGAGCACACGTCGGCCGTCTACAAGCGCATCGCCAAGGACGGCTCGGAAGTGTGGCTGCAAGCGAGCTACAATCCGGTGCTGGACCGCGACGGCCGGCCGTTCAAGGTGTTGAAATGCGCCGTCGACATCACCGAGCAGCAGCGCCAGGCATCCGACCACGCCGGCCAGGTCGAGGCGATCGGCAAGTCGCAGGCCGTCATCGAATTCGAGATGGACGGCACGATCATTGACGCCAACCAGAATTTCCTCGACGTGATGGGCTATCGCCTGGACGAGATCCGGCGGGGCAGGCACAGCCTGTTCGTCGACCAGGCCTACGCGGCAAGTGACGAATACCGCGAGTTCTGGGCCACGCTGAACCGCGGCGAGCATCTGACGGCGGAATACAAGCGCCTGGCCAAGGGCGGCCGCGAGGTCTGGATCCAGGCCTCCTACAACCCGATCCTCGATCTCAACGGCCGGCCGTTCAAGGTAGTCAAGTACGCCACCGACATCACCGCGGCCAAGCAGGAGATCGCGCGCAAGCTGGCCCAGGCCGAGAAGATGGCCGGGCTGGTCCATGACTACGAGATCGTCATGCAGAAGGTGATGGCCTCGCTCGGGCAATCGGCCGAGCGGATGGCCGCGGCCTCGACCGCGATCGCCTCGACCGCCACCCAGGTCAACGCGGAATCGGCCAATGTCTCGGCCGCGGCCCACCAGGCCGACGCCAACCTGCAGACCGTCGCCGCGGCCAGCGAGGAGTTGTCCTCCTCGATCGGCGAGATCGCGCGCCAGATCACGATCTCGTCGGCGATGTCCGGCGCCGCCGTCGAACAGGGTCGCGAAGCCGAGAGCCGCATCGCGCGGCTCGACGAAATGGCCAGCTCGATCGGCACCGTGGTCGAATTGATCCGCACCATCGCCGGCCAGACCAACCTGCTGGCGCTGAACGCGACGATCGAGGCGGCCCGCGCCGGCGAAGCCGGCAAGGGTTTTGCCGTCGTGGCCGGCGAGGTGAAGAACCTGGCCAACCAGACGTCGAAGGCGACCGGCGACATCGGCGGGCTGATCGCCGGCATCCAGGACAGCGTCAGCGGCGCGGTCGAGATCATCGGCCGCATCCGCGGCACCATCGACCAGCTCAACGATGCCTCGGTCGCGGTGGCTTCGGCGGTCGAGGAACAGTCGGCCGCCACCCGCGAGATCGCCGGCAATGTCGCCGGCGCCTCCGAGGCGGTCAACCTGGTCTCCCGCTCCAGCGTCGAGGTGCTGGAAGCCGCCCGGCGGTCGGAAGCGGCCGCCGGCGACGTCGGCGCGGCGTCACGCGACGTGTCGGGCACCAGCGCCGCGTTGCAGCGCGAGGTCGGTGATTTCCTGGCGGCGATCAGCCGCCTGAGTTGAGATCGAGGCCTGCCGTCACTAGGATCGTCCCCCGCAACACGAGGGACACCGGATGGCTGGTGACGAGATCGAACTGCGGCAGGGCAACGCCCGTGCCGTGATTGCGCGCCACGGCGCCGAACTGCAATCCTGGTCGGTCGGCGACCATGACCTGCTGTGGTCGGCCGACCCGCCATATTGGCCGCGGCGGGCGCCGCTGTTGTTTCCGATCGTCGGGCGTTGCAACGCCAACACGCTGCATGTGGACGGCCGTGCCTTCACCATCGGCGGCCACGGTTTCGCCCGCGATCGTGACTTCACGCTGGTCGACCACGCCGACGATCATGCGACATTCGTGCTGCGCGACGATCCCGGGACGCGGGCGCAATTCCCGTTTCCGTTCACCCTGACCGTCACCCACCGCCTTTCAGCCGATACGATCGAGACCACGGCCGTGGTCGGCAATCCCGGCGACCGGCCCCTGCCCTATGCGATGGGTTTCCACCCCGCCTTCCGCTGGCCGTTCGGCTCGGCGAGCGCGGCCTATGAAATCCGCTTCGATCGGCCCGAAAAGGCAGACGTTCCGGTGATCACCACGGAAGGGTTGTTCGCCGCGGAGAGGCGCCCCGTGCCGCTGACCGGCGGCGGCACGCGGCTGGCGCTGCATCACGACCTGTTCCTGGCCGATGCGCTGTGTTTCCTCGATGCCGCCTCGACCGGCATGACCTTCGCCAACGATCAGGGCCAGGCGCTGCGGGTCACCGTGCAGGACCTGCCGCATCTGGCATTATGGACCAAGGACGCTGCCCCGTTCCTCTGCCTCGAAGCCTGGACCGGCCATGGCGACCCCGTCGGCTTCACCGGCGACATCGGCGGCAAGCCGTCGATGCGGCAGCTGGTGCCGGGTGCCGAGGCCGCCCATGTCTTCGCCTGTGCCTTCCAGGGATGAGGCAAAAAGAAAGGGCGGCCGTCAGGCCGCCCGTGAAGTCGTGGGTGGTGGGCAATTACTCATGAACGGGGTGGTAACCGCCGACCCGTCATTTGGTTCCGGCGACTGACAAAAAAATTCTCAGGCGCGACGCCGCCGCGCCGCCCGGGTTTCGCCCTGGTCGGCCAGATCGGGGAATTCACCCTGATTTAACAGGGCTTCCTCGGGTTCGACGGGCGTATCCTCGTCGAACAGTAGCGGATTGGGCGCGCCCAGCGGCACGTCTTCGGCCTGTCGGCGCACCTCCTCCTCCAGTTCGGTGAGGCCGTCGACGGTCTCGTCCGGCAGGTCCGGCCGAGCCCGCTCGGCCGCGAGCCAATCCTCGCCGGTAATTCCATCCGTCTCTTCCTCGATCTCGCGGCCGAGCACGGCGCGCGCAACCGACTGCTCGGGCGCGTCGGCCCGGGCCTCGTCGAACATCTCGATCTGGCTTTCCTCTTCCTGCCCTGCGGGCGAGCGATGGCGGCGCATGGCGCGCTCCTCCTGTTCGATGACCTGTCTGGAGAACGAACCCGCCGGAAGCGCCGCCGTTCCGCCGGGAACCCATGCGGCTCCCGCCCCGTTTTTACCTGGACCTTCAAGGTCATGGAGGAACGAACGATGGCCAAGCTTGCCGCCATGGCGCTGATCGGCGCTCTCGCCTGTGTCGCCATAATCGATATCTCGCTGCCGATGCTCGTCCGCGCGCAGGAGGCGACCGCGGTCGCGCCCGCGCCCAACAAGGTCGAATCCGGCAAGCTGATCGGCCGCGAGATCACCAACGGCCAGGAGGTGGTGATCGGCGTGGTCCGCGCCGTGCGGCTGGACGGCGACGAACGCGCCGCCGACGTCATCGTCGACGTCGGCAAGTTCCTCGGCACCGATCAGCGCGACGTAGCGCTGGCCTGGAAGGCGCTGCAGCTTTCGGACAAGGGCGGGCGCATCATGGTCAACATGACCAAGGCGCAGCTCGAGGCGCTGCCGGAATTCCAGTATACCGAGGGCAAGCAGCGCAACAGCGTCTTCTAGTCGAGCCAGCCGAGCCGGCGCAGCTCGGCTCCCTCACCCTCCAGGAAGCGCATGCCGATATCGCGGCGGTAGCGCAGGTTGGGGATGGCGATGCGGTCGATCAGGCGGTAGCAGCGGCCGCGCGCCTCCTGCACCGTCTCGCCCGTCCCCGTCGCCACCATGACATAGCCGAGCGGCCCGGTGGTCTGCAGCCGGCCGTCGATCTCGGCCACCTCGTCGAAATGCAGATGGCGGCGCTCGTCCTCCCCGATCCGCTCGCGGAAGATGACCGGCAGGCCGGCGGCCGAGGGCAGGCCGGCATGGCCGCCATAGGGAAAGGGCGGCACCGTCAGCACCACGCCCACGGCATAGCCCGGGGCGGTCGCGAACTTCAGATCGTCCCGCCGGATCATGCGGCCGAACAGCTGCCCCCAATCCTCGACGTGCAGCGCGGACAGGATGGCAAAGCCGGGATAACCGAAGCGGCAGGTGAATTCGAGCGGCCAGACGCCGTCCTTGTTCACGATCGTGTTGATGTTGATGTAGCCGACATAACCGCCTTCGCGCAGCGGGCCGGTCATGCGCCGCAAGGTCGCCTCGAACAGCGCATCGGCGCCCCGATAGGAGACCAGCGTCCCCATCTCGCCGGTGAGCTCGCCCAGGTCACCCTCGAAGAAGCGCTTATGCTCCCAATCCAGGCAGACCGGCTCCATGAATTCGATGCCGTTGAAATAGGCGCCGATGCCGACTTCGACGCCGGTGACATGATCCATCAGGATGAAGGTCGGCGGCTCGCCGACCCAATGGGCCGCGTAGTCGCGCAGCAGCGCATGGACGTCGCTGCCGTCCGGCATGATGCCGACATAGTTCTGGGTCGACGCGAAGGTACCGCCCGACAGCTTGAAGACATAGCGGCGCCGGCGCCGCAGGATGAAGTCGGCCGCCGCGGCGAACGAGTTGAACTCATGCGACTCCGCCGTCTGCATGCCGACCGCGCGCATGCATTGCTGGCCGAAAGCGCGGTCGTTCTCGAGCCGGTCGCCGAAGGCGCTGCCGCCGACGACGTTGAAGCCGTCGCGGCGCAGGCGGTCCTGCAGCGGGCCGTCATGCGCGGTCTCGAACAACAGGATGCCGTCCTCGCCCGCCTCGCGCAGCCAGTCGAGATGCTGGCGCCAATCGGCGACGCGGGTGACCAGGCCGTCGAGGGTGCGATGGCATTCGGGATTGTCGACATGAACGCGGACATCATGTCCCGCAGCCTGCAGCTGGCGGTAGAGGTCGCCCAGGCTGTTATCGTCGCCGACACCGAGAAAGCGCATGACCATCCCCCGTTTTCAGCGGAACCAAAGCGGGGACGGTTGGTTCCGAAGGCCATGACATCCCCCACGCGGCGTAACGAGACTCTCGGGCGCGAGGACGCGGCACTCGTCGCGCTCGGGCATGCGTTGATCGAGCACGGCTATCGCTTCATCACGCCGACGCCCGAAACGCACCGCCGGGTGCTGGCCCGGCGCCAGGGCCCGATCGCCGCCGATCTCGCCGACGTGTTCGGCTGGTCCTGCCCGTTCGATCCGGCGCTGCTGCCGCAGGAGATGCTGACGCTGCTGGACCGCGCCGGCGCGATCGAGGCCCAGCGCGGCCTGCTTCGCTCGCGCGTGCGCTATTCGACGCTGGGCGATCAGTTGTTCGTGCATTCGGCCTATCCGACGACGGGTGCCGAAGCCGTGTTCTTCGGGCCCGATACCTACCGCTTCGTCCGCGCGCTGCTGCCGCTCGTTCCGGCCGGTACCACCAGCGTCTTCGACATCGGCGCCGGCAGCGGCGCCGGCGGCCTGGCCGTCGCCGCGCGCACGGGCGCCCGGGCGACGCTGATCGACATCAACCATGCCGCGCTGCGCTTCTGCGCCGTCAATGCCATGCTGAACGGCCTCGACGACGTCGCCTGCCGGCACAGCGACGTGCTGGCCGAGATCGAGGGCCGGGCCGATCTGATCATCGCCAATCCGCCTTATCTGGTCGACGCGGGCAAGCGCCGCTATCGCCATGGCGGCGGCGACCTCGGCGCCGAACTCTCGGTCCGCATCGCCACCGAGGCCGTCGGGCGGCTCAATCCCGGCGGACGCCTGGTGCTCTACACCGGCTCGGCCATCGTCGACGGCCACGATGCCTTTCGCGCCGAGATGGCCACGCGCCTCAGCGGGCGGCAGTGGCACTACGAGGAAATCGATCCCGACGTCTTCGGTGAAGAGCTTGAAACCGCAGCCTACGCCCGTGCCGACCGCATCGCGGCCGTGCTGCTCGTCGTTACCCAGGAAAGGTAGTTCCATGTCTCCCGTACCCGGCATCCTGTCGCATCAGCAGCAGATGGACCTCGCCCGCTTCAACCGCGACCGACTGCTGCCGGCCATGACCGACGAGGGCGACTGGCGCGCGGCGCTGGAACGCGAGCACCACGCGCGTCTCGCCGAGCATGCCTTCATCGAGGATGCGCGCGCGGCGGTGATGCCGCTGCTTGACGGCGTGCCGGACGACGCCGACGCCTTCGTCGCCTGGTTCGAGGATCTGAAGCGCGACGGGCCGGGCCAGTACGATCCGCTGTTCCCCTATCTGGCCGAGAAAGCCGACCTGGCCCAGATGCGATGGTTCCTGCGCCAGGAGGTGGCGGGCGAAGCCGGCTTCGACGACCTCGTCGCGCTGACCCAGCTGCGCCTGCCCGATCGCGCCAAGCTGGAGATGGCACGCAACTACTGGGACGAGATGGGCCGCGGCAATGCCAAGGGCATGCACGGCCCGATGCTGGCCCGCCTCGCCGAGCATCTCGAGCTCGACGCGATGCCCGATCCGATCGTCGCGGAATCGCTGGCGCTGGCCAACATGATGGTCGGGTTGGCCGCCAACCGCCGCTACGCCTATCAGTCGATCGGCGCGCTGGGCGTGATCGAACTGACCGCGCCGACCCGGGCGCCCTTCGTCGACGCCGGCCTGCGCCGGCTGGGGCTGGCGGCCGGCGTGCGCCATTACTTCACGCTGCACGCCACCCTCGACGTGCGCCACTCGGCGGCCTGGAATCACGAAGTGCTGCAGCCGCTGGTCGCCGAAAACCCTGCCTGCGCACGGGCGATCGCCGAAGGCGCGCTGTTGCGGCTGTGGTGCGGGGCACGATGCTTCGAGCGCTATCGCCGTCATCTCGCCGCGATGGGCGCGCGCTTCCGCGAAGGGGCGGCCTATGCCGCCGAACGGCCGGAAGGCTTGCGCGTCCCCGCCTGACGCCCCAGCCGGCGTTCGACCCGCTCGATCAGGCCCCCGGCATCCCTGGGGGCCTGAAGCTTGTCGGTATTGTCGAAGAACATGAAGACCTCGCGACGCCGCAGGGTGCCCCGGCCGCGGCCGGCAAAATTGCCGTCGTCCATCAGCCGGCCGCCGGCCCAGGCCGCGACGCGACCGGCCCAGCGGTCGAGCTCGGCGGCGGGATAGGCGCTGCGATAAAGCTCCTCCGACCCGTGCAGGCGGCAATAGACGAAGTCGGCGGTGAGATCCATCAACAGCGGCCACTTCACCGTATCGGCGCAGACCAGCGCCACGTTATGCCGGCGCAGCATGGCGATGAAGGCCGGGTCGCGGAAGCTGTCATGGCGAATCTCGACGGCATGGCGCACCGGCCTGCCGGCATCGGTCTCGACCCAGGTGCGGCCTTCCAGCCGGCCGTCGTAGCGGCGGGCGAGCTTGACGGCATCGCCGGTATCGTGGGGCAGCAGCTTGAGGAATGCCTCGAACCCCGCCGGCTCAAACCGGAAGCTCGGCGGGAACTGCCACAGCAGCGGCCCGAGCTTCGGCCCAAGCCGCAGCACGCCCGAGGCGAGGAAATTTGCCAGCGGCGTCTCGATCTCGCGCAGCCGCAGCAGATGGGTGATGAAGCGCGAGCCCTTGACGGCAAAGACGAAATCCTCGGGCGTTTCCTCGGCCCACCGGCCGAAGCTTGCCGGCGTCTGCAGGCCGTAGAACGTGCCGTTGATCTCGATCGCCCCGAACTGCCGCGCGGCATAGGCCAGCTCCCGCTTCCGGGCGAGGCCCTTGGGATAGAATTCGCCGCGCCAGGGCGCGTAGGTCCAGCCCGAAATGCCGATACGCACCCGGGCCGCACCACCGCGCCGACGCGCAACCGTCATGTCGAGGCGGCCTGCACGGCGATCAGGTTGCGGATGCCCTTCACGCCGCTGCAGTCGTCGACCAGATCCTCGATGATATGCTTGGACAACCGGCTGTCGACCCGGCCCTCAAGGGTGACGACGCCGTCCTTGACCTCGACGGTGATGCCACGCGCATCGATGTCCGGATCGTCCATCAGGCGTTCGCAGATCGCCTCGTGCAGGCGTTCGTCGGTCCGGTTGTAGCCCTTCGGGCCGTGGCCCCGATGCATGCCGCGCGGCGGCGACTGTCGGCGTGGGGCCGAGCGCCAGTAGTCCTGCGACGACGACGCACCCGATACGCCGTACATCGGGCCGTAGGGCCGGCCCGTGGTGTCATAGCCGATCGACCGGCCGCGGGCATCGACGCCGCCGAAGCTTCCGCTGTCGAAGCCACCGCCCTGGGCCATGCCGCCGCCCCGATCCTGTTCGGCCGGGCGCCGGTAGTCGTCGCGCTGCAACCCCGCGGCATAGCGGCCGCGGTCGTCGTCGTCGGGGGAATAGCCGAGATCGTGATGCGACCGGTCGGGCCGATAACGCTGCGCCATGATTGCTACCTCCTGTAAACCGGGGTTACCGGCGGTAGCGGATCAACTTTAGCGCGCTGCCCCCGGTTCCGGCTCGCAGGGGTGCGCCGGGAAAGCCACGCCGCAGACATCGAAATCAGCAAAATGCGCGATGACCTCGCGCTGGGTTTCGGCGGGATTGAAATCGCTGGCCGCGGCCAGGGCTGCCACCAGAAGGAAGAGTCCCAACCAGATCTGGTTGAAGGTCGTGGGCATCGCAGCACCTCCAGACGCCCGTGAACGCGCGTGCCGCCCTGGAGTTCCCCATGCCGCCGTGGTTTTTTCTCAGCCAAGCCGCTTGCGCGCATCGTCCAGCGCGCCACGCAACCCTTCCTCGAACGTCGGATGGTAGAACGGCATCCCGATCATCGCATCGAGGGTCATGCCGACCTCGACGGACCAGGCCAGCAGATGGGCCAGATGCTCGGCCTCCGGCGCCAGCATCTCGCCGCCACGCACGCGGCCGTCGCGGCCGGCGTGAATCTTCAATAGCCCGCCGGCGCGGCCCGCGATCACGGCGCGCCCGTTGCCGGCATAGTCGTAGCAGCCGGTGACGCCGCCCTCGCCGGGGCCGTTTTCGCCGACCCGGGCGATGCCCGGGTCGGTGAAGACGATCGCCAGCGGCACCTGCCGGCGCTCGGTTTCGAGCGCGGGATAAAGGGCTGCGTTACGCCCGGCGATCCGGCCCTCCACCGCCGCCTCGTGCAGCACCGGCCGGTCGCCGTCGGCATCGCCGGCCATGAAGATCGGACTGCGCCCGCAGGCCCGCGTGATCGGATCGACCCGCGGCAGGCCGTGGTCGTCGAGCGCGAGGCCGGTGCGGCCGAGATCGAGGCCCCCGACATCCGGCGGCCGCCCGGTGGCCACCAGGATGCGGTCGACATGGACCGCGCGATGCTGGTCTTCGGCATCGCGCCAGGTGAGCCGCACGCCGTCACCGTCGGCCGCGGCCTGGACGGCGACGCCCAGCGCGATCGCCATGTCGGCGCCGAAGATATGGCGGGCCTCGGCCATGATGCCGGGATCGGTCAGGCCACCGATCGACTGGCCCTGGTCGAACAGATGGACCGAGACGCCCAGCCGCGCGAACGCCTGGCCGAGCTCGAGACCCACGGGCCCAGCCCCGATCACCGCGAGGCTCGCCGGCAGATCGTCGAGCTCGAAGGCATCTTCCGACGTCATCACCCGATGCCCCAGGTTTGCGAACTCCTCGGGCACCTGCGGCCGCGCGCCGGTGGCGATCACGGTCGCCCCGGCGGCGACCTTGACGTCGTCGCCGACCATCAGCGTATTGCGGTCGATGAAACGCGCCTGGCCCATCACCTTCTCGTCGGGGCCGAGACGATCGAGATCGTCCAGCATGCCCGAGACGAAGCCGTCGCGGCGGCGCTGGACGCGGGCCATCACCGCGCGGCCGTCGATCCCCAGGTCTTGGCAGCGCACGCCGAAGCGCGAGGCTTCGCGCAGCGCATGCGCCGATTCCGCCGCGGCGATCAGCAGCTTGGACGGCATGCAGCCGACCCGGGCGCAGGTGGTGCCGCCCGGCCCCCGCTCGATCAGCAGGGTGCGGGCGCCGGCGGCGATCGCGGCGCGGCGGGCGGCAAGGCCGGCCGTTCCCGCGCCGATGATCGCGACATCGCAATGCATGTTCCTCATGGCCGGGCTAACGCCCTGACCGGGCTGCCGGTTTCCGGTCGGCGGAATCGATGCCCACCCGCTCACGCGACGATCGGGCCCTCGTCTTCGCGCGCGCCGAATGCTTGACAGCAGATAAATTAGAGACCTAAGTTTTCTTCCCGGGATGGCAGACGACCGTTTGGTAGCCGGCCGACCCGAAAGTACAAAAAGAGTACCCGGAGGAACCCAGTGAAGCCCGATACGGCCCTGATGACAGAGGGACTCCGTCCGACGCCACGCGCGCCGGCGGAGGCGAGCCCGGAACCGCTGATCCGCTTCGACGGCGTCACGCTGGAACTCTCGGGCCAGCCGCTCTATCGCGATCTCAGCTTCACCGTGGCGCCCGGCGAATTCGTCTGCATCCTGGGCCCGTCGGGCTGCGGCAAGTCGACGGCGCTGCGCCTGCTGGGGGGATTGCTCGCCGCCACCTCGGGCCATGTCACCATCGCCGGCGAAAGCCCGGAGACGGCCTGGCAGCGCATGGCCTTCGTTTTCCAGTCGCCGCGGCTGGCCGCCTGGCGCACGGCGCTCGACAACGTCTTGCTGGCCCGCCAGCTGCGCTTCGGCGAGAAACCCGATGACGCCGCCCGTAAGCGCGCCGCCGACCTCCTCGACCTGGTCGGCCTGTCGCGCGACAGCGGGAAATATCCGCGCATGCTGTCGGGCGGCGAACGCCAGCGCGTGTCGATCGCCCGCGCCCTCGCGGTCGACCCCGACATCGTGCTGATGGACGAGCCGTTCTCGGCGCTGGATCCGACGACGCGCGCGCGGCTGCGCAGCGAAATCATCGCGATCTGGCAGAAGACCAGCAAGACCGTCCTGTTCGTCACCCACGATGTCGACGAGGCGGTGGCGCTGGCCGACCGCATCCTGCTGCTTTCCAACAAGCCGACCGTGGTGCGCGAGGTGGTGAAGATCGACGCCCCGCGGCCACGGCTGATCGATCATGACGCCGAGCTGCGCGCCCTGCGCGACCATCTGCTGCAATCCTTCGCGCAGATGGAAACCGGCGGCCAGCACTGAGAACAACCGGGGAGGAGAAGACCATGAAATCGCGCCTGTCGCGTTTGACCAGCCTTGTTGCCGCCAGCGCCATCGCGCTGCTCGGGTTGACCGGCATCGCCGCGGCGAAGGACAAGGTGTCCTTCGCCTATGTCATCGACCCGTCGATGGAACTGACCCTCTACGGCATCAAGTCGGGCAAGGTGTCGTCGCCGACCGTCGAGGTCGAGCCCGTCGCCCTCGATCTGCCGGCCCTGCTGCAGGTCACCGCGACCAAGCGCTACGACCTGGTCCAGGCCGCCGCGATCAGCCTGCCGCGCCTGGCCCAGCGCGGCCTCGACCTCAAGATCGCCGGCATCTCGCTGCGCCTGATCTCGGGCGACGGCGGCAATATCTGGGTGCCGAAGAACAGCCCGCTGAAGGATATCCAGGAGCTGAAGGGCAAGAAGCTCGGCACCTTCGCGCTGAACTCGACCGGCATCACCATCATGCGCATCGCGCTGTGGAAGCATTACGGCTTCAACGTCGCCCTCGAAGGCGGCGACATCAAGTTCAACGAAATGGCATCCGCCAACATCGCCCCGGCCCTGCTGACCAATCAGGTCGATGCCGGCGTGCTGGCGCTGTCGAACAATTACAAGGCGTCGCGCAACCCGGAATTCCGGCCGCTGGCCAAGATGTACGAAACCTACAAGGGCGTGTTCGACGGCGACCCGGTCTCGACCGTGATCATCGGCTACCCCGAGCGCATGGACAAGAAACCCGAGGCCTACAAGGAGGCGCTGCGCCTGCTGCGCGCCTCGCGCGATTACGCGCTGGACAACGCCAAGGAGGTCAACCCGATCGTCGCCAAGCAGGAGCAGATCGACGAGGACTTCTTCGTCTACCTGTTCCGCGAGGCGATCGACGTGCCGATCTACATCAAGGACAGCGACATCAAGGCGCTGACCAAGCTCTATGACTATTCCAAGCAGATCGGCGTGATCGAGAACACCATCCCGGTCGAGCCCGCGGTCTGGTCGCAGGCGCCCCGCCAGTGACGGCGGTAGCCGACAGCGGGATGGCCCCGGCCGACGGCGACGCGCAGAAGCGCGCCGCCCGACGCCGCAAGGCCTGGTGGGCGAACGGTCTCGTGGTCGTGCTGATCGGCACGTGGTTTGCCGTCAGCCCGTTCGTGCCACCCTATATTCTGCCCGGCCCGCTACTGGTGCTGCAGAAGTTCCTGCTGTTCGTTACCACCAAGACCTACTTCTTCCACCTCGCCACCACGCTGTTCCATGTCTTCGGCGCGCTGGCGATCTCGCTGTCGATCGGCGCCGCGCTGGCGCTCGCCGCCCACTACGTGCGGCCGGTGCGCCTCCTGATCCGCGGGCGCATCTACCCCCTGCTCAACTCGTTCTCCGGCATCGGCTGGGCGGTGCTGGCGGTGATCTGGTTCGGCCAGACCGACGGCGCCGTCTTCTTCGCCATGGCCTGCGTGCTGGTGCCCTTCATCTTCATCAACCTGCATGAAGGGCTGGAATCGCTCGATGCCGAGCTGCAGGAGATGGGGCAGTCCTTCACCCGTTCGGCGCTCGGCCGCTTCCGCCTGATCACCTTGCCGCTGCTGGTGCCGTTCGGCTTCGCCGCCTTGCGCATCTCCTTCGGCGTCGCCTGGAAGTCGACCCTGCTGGCCGAACTGTTCGGCGCCAACAGGGGCTTGGGCTATGTCGTCAACCAGTCGCGCCAGAATTACGAGACCGAGGTCATCCTGGCGGTGATTTTGTGGATCATCGTCATCGTCTTCGCCGGCGACCGACTGTTCTTCAAGCCGGTACAGGAACGGATCCAGCGTCACTATGGCCGATAACGCAAGCCCCAAGGCCGGCCGCCGCGCCGCCCTGATCCAGCGCCTGATCGCCGAAGGCGGCGTGCTGCTCGCCATCCTCGGCTGGTGGAGCATTTCGCGCACGATGCCGAGCTTCGTGCTGCCCGGCCCGCTCGACGTCGCCGGCGCCTTGTGGAAGCTGTTCAGCGAACCGAGCCTGGTGATCAACACCGTCGCCACCACGGTGCGCGTCATCGCCTCGGTCGCGCTGGCCCTGGCCGGCGGCCTTGCCCTGGCCCTGATCGCGCGTGCCGTGCCCGACCTCGAATGGGTGATCCTGCGCCGGCTGCAGCCGCTGCTGAACTCGTTTCCGTCGATCGGCTGGGCGATCCTCGCGGTGATCTGGTTCGACGTCTCGACCTTCTCGGTCCTGTTCGTCCAGGTCGTCATCCTGCTGCCGTTCTGCCTGATCAACCTGTCGGCCGGCCTCGACGAGATCGACCAGGAAGTGGTCGAGATGGGGCGTAGCTTCACGCGCTCCGGCTGGCGCAACCTGACCATGCTCTACCTGCCGCTGCTGATGCCCTATCTGATCGCGGCCTTGCGGATCTCCTACGGCGTCTGCTGGAAGCTGGCGCTGGTGGCCGAGCTGTTCGGCGCCAATTCGGGCCTCGGCTACGTCATGGTGCGCGCCCAGTACACCGCCAACAACGCGCTGGTTCTGGCCACCTGCGTCGCCATCGTTCTGCTGTTCATCGCGGGCGAGAAACTGATCATCGACCCGCTGGCGCGCCGCTTCGCCGGGCCGCGCGACTGACATCCATCGTTCGGGAGGGAGTTCCATGAAGCTCGTCGCCAAGACCTACTGGCAGGGTTCGCCGGTGCATTTCCGCAAAGCCCCGCAGGATGCCGGGGCCGAGCCAATCCTGCTGCACGCCCATGACGGCGCCGAGATGCGCGGGCTGTGGTGGACGCCGAAGAACAACCCGGCCCCGAAGGTCGCGGTACTGGCCATGCATCCGCGCGCCGACTTCACCCAGCACTACATCTTCCCCGCGCTGCTCGACGCCGGCTACGGCTGCCTCGGCGCCAATACGCGCAGCCCGAACAACGATTCGAACACCTTGCACGAAGTCATCCTGCTCGACGTCGCCGCCGCCGTGCGCTTCCTCAAGCGCCGCGGCGTCGAGAAGGTGCTGTTCATCGGCAATTCCGGCGGCGGCTCGCTCGGCGCCTTCTACCAGAGCCAGGCCAAGCTGGCACCGGCCGAGCGGCTCAGCCACGCCCCGGGGGGCCGGCGCGTGCCGCTGCGCGATGCCGAGATGCCGGCCTTCGACGCGATGATCTTCCTGGCTGCCCATCTCGGCGAGGGGCACATGCTGCTCGACCTGGTCGACCCGGCGGTGGTCGACGAGGGCCGGCCGCTGCTGTCCGACCCCGAACTCGACATGTACCAGGCGCGCAACGGCTTCCGCCCAGCCCCGGAATGGAGCGAGTACGCCCCCGATTTCGTCGCCCGCTATCGCGCCGCCCAGCGGGCACGCGTGGCGCGGATCGATGCCGCGGCGCTGGCCATGCTCGACGAGGCCAAGCAGGCCAAGAAACTGAACGACGACGCCGATTTCCAGAAACTGCCCTACGACCAGCGGCGCGAGGTGCTGCGGCGCGAAGCCTTCCAGCCGATGATGACCGTCTACCGCACGATGGCCAACCTGGCCTATGTCGACCGCCGCATCGATCCGTCGGGCCGCCCCTACGGCTCGATCCTGTCGGAACGGCCCGACCTGATGAATTTCCAGCTGTTCGGCTTCGGCCGGCTCGCCACGCCGCTGGCCTGGCTGTCAACCTGGTCGGGGCTGTCGTCGAACGCCAATATCGAGCGCACCGCGCTGACCATCACCGAACCGGCGCTGGTGGTGAATGCCGGCCGCGACATGGACGTCTTCCCGAAGGATGCCCGCGCCATCCACCACGCTCTGGCCTCGACCGACAAGACGCTCGAGGAATTTCCGGACGCGATGCACTACTTCGAAGCCCCCTGGGGCAGCCGCGATACCAGCGACCTCGATGCGCTGGTGGCCAAGCTGCTGCCCTGGGTCCAGTCGCGCCTGCCGCTGTAAGGGAGTTCCAGACCATGGCAACGTTCGGATTGCTGAAAAGCGGCGACCGCGTCCTGGAGCCGGCCGAGCTGGCGCGGCGCATCGACCTGGCGGCCGGCGGCTTTGCCGCCGCCGGGCTGCCGAAGGGCGGCGCCATCGCCCTCCTGCTGCGCAACGACTTCCCGATCTTCGAGGCGACCTATGCCGCCGGCAATCTCGGCGCCTTCACCGTGCCGCTGAACTGGCACGGCAAGCCCGACGAAACATCGTACGTGGTCGAGGATTGCGGCGCCCGCATCGTCATCGCCCATGCCGACCTGCTGCCGCGGCTGGGGCCGCTGCCGGAAGGCAGCCTGCTGCTGGTAGTGCCGACCCCGCCGGAGATCGCGGCGGCCTATGGCGTCGCCGAAGCGGACTGCCAGCCGCCGGCAGGCGTCACGCTATGGTATGACTGGCTTGCCGCGCAGACGCCATGGACCAAACCGGCAGAGCCGCCGCCGGGTGCGATCATCTACACGTCGGGCACCACCGGCAAGCCCAAGGGCGTGCGCCGCAATCCGGTCGAGGGCGAGGCGGCCGTGATCCTGCAGCGCTACCGCCTGCAGGTCTTCCCGCTGCACGACAAGGCGCGCACCGTGCTGGTCGGGCCGATGTACCATTCGGCGCCCTGCAACTATGGCCTGATGTCCTGCCGCGCCGGCACGATGGCCGTGCTGCAGGCGAAGTTCGAGCCGGAGGAACTGCTCAAGCTGATCGAGGCCGAGCGCATCACCCATCTGCACATGGTGCCGACGATGTTCGTGCGCCTGCTGCGCCTGCCCGACGAGGTGCGGCAGCGCTACGACCTGTCGTCGCTGCAGCATGTCGTGCATGGCGCCGCGCCCTGCGCCCCCGACGTCAAGCGGGCGATGATCGACTGGTGGGGGCCCGTCATTCACGAATATTACGGCGCCACCGAATCCGGCCCGATCGCGCTCTGCAATACCGCGGAATGGCTCGAGCATCCCGGCACGGTCGGGCGCATCACCCCGGATGCCCGGGTCGCGATCCTCGACGACCAGGGCCGGGAGGTGCCGACGGGCGAGATCGGCGAGGTCTTCGTCCGCCATCCCGCGGTGCCCGACTTCATCTATCTCGGCAAGCCTGAGGCACGCCAGGCGATCGAGCGCAACGGCATGATCACCAACGGCGATGTCGGCCGGGTCGATGCCGACGGCTTCCTCTATCTGACCGATCGCAAGAAGGACATGGTGATCTCGGGCGGCGTCAACATCTATCCGGCCGAGATCGAGGCCAGCCTGATCGCCCATCCGGCGGTGCAGGATTGCGCGGTGTTCGGCATCCCCGACGCGGAATTCGGCGAGCGCCTGCTGGCGGTGGTGCAACTGGTGCCGGGCGCGGCCGCCGGCACGCCGGAACTGCGGGCGCATCTCGCCGCGCGGCTTGCCGATTTCAAGGTACCGCGCGACTTCAGCTACGTGCCAAGCCTGCCGCGCGAGGATTCCGGCAAGATCGCCAAGCGCCGCCTGCGCGACCCCTACTGGGCCGATGCCGGACGGGCGATCTAAATCAGCGTCATCCCGGACGAAGCGCAGCGGAGATCCGGGATCCAGGGTGGGCGCCGTGCCGCTTGCGGCGCCCTTGCCCTGGATCCCCGCTTTCGCGGGGATGACGGTTCGCCTACAACGGCGGCCAGGTGAAGACGCCCTCGGTCGCCTCCAGCGGGGTGAACGAGCCGGCGAGCGCCGGCAGGACCTGCGAGCCGACGCTTTCCGGCGTCCATCCGTCACCGTTATGGATGCCGCGGATCGGGCGCGGCTGGCTCATGATGAAGATCTCGTCGTTGCGCACGGTGAAGATCTGGCCCGATACGTCGGCCGCCGTATCCGCGCAGAGGCCCACCGCCAGCGGCGCGACCTTTTCGGGCTTCAGCTGCCGCAGCAGCTCGACCCGCCCGGCCCGCTCCGGCGTATCCTCGGGCACCAGCGCCAGCATGCGGCTCCAGGCCATCGGCGCGATGCAGTTCGAGCGGATGCCGTAGCGGCGCAGGCCCAGCGCGATCGAGCGCGACAGGCCGACCACACCCATCTTGCCCGAGGCGTAGTGCGCGAAACCCCAGTTGCCGATCAGTGCGGCGGTCGAGGTGAAATGCACGATCGCGCCGCCCTGGCCTTGCGCGATGAACTGGTCGATGGCGGCGCGCGAGACGAGGAAGGCGCCGTTCAGGTTGATGTCGATCGACCGGCGCCATTCTTCCTCGGATATCCGATGCACCTTGGTCAGGCTGATCACCCCGGCGACGTTGATCAGCGCATCGAGCCGGCCGAAGCTGTCGACCGCGCGCCGGACCATGG
>JAEYTW010000686.1 GCA_023433835.1 Pseudomonadota bacterium | reverse complement strand
CCCCAGGCGTGAGCCAAGCGCCCGCCTGCCGTCACTGGCAGGCCAGGCACTCTTCGTAATTGGTGTTCGACGGCTCGGGCGGGGTTACCGCCATCGCGGCCAGCGGCCGTTCGTCGATATTGATGCGGCCGGCCAGCGGGATGCGGGCGATGTCGGCGGCCTGGGCCGAGGCTTCCGACACCTTCTCGGCCCGCTGGATCGACAGCGAGCGGCAGTAATAGAGGCTCTTGACGCCCTTCTTCCAGGCCTGGAAATGCAGCTGGTGCAGATCGCGCTTATGGATGTCGGGCTGCAGGAAGATGTTGAGGCTCTGCGCCTGGCAGATATAGGGCGTGCGGTCGGCGGCGAGATCGATCAGCCAGCGCTGGTCCATCTCGATCGCGGTGCGGAACACCGCCTTCTCGTCCTCGTCGAGGCAGTCGAGATGCTGGACCGAACCGCCGTTGACGGTGATCGACGACCAGGTCGCCTCGTCGTTGCAGCCCTTCTCCTCCAGCAGACGCTGGAGGTACTTGTTGCGCACGCTGAAGCTGCCCGACAGGGTCTTGTGATTGTAGGCGTTGGCCGCGTTCGGCTCGATGCCCGGGCTGGCGCCGCCGCAGATGATCGAGATCGACGCGGTCGGCGCGATCGCGATCTTGTTGGAGAAGCGCTCCATGATGCCGTATTCGGCGGCATCGAGGCAGGGCCCGCGCTCCTCCGCCAGGCGGCGCGAGGCTGCGTCGGCCTGGGTCTTGATGTGCTTGAACATCTGCTTGTTCCAGACCTTCGACATCACCGATTCCAGCGGGATGCCGTTGGCCTGCAGGAAGGAATGGAAACCCATCACGCCGAGGCCGACCGAACGCTCGCGCGCCGCCGAATAACGGGCCTTGGCCATCGAATCCGGCGCGTGGTCGATGAAGTCCTGCAGCACGTTGTCGAGGAAGCGCAGGCAATCCTCGATGAACAGCGGGTGGTCCTTCCAGGCGTGGTAGTATTCGAGGTTCAAGGACGACAGGCAGCAGACCGCGGTGCGCTGCTGGCCATGCTGGTCGATGCCGGTCGGCAGCGTGATCTCGGAACACAGGTTCGAGGTCTTGACCCGCAGCCCCGCCAGCTTCTGCTGCTCGGGGAGAGCGCGGTTGACGTGGTCGATATAGACGACGTAGGGCTCGCCGGTCTCGATGCGGGCGGTGAGGATGCGGATCCACAGGCTGCGGGCCGAGATGGTCTTCTGCACCGTGCCGTCGAGCGGGCTGAGCAGCGGCCAGATCTCGTCGGCCTCGACGGCGCGCATGAAGGCATCCGACAGCAGCACGCCGTGATGCAGGTTCAGGGCCTTGCGGTTCGGATCGCCGCCGGTCGGGCGGCGGATCTCGACGAATTCTTCGATCTCGGGATGGTCGACCGGCAGGTAGACGGCGGCCGAGCCGCGGCGTAGCGAGCCCTGGCTGATCGCAAGCGTCAGCGAATCCATCACCCGGATGAAGGGGACGACGCCCGAGGTCTTGCCGTTGGCCCCTACCCGCTCGCCGATCGAGCGCAGGTTGCCCCAATAGCTGCCGATGCCGCCGCCCTTGGAGGCGAGCCAGACGTTCTCGTTCCACAGCCCGACGATGCCGTCGAGGCTGTCGGTCGCCTCGTTCAGGAAGCAGGAGATCGGCAGGCCGCGGCGCGTGCCGCCGTTCGAAAGCACCGGCGTCGCCGGCATGAACCACAGCTTGGAGATATAGCTGTACAACCGTTGCGCGTGGGCGGTGTCGTCGGCGTAGAACGACGCCACGCGGGCGAACAGGTCCTGGTAGGACTCGCCGGGCAACAGGTATCTATCGTCCAGCGTGGCCTTGCCGAAATCGGTGAGCAGCCGGTCGCGGCTGCGGTCGACATCGACGCGAATCCCACGTTCGATCTGGACGGTGTTGAGCACGGATCGATCCCCTCTGCCCGGATGTCATTAACTGTAATATAGCCTCCGGAGTCAGAATCCCCCACCGTCAGAAGCTCCTCCAGCGACTGCGAATCGCTGATAGAGCGAGCTTCTGCCCGCTGGCAGGGAATGTAAGCCGGAAACACCACGGATAGTAGCCCATGACACAGAACCGTCAATATGTATTGATCGCTTGACATTGGACGCCCGGATGTGCGGGTCCGCCGAATCCCCACATAGCAACGAAATCTCAAGGGTTTGCCCTGCATTCTTACATGCTGAATCGAAGATTCGGCGGGCTTGGCAGCGGGGACGGCGATGTTGGTCAACCATCCACGGTTAGAGAGCGGCGTGACGCCTGAGAACGGCGAAAATGCGCCCAAATTGCCCTCCCTGCCCGCCCCGGCGCCGCAGCGCCGCTGGCTGTTGCTGACCGGCTCGGCACTCAGCCTGGGCTGGCTCGGCCTGATGGGCTACTACATCCAGCAATCGATCGGATTCGCGAATCTGGCGAGCCTCCTGCCCCACGAACTCGGCGGCTTCCTCGCCGGTGTCGCGGCGCCGCCGGCCTTCCTGTGGCTGTTCCTGGGCTACGTCCTGCGCGGCACGGAATCGCAGCGCTATGCCGCGGCGCTGCAACAGGTTCTGGGCGATATCCGCTACCCGACGCCCGATGCCGAAAAACGGGTTTCACAACTTACCGGTTCGCTGCGCCGCCATGTCCGCGAGGTCGAGGAAGCCGGCGAAAGCGCCGTGGCCCGGGTGGCCGCGCTGAACGAAACCCTGCTCGAACGCTCGCAGGCGATGATCAATGCCTGCCGCGAGATGACCAAGGAAGTCGACGTCGTCGCCGGCATGTTCAAGGAGAAGTCGGCCGAGGTGTCGCGCATCGCCGCCGCCGTCGCCTTCCAGAACGAGCGGGTCGAGCAGATCGGCAAGGCCCAGGCCGACGCGCTGCAGGAAGCGGCGCGCAATTCGGCCAGTTCGGCCCAGGAAATCCAGACGACGCTGGAGCAGAAGCTGCAGGCCCTGGAGCGCGCCGTGACCCGCGCCTCGACCCAGGCGGCCGGCATCGCCGACCAGTTCGGCACCGCCGCCCGCGATCTGGTCGCGGCGGCGGAATCCTCGACCGGCCGCACGCTGACGGCGGGCAACGAGCTGAAGCAGACCACGCAGGAGCTTTCCACCATCGCCGAACGCGCGGTCACCGAGGCCGAGGCCGCGGGCCAGGTCTTCCGCAAGCGCTCCAACGAACTCGACGAGGCGGCGCTGGCCGCCGTCGGCCGCCTGCGCGACGCCGGCGAGGCGATGCGCGCCGAATCCCATTCGCTCGACGACAAGTCGTCGGCCGTCGTCGAACGCCTGCGCGGCGCCGCCGAGACGCTGGGCGAGCGCACCAAGGGCATGGAGAATGCCGGCGAGACGCTGGGCCTGCGCATCGATGCCCTGTCCGGCCTGGCCGAACGCGGCCGGGCCAACCTGGTGCAGGCCGGCGATGCCGCCCGCGCCCATGCCGACCAGCTGGCCGGCGCCGCCCATCAGGCGGCCGAACGCCTGGCCCGGACCGGCGAGGCGATGCGCACCGAGCTCGCTGCGCTGACCACCGCGGCCGAACGCGCCGTCGCCCAGTCCGAGGACGTCGGCGCCGCCTTCAAGGCGCATGCGACGGGCCTCGACGAAGTTTCCGAGAAGGTGCTGGGCCGTGCCGACCTGGTCGGCCAGGTGCTGCAGGGCCGCAGCCGCGAGATCGGCCGCCTGGTCTCCGAAATCACGGTGATGACCAACGCCATCGGCGACAGCCTGGGCACCGCGGTCTCCACCTTGGACGAGGCGTCGGCCAAGGC
>JAEYTW010000072.1 GCA_023433835.1 Pseudomonadota bacterium | reverse complement strand
CGGCCCACAGCGGGAGTCAACCGGCGGCGCCGACCGCCCGGCGCGGGGGGCGACATCTCGAGGCGTGATCAGGCCTGAACGAAGGCGTGGATCGCGCCCAGCGCGCGCTCGGCCGGGACATAGACCCTGTCGGCCGCGCGCTGAACCGGGAAACCGGCTTTCTCCAGCAGCGCCGCCGCGGCCGCCAGATCCCTGACCGCGAAGGTGATCGCCGCGATCGACGGCGGCGGCGAGGTCAGGGTGCCCGGATAGGCGCGGCCGATCGCGGCGGGATCGAGGAAACGCAGGCGCGTGGCGCGCGGCAGGTCGATGATCCAGCCGGCGCCGTCGGCCTTGGCGGCCTGGCCGGTCAGCTTCTCGTAGCGCCGCGCGGCGGCTTCCGGCTCCATCATGCACAGGGTCACTTCGGCGATGTCGGTGGCGCCGTTGGCGTGGGCCTGGTAGCGCGGCTGGTGGACGTATTCCGGATTGTGGTGGTAGGCCGCCTGGATCAGGCCTTCGGGCGTCGCGGCACCGTCGAAATGCACGCAGTCGAAGCGCGCGGTGCGCAGGCCCTGGCCCTCGACGTCGATGTCGCGCTGCAGGCGGATGACGCCCGACGTGCCGATCCCGTTGCCCGAGACGCGCTCGTTGACCACGGCGGCATCGCCGCAGCCGTAGCAGACGATATGCGCGCCCTCGAAGCGGTCGACGAAGCGGGCCCAGCCCCAGTCCATCTTGCCGGGGTTCACGATGCCCAGAAGCTCGATGTAGTTGACGCCGAAGACCGCGCAGCGATTGCCGGTCGCCATCGGCTCGACCGGGTCGCCCGGCTTGGACGAACCCTGGTGGACGGACAGCGGCGACAGGCAGAAGCCCATGGTTTCATAGAGGCTGGAGGCCGCGTCGAGGTCGCGGACCGCCAGGCCGACATGGTTGACGCTATCGATATCTCCGGTCATCGGATCGCACTCGCCGTTGCTGTGAAAATTGCTGGTGGAAATCCTGCGCTCGCCGCCGCCGCGCGTCTTGCCCGCCAGCGCAGCGATGCTTGCCGGCCGGCGCAACGTTGACCTTCTGTTCCGGTTGTGGTTCGGTGGCGCCCGCAACCCCTTAGAAGTCCAGGAGCGCCGCGCATGTCCCTCAAGGTCGCCATCCAGATGGATCCGATCGAATCGATCGATATCGACGGCGATTCGACCTTCGTGCTGGGGCTGGAGGCGCAGGCCCGCGGCCATGCCCTGTGGCATTACCTGCCCAAGGATCTCTCGCTGCGCGACCGGAAGGTGATGGCCTGGGCCCGGCCCTTGACCCTGAAGCGGGAAAAGGGCGCGCATTTCACGCTGGGCGAGCCGGTCTCGCTCGATCTCGGGCGCGACGTCGACGTGGTGCTGATGCGCCAGGACCCGCCGTTCGACATGGCCTATATCACCGCGACCCACCTGCTCGAACACATCCATCCGAAGACCCTGGTGGTCAACGACCCGGTCGCGGTACGCAACGCGCCGGAAAAGCTGTTCGTCACCCATTTCGACGGGGTGATGCCGCCGACCCTGATCACGGCGCGGATGGAGGATATCGTCGCCTTCCGGGCCGAGCATGAGGACATCATCGTCAAGCCGCTCTACGGCAATGGCGGTGCCGGCGTGTTCCATCTCAAGCCCGGCGACGAGAACCTCGCCTCGCTGATGGAGATGTTCACCCTGCGCTCGCGCGAGCCGGTGATCGTCCAGCGCTACTTGGCCGAAGTGCGCCAGGGCGACAAGCGCATCATCCTGGTCGACGGCGAGGCGGTCGGCGCGGTCAACCGCGTGCCGGCGGCGGGCGAAAGCCGCTCCAACATGCATGTCGGCGGCAAGCCGGTGAAGTCCGAGCTGACCGCGCGCGAGAAGGAAATCTGCAGGATCATCGGCCCGACCCTGAAGAACCAGGGCATGATCTTCGTCGGCATCGACGTGATCGGCGACTACCTGACCGAGATCAACGTCACCTCACCGACCGGCATCCAGCAGATCAACCGCTTCGACGGCGCCAAGCTGGAAGGGCTGGTGTGGGACGCGATCGAGGCGCGGCGCAGCGCCGGGGCGTAATCCGCCCCGGCCCTATTTCGCCTTGTCCAGCGCAAGGCCGAAGCCGAGCAGCGGGATCGTGGCGGTGGCGGGCTGCTTGTTGGCGTCGCGGAAGCCGACCTGAAGCTGGCGGCCGTTGCGCATCGCCGCGACCATGGCGTCGGGCAGCGGTGCCACGACGAAGCAGCCGGCCTGGTTGCAGGTCTGCAGCGCCTGCTTGTCGGTCGCGCCCTCGTCGACCCGCAGGGTGACCGGCTCGGCAAGCTGGATGCCCAGCGGCAGCTGCAGCGTCATCGTCGGCTTCTTGGTGTCCGCCGGCACCCGCACCGCGATCGCTGCCAGCAGCGGCTGGCCCTGGGCCTGCGACGCCTGCTGCACCGCGCGGCAGTCGAGCGTCTTGCCGTCGCCGCTGCATTCGACCCGCCAGGCGGCATCCTGGCGATCCTGGGCCTGCGCCACCCCGCCCAGCGCGATCAGCGCCGCGCCCGCGACGACCAGCTTGAAGTAGGACACGCTACTCTACCTCCCGACTAGAAATGATAGGCGGCCCGCAGGGAGCCGGTCTGGCTGACAAAATTGTCGTTGGCCTGGAGGTTGTATTCTGCCCGAACTTCGAAGCCCTTGTCGCGGTAGACCTGTACGCCGATGTCGAGCAGGCCGAGCACGCGGGGCGCGCCGATCGTGGTCGAGAACGTGCCGGTCTGGGCGGAGGCGCCGACGAAGCTGGCGTCGACGGTGCGCTTGCCGTCGGGCGTATAGGACAGGCCGGCCGACAGATAGGGCCGCAGGATCAGCCCGCCTGCGAAATCGTAGCGCCCCCCGATCTCGACCTTCGGGGTGAAGGCGACCGTCGTCTTGGATGACGACCGCACGTTGAGGGCCGCGGCACCGTTGCCGTATTCCTGGAAGCTGCCGGTGTCGAGATGCACGACGTCGATATCGGCACCCGGGCGCAGATACCAGCCGCCGAGGGGCAGGGTGTAGGCCGCGCGCAGGCGGCCGCCGTAGAGATGGGCATCCGGGTCGGACTGCAGCAGGGTCGAAGACCCGACATAGCGGTTGTTGTGGAACGAGCCGGCGGCCACCGCGGCCGAGCCGGCGAGCAGCCAGGGCCCGCTGACATATTTCACCGCGACCGAGCCTTCGTAGGTCCGGCCGCTGCCGCTGCCGCCGTTGCCGATGCGGGCCCAGCTCTGGTTGAAGCCGAGCGCGCCGGAAACGAACCAGTTGTCGGCGATCTGGCGCTGGGCGCCGAGGCGGTACTGCATGCCGTCGACCCGGTAGCTGGACCCGGTGCTGTCGGCACCCTGCGTGGTGCGCAGCGCGCCCATCCGGGCCCAGGCGCAGCTGTCCTCGCCGAGCAGCGTGCCGCCGTCGTTGACGAATTCGGGGCAGCTCAGCGGCGCGCCGAGGCCGGCCGATGCCAGGCGGGCCATCACCGTCGCCTGGGCCTGGGTCGCCTGGGGCGACATCTGGGCCAGGATGCCGGCATAGCCGCCGGCCGTCGACAGCTGCGACAGGCTGGCGAAGGTGGTGGCGAAGGCACCGTCGCCGTTGCCCCAGGCCTTCTGCAGATAGCTCGCCACCGAGGCTTCGGCGGCGGTCAGGTTCACGGTGCCCGGCGTGAAGTTCGCGGTGGGCGACAGGGTCAGGCTGTTGCCGCTCTGCGCCAGGTTCCAGTTGAAGGCGACCGAGGCCGGCGTGGTGGCGGTCGACGACAGGCCGGTGCCGCCGGTGATCACCGTTACCGTGCCGGGCAGCAACGCGACCGGCCGGGGCAGGATGCTGCCGCCGATCGTGGCGTTGCCGGTGACGGCCAGCAGGTCGGCCTTCTGGCCGCCGGCGCTCGAGTTGATGTCGATCGCCAGGACGCCACCCTGCTTCTGGGTCAGGTTGGCGTAGGCCGTCGACGTGCCGATCGAGGTGGTGCCGATCGTCAGCGGCCCGGCGACCTCGATGCGGCCGGTATTGGTCAGCGTGCCGGTAGCGATCGTCGCCCCGGTGTTGAGCGTGCCGGTATTGGTGATGTTGCCCGGGGTCGAGCCGAGATCGATGCTGCCGGTGATGCTGCCGGCATTGTTGAGTTCGGTGATGCCCGAGCCGGTGACGATCGCCATGCCGTTGACGCCGTCGACCGTGCGCACCACGCCGCCGGTCCCGACCGTGATCGCGTTCGAGCCGCCGCTGCCCGCGGCCTTGCCGCCCGACAGCATGATGCCGGCCGCGCCCGCGCCGGTACCGCCGGAAACCACGCCGCCGACGGTGACCTGGATCGGCTGCTGGTAGTTATTCTTGCCGGAGCTCTGCGCGAAGATGCCGATCGCGCCCTGGCCGGTGGCCGAGATCACGCCGCCGGTCTGGTTGATCGTCACGTTCATGCCTTCGCCGGCATAGGTGATGGCGCTGTCCGAAATGCCGCGGAACTGGGCGGTATTGCCGGCCAGCAGATTGGCGGTGGCCGAGCCGCAGCAACCGGAAACCACCCCGCCGCCGCCGCCGATCGCCTGGGCGAAGATGCCGTGCGCATTGGTGCCCGACGTGACGATGTTGCCGGCGGTGGTGATCGTCACCGTTCCCGAATCGGGATAATAGCCGTTGTTGTTGGCGTGGTCGTTCAGGGTGTTGGACTGGGGCGCCACCATTGCCAGCGAGGAATCGCCGACGAACCCGCCGCCGCCGCCGATCGACTGGGCCAGGATGCCGTAGGCACCGGCGCCGTAGGTGGTGATCGACGACCCCGCGCCAAGCGTGATGCCGACATTGCCGCCCTTGGCGTAGTTCGAGCCCGGGCTGCTGGCGGCATTGGTACCGCCGATGTTGACGGCCGCCCCGACCGCGATGCCGCCGCCGCCGCCGATCGACTGGGCGACGATGCCGAAGGCGCGCGCGCCGGTCGTCACCAGGCTGCCGTTGTGGATGATGGTGACGTCGCCGCCATTGCCGGCGGCCGACGCGTTGCCGCCGACGTTGAGCGACAGGCTGAGGCCCGGAGCCCAGGCGGCCGGGCCGTTGCTGCCGGCCGAGAGGCTGGTATTGCCCAGGCAGGCCGACGCGGTCGTGGTGACGCCGGTGATCCAGGCGGCGTTGGTCGGCGCCACCGAATTGGTGCAGCCGGCGCTGGCCGCGCCGCCGCCGCCGCCGATCGACTGGACCAGCATGCCGAAGGCGTCGTCGCCCAGGGTCTGGATCTTGCCGTCGTTCTGGACCTTGACCGTGTTGCCGGTCCCCGACCCGCCGCCGTTGCCGGTCGAGGTGGCGCCCAGCGACAGCGTCGACTGCGCATTCATGCTGCCGTCGCCGCCGACACCGCCGCCGCCGCCGATCGACTGGGCGAGGATGCCGTGCGCGCCGTACCCGGCCGTGGCGATGACGCCGGAATTGCCGACCCGGACCACGCCCCCGTCGCCGGCCGCGCCGCCCGACCCGCCGACCAGCACGCTGGCATTGTAATTCTTGTTGGTCGAGCCGTTGTCGGTCGAGGTCGCCGCCCCGCCCGAGCCGCCGCCGCCGCCGATCGACTGGGCCGCGATGCCGTAGGCGCGGATGCCGAGCGTGGTGATGGTGCCCGAATTGCCGACCTGCACCTCGCCGCCGTTGCCGCCGGTGCCGCCCGTGCCGCCGACGCCGACATTGGCGGCATAGGAGGCCGAGGAGGGGATGTTGACGATGTTCTCGACCTGGGTCAGGTCGGAGATCGAGGCCGAGGCATCGGTCGTGCCGGCATAGCCGCCGCCGCCGCCGATCGACTGGGCCAGGATGCCCGACGCGTCGCCGCCGGTGGTGTAGTTGAAGCTGCGGCCGTTGCTGGTGATGGTCCGGGTCTGGCCGGTCGCGATCGTGCCGGCGTTCTGCACCGTGACGCTGCCGCCGGTGTTGCCGCTGCCGCCGCTGCCGCCGACGGCGACGTTGACGTCGTAGGAATCCTCGCTGCCCGCCGCCGACCCGCCGCCGGCCGCGCCGCCGCCGCCGCCGATCGACTGGGCCAGGATGCCCTGCGCGCC
>JAEYTW010000626.1 GCA_023433835.1 Pseudomonadota bacterium | reverse complement strand
TCGCAATCCGCAGCAGCGCATGACGGCAGATCGCTTCGTCCGGCATGTTGCTCGACTTGCAGTCGATCTCGGCCTGGGTCAGGAGATCGAGGGCCGTCGCCAGCCGCGGGGCGGTCCAGCGCGTCGCCTGTGCCACGAACTCGGCCTCGCGCTTGTAGAACACGCCGAGCCGCTTGGTCATCGACCTGACGTCGCCGCCCGAGGCGACCGCGAGATGCAGCTTCTGGAAATGCTTCTGCGCGACGCGCAACACCGCGACTGGCGGATCGCCTTCCAGGAAGACGCGCGCCAGTGACCGGTCCAGCCCGGGGAAATTGCCCGAGGCCGTCGCATAGACCACGTCGTCCAGACCGGTGATGGCGCTGTCGCCGATCACGGTCTCGCAATCCTCCACCGTGACCGTCGCCGGGCCCGGCCCCTTGTAGCTGATCAGCTTTTCCAGCTCGCGCCGCGTCAGCAGCCGGTCGCCGCCGAGATGATCGACCAGATAGGCCAGCGCCTCGCCGTCGGCCCGCAGGCCGGCCTCCGACAGCATCGTGCGCGCGACCTCGGCAATGGCTTCGTTGTCGTCGGCGTAGCAGGGCAGGGCGGCAGCGTTCTTTGCCTCCTCGAACAGCTTGCGCAGCGAGGATTTGGCATTGAGGTCGCCTGCCTCGGCCACGACCAGCGCCTCGGCCTTGTCGTCGGCCAGCAATTGCTCGAAGGCGGCGCTCTGGCCGTTGCCGATGTCGCGCAGCCAGACCACCCGGCGGCCCATCATCGAGAATTCGCGGGCTTCGTCGGTGAGGCGGGCGGGATCGGCCGACAGCTGGGCGCCGGTGTACTGGACCAGCTGGAAGGGATCGTCGAGGTTCGGGCAGACGGTCTTGACGAGCGCCCGCGCCCGCTCGCTCACCAGCCCGTCATCGGGGCCGTAGACCAGGATCGCGCGGGCCGCCGGATCGGGGCGTTTGACGAAACCGTCCGCCGCCTTCGGCGTGACCTTCACGGCGTCCGCTGTTTTTGCAGATAGGCGGCGAGGCGTTCGCGGATCTGGTCGGCCAGCTCGCGGGCCGCGTTGGCGCGCGCCGCCTGTTCGGCGGTCAGGTTGGAGAAATCGTTCTGCACGACGTTGTAGGCCGCGATCGAGTTGACCTGGCCTTTCAGCACCTGCTCGCCCGACGCCTTGTCGGTCAGGATGTAGCCGGTGGTGACGACGAGGTTGTAGCGGGTGACGGTATCCGAACGGGTCACCAGGACGCCGGTCTCCTGCTCGCCGACGCCGAGCGACAGCACGTAGCGGGTCGACGAGGCGCCGCGCGGCGTCAGCCGTTCCAAGAGGTTGTTGCGCACCTGCTGGGTCAGCCGGTTCGGCGCCGGCGCGACCTCGACCGAAGACAGGTCGCCGGGCGAGCCGGGCGCGGCGGAATCGACCTTGTAGAGCGGGCGGAAGCCGCAGGCCGACAGGCCCGCGGCAAGGCAGCAGAGCAAGGCGAGACGACGGATCGCCGCCCCGATGTCCATGGTCTCAGACCACCACATTCACGATCCGGTTCGGCACCACGACCACCTTGCGCAGCGGGCGCCCGGCGATCACCCGCACCACGGCCTCGTCGGCCAGGGCCAGGGCTTCCAGGGCCTTGGGGTCCATGTCGCGGGCGACCTCGAGGGTGGCGCGCAGCTTGCCGCCGACCTGGACGGCGATGGTGACGCTGTCCTCGCGGGTCAGGGCGGGATCGGCCTCGGGCCAGGCCATGTCGACCAGCACGGTCGTATGGCCGAGCCGCTGCCACATCTCCTCGGCCAGATGCGGCATCATCGGCGCGATCAGCCGGGCCGCGGTCTCGACCGCCTCGCGGCGGGCGAAGGCCGCCGCCGGCGTCAGGCTGCGGCAATCCTCGATCGCGTTGGCGAGCTCATGGATGCGCGCCACCGCCTTGTTGAAGGTGAAGGCGTCGAGATCGCGCGAGATCGCGGCGATGGTCTTGTGCGTCTCGCGCCGCAAGGCCAGCGCGTCCACATCGTCGGCGCCGTCCGGCAGGGCGCCCCCCTTGTCGGCCAGCGGGTCGCGCGGCTCGTCGGCCAGGCGCCACAGGCGCTGGGTGAAGCGCCAGGCGCCCTGGACGCCGCCTTCGGTCCACTCCATGTCGCGCTCGGGCGGCGAATCCGACAGCATGAACCAGCGCGCCGTGTCGGCGCCGTACTGGTCGATGATGCGGCCGGGATCGACGACGTTCTTCTTCGACTTCGACATCTTCTCGACGCGGCCGAGCGTGACCGGCTGGCCGCCGGCGAGTTCGTGCCACGATCCGTCAGAACCGCGCTCGACTTCCTCCGGCGTCAGCCAGCGGCCGTCGGCGCCGCGGAAGGTCTCGTGGCAGACCATGCCCTGCGTGAAGAGGCCGGCGAACGGCTCGGCCACCTTCAGATAGCCGCAGGTCTGCAGGGCGCGGGTGAAGAAGCGGGCATAGAGCAGATGCAGGATCGCATGCTCGATGCCGCCGATATACTGGTCGACCGACATCCAGTAATCGACCTCGTCGCGGACCAGCGGGGCATCGGCGCGCGGGCTGCAATAGCGCGCGAAATACCACGACGAATCGACGAAGGTGTCGCAGGTGTCGGTCTCGCGCCGGCCCTTGGCCCCGCATTGCGGGCAGTCGACATGCTTCCAGGTCGGATGGTGGTCGAGCGGGTTGCCCGGCCGGTCGAAGGTGACGTCGTCGGGCAGCAGCACCGGCAGCTGGTCCTCCGGCACCGGCACCACGCCGCAATGATCGCAATGGATCATCGGAATCGGGCAACCCCAGTAGCGCTGGCGGCTGACGCCCCAGTCGCGCAGGCGGAAATTGACCGTGCCCTCGCCGCGGCCGTCGGCCTTGATGCGGGCGATCGCGGCCTTCTTGGCGGCCGCAACGTCGAGGCCGTCGAGGAAGCCCGAATTGACGATGCGGGTCGCCGGGCCGTCCTCGTCATAGGCGACGTCGCCGATCTCGGCCGGGGCGTTCGGGCCGGCGACGACGGGCAGCACGGGCAGGCCGTATTTGCGGGCGAAGTCGAGGTCGCGCTGGTCATGCGCCGGGCAGCCGAAGATGGCGCCGGAGCCGTATTCCATCAGCACGAAATTGGCGACGTAGACGGGCAGCGTGTGGCCGTCGATGAACGGATGGGCGACCCGGGCGCCGGTGTCGTAGCCCTTCTTCTCGGCCGTCGCGAGCTCCGCCTCGGCGGTGCCGGTGTGCTTGCATTCGGCGATGAAGTCCGTCAGTCCGGGGTCGCCGACGGCCTTGGCGGCGGCGAACGGATGATCGGGCGAGACGGCCAGGAACGAGGCGCCGAACAGCGTGTCGGGCCGGGTGGTGAAGATCTCGATCTTCTCGTCGGAGCCGACGACGTCGAAGGCCAGGCGCGCGCCTTCCGAACGGCCGATCCAGTTCTGCTGCATCAGCCGCACGCGCTCGGGCCAGCGGTCGAGGGTCTCGAGCGCCTGCAGCAGGTCGTCGGCGAAATGGGTGATCTTGAAGAACCACTGCGACAAGAGGCGCTTCTCGACCAGCGCGCCGGAGCGCCAGCCGCGGCCGTCGATCACCTGCTCGTTGGCCAGCACGGTCATGTCGACCGGATCCCAGTTGACCGCCGATTCCTTCCTGTAGGCGAGGCCCGCCTTGTGCAGGTCGAGGAACAGCTTCTGCTGGTGGCGGTAATACTCAGGGTGGCAGGTCGCGATCTCGCGGTCCCAGTCGAGCGACAGGCCCATGCGCTTGAGCTCGGCGCGCATGGTGGCGATGTTCTCGTAGGTCCAGGCGGCGGGATGCACCTTCTTTTCCTGGGCGGCGTTCTCCGCCGGCAGGCCGAAGGCGTCCCAGCCCATCGGGTGCAGCACGTTGAAGCCGCGGGCGCGCTTGTAGCGCGCGACGACGTCGCCCAGCGTGTAGTTGCGGACATGGCCCATATGGATGCGCCCCGAGGGGTAGGGGAACATCTCGAGGACATAGTACTTCGGACGCGACGGATCGGCCTGGACGGCGAAGGCGCCATCCGCGGCCCAGCGCCGCTGCCACTTGTCCTCGACCTCCTTGGAATTGTAACGGGCCATTTCCCTTGGGTTTCCTGAATTCTATGCGTCGCGTGCGGCTGGATGCCGAATGGGATAGGGCGGCCGGGCCGCCGTCAGCTGCCGGCGGCGGCGTCGATGCGCAGCTGCCGGGCGCGGGTCAGGATCGCGTCCTCGAGGTTGGAGCTCATTTCCGGCGCGGCCGGCTCGTCGAGCCACTGGTCGCCCGAGCGGACCTGGCGGAACACCGAGACCTTGAGGCCGTCGGCGCGCAGCACCCGGTCGAGGATGAAGACGTTGAGCTTGAAGCGCTCGCTGGTCGAGGACGACGGGGAATACCAGTCGGTGATGATGACGCCGCCGAACGGGTCGGCCGAGGCCAGCGGCATGAAGGCCAGCGTGTCGAGCGAGGCGCGCCACAGGAACGAGTTGACGCCGATGCCGCCGCCGGTGCCGGTCGGCAGGTTGGCGCCGGAGGCGCCGCCGCCCAGCAGGCCGCCGGGGCCGAAGATCGAGCCGCTTTCCTTGCCCGAACCGGTCGGGTCGCGGGCATCGTAGCCGGCCGGATAGCTGTTGCGGTCGACCTTGGCGTCGCCGCAGGCGCCGAGCAGCCCGGAGGCGAGGATGAGGGCGCCGAGCGCCAGCACGGGACCCCTGAGCAGCGGCATCTGAGGTGCCTGCCCGAGCCGGTTGGGGGTCTGTCGCGGCATCGTCACTCTCCTAAAGACCTCGAAAACTCGTTCTGGCATCGGCCGTCTTGGCGTCGCTGGTCAAGCGACACCTTATAGTTTGGCTTCTTCGCGCTGCCAAGCCATGCCTACAGCGACCGACTTGCCCAGTATTTAGGCAGGCTGCCAGCGTCGATAACAGACAGTTGTGACAGTGCCACACAACCCGGGATTTCCACGCCCTACGCCAAAAGGCGTGTTGCGATGCGATGAAAGCCGGCGTGAACTAGATCGCATAAGTGACGGACGGGTAAAGCCGTTCGCGGGGATCATCAGACAGAGGGGTTGCTTCGGATGCGCAAGACTTTAGCGTCCACCACGGCACTGGTTTCGGTCGCACTGCTGCTCGGCGCCGGCTCGGCCGCCGCCCAGGCCAAGAAGGAAGGCCCGATCCAGGTCGGCATCGGCGGTTACTTCTACGGCTATTTCGTCGGCGTCAGCCAGGACGACAACGGCCCGTCGGCCACCCAGGGCGCCCAGCCGGGCTACGGCGTGCGCAACTACGCCGTCTTCCGCAAGTCGCGCATCCAGTTCGACGGCCTCACCAATCTCGACAACGGCGTCAAGGTCGGCCTGCGCGTCCAGCTGCGCGGCGAGGCCAACTCGACCGACCAGATCGACCAGTCCTATCTGTTCTTCGACACCCAGTTCGGCCGCGTCGAACTCGGCAAGACCCCGTCGGCGCCGAACAAGATGTTCTACGGCGCGCCGACCCCGATCCCCGGCATGGGCGCCAACTCGCCTGACTTCCTGCCGATGGCGTTGCCGGGCCAGTACAACCCCGGCACCAACTGGGCTTCGTCGCCGTCGGCCTTCATCAATTACGGTGTCTTCGCCGACAAGGACGAGAAGATCACCTACTTCACGCCGCGCGTCGCCGGCTTCCAGTTCGGTGCCTCGTTCACGCCGACCTCGTGCAAGGTCGGTTCGCCGGCCAACGGCGTCACCGTCTGCGGCATCGCCAACGGCTTCGGCCTGAAGAACGTCACCGGCAAGCAGGACCAGGTCCTCGAGCTCGGCGCCAACTACGTCAACACCTTCGGCCCGGTCGACGCGGCGCTCTATGTCGGTTTCGGCCAGGGCAAGCTTGCCGCCAACACGGCGAGCAACACGTTCCGCAACCAGCAGCAATACGGCGTCGGCGGCTCGCTGGTCTGGGCCGGCTTCACGCTGGGCGCGGCCTATCGCTACAACAACATGGGCATCCGCCAGGGCGACCCGACGCTCGGCAACCTGCCCGACCAGCAGCAGGACTGGCAGGTCGGCCTGTCCTATGCCTGGAACCAGTGGACGGTCGGCGCCCAGTACCAGCACACCAACGCGCGGGTGAAGACGGCGACCGGCACGAAGGCCGGCACCGACACGCTCGACGGCTGGTCGGCCGGCGTCAACTACCTGCTCGGCCCGGGCATCACGCTGGTCGGCGGCGTGCAGTACTTCGACCTCGATTCCTACACCAACCTGCCCCAGAATCAGAACAAGGCCTGGAACTACCTGGTAGGCACCAAGCTCGAGTTCTGAACCGACAGGGTTCTCTCGACCCGGTCCTTGAGGGGCGCCTTGCCGAGGCGCCCCTTTTTCATTGTCCCGTTCGGGGCGTTCGTCGTAGTGGGATGGCCGTCACGGCCCGCGGAGCAGTAGATGGGTGGAATTCTCTGGCTCGCCTCCTACCCGAAATCGGGCAATACCTGGATGCGCGCCTTCATCCACAACCTGCTGCGCGACGCCGACGAACCGGTGCCGATCAACGAGCTTACCCAGTTCACCATCGGCGATACCGTCAAGTCCTGGTATGCGCAGGCGGCGGGCCGGCCGGTAACCGGGCTCAGCCATGAGGACTGGGGGCGGCTGCGCCCGCTGACCCATCAACTGTTCACCGGCGCCTCGGCCGATACCGTCTTCGTCAAGACCCATATGCGGCTGGGCGAAGCCTTCGGCGCGCCGCTGATCACGATGGAATGCACTGCCGGCGCCATCTATATCGTGCGCGATCCGCGCGACGTGGCGATCTCGGCCGCCGCTCATTTCGGCACCGATATCGACGGCGTGATCGCGCTGATGGAGAACCCGGTGGCCGGCACGCCCGAGGACGACGTCAACGCGCCGCAATATTACGGCACCTGGTCGGCCCATGTCGAAAGCTGGACGGCGCACAAGCATCGCTCGCTGCTGGCGGTGCGCTATGAAGACATGCTGGAAAAGCCGCTGCCCACCTTCACCAAGGTCACCCGTTTTCTCGGCCTGCCGGCCAACCGGCCGCGCATCGAGAAGGCGATCCGCTTCTCTTCCTTCGACGTTCTGAAGGCGCAGGAGCAGAAGACCGGCTTCGTCGAACGCTCGCGCCGGGCCGATGCCTTCTTTCGCTCCGGCCGCGCCGGACAGTGGCGCGAACGGCTGACGCCTGAGCAGATCGCACGCATCGAAACGGCCCAGGCAGCGGTGATGCGCCGCTTCGGATACCTGCGCTGAGCGGTGCTCCCAAGTCTTGCGCGATGGTGCTAAAATCCCCACTACATCAAGCAAGTATCGGGATTGACGAGGAAATCCGGGGCGTTACCGAGCCCTTAACGGCTGTTGCCCTGCGGCAACAACCCCGCTCAAAAAAGAACTTAAAGTATTAGATGAACTTGATCGCCGGGCGGCCACATCGCTAAATAGCCCGCAGCCATTGGGGGAAGCCCCTGGGCTTACGTAAAAACGGGATCATTCGAGAGGAACCCTATGAAAAAGGTACTTTTGGGGACGACCGCCCTCGTGGCGGCGGGCCTGATCCTCGGCGGCGCGTCGGCAGCGCAGGCCCAGGCGAAGAAGGAAGGCCCCATCGTCGTCGGTATCGGCGGCTACTTCTACGGTTACTTTGCTGGCGTCAGCCAGGATGACGGCGGCGCCACCACCACCCAGGCCGCTCAGCCGGGCTTCGGCGTTCGCAACTACGCCGTGTTCCGCAAGTCGCGCATCCAGTTCAACGGCCGCACCGACCTCGACAACGGTCTGAAGGTCGGTATCCGCGTCCAGCTGCGCGGTGAAGCCAACCAGAGCGACCAGATCGACCAGTCGAACCTGTTCTTCGACAGCCAGTTCGGCCGTCTGGAGCTCGGCAAGACCCGCGGCGCCGCGTTCAACATGCACTACGCCGCTCCGTCGATCCAGGACTCGGTCGGCGATCCGTGGTCGCTGAACTTCGGTGATTTCCAGGGCATGTCGACCCCCTCGGGCAACCTGCTCAACGGCGGTCACTCGTCGTACATCGAGCTGGGCCGCTCGGAAAAGGTCGTCTACTACACCCCGCGCTTCGCCGGCTTCCAGCTCGGCGTGTCGTTCGCTCCGGACGGGTGCTGGATCACCGGTCAGGGCGGCGCCTCGTCGTCGACCCAGGGCATCCAGGCCTATCAGGGCTCGGGCGGCACGGGCTGCACCATCGGCACCGGTCTGTCGAGCAAGTACAACGCCGGCCAGCAGTCGAACGTTCTTGGCCTCGGCGCCAACTACGTCAACAAGCTCGGCCCGGTCGACCTGGCCGTCTCGCTGGGTTACTCGACCGCTGACGTGGAAAGCGCCGCGACCGGCGTGACCCCCGCGGCGTTCAAGAACCAGCAGCAGTGGAACGCGGGCGTGAACGTCGGCTTCGCCGGCTTCCTGCTCGGCGGCGCCTATGCCTGGGACAACAACGGCACCAATCGCGCGGCCCTCGCTGGCACCACTGCCGGCAAGGACGCCAACCATTGGAACATCGGTCTCGTCTACGCGTGGGATCGTTGGCGCGTCGGCGTGAACTACATGTACTCCGACATCAAGGCGGTCGACTTCACCGGCACCGGCCTTGGCAAGGACAAGTACCAGGGCGTCGAGCTCGGTGGTGGCTACACCCTCGGGCCGGGGATCACCATCTCGGCGGGCGCCGAGTGGCAGAAGTGGGACTCCTACAAGTCCTCGACCAACCCGACGCTCGCGGCTTCCGAGAATTCGGGCTGGGTCTACCAGGTCGGTACCGTTCTGCGCTTCTGATCCTTACCGGATCACAAGCCTACGGTTGCGTGGGGGCGGACATTGTCCGCCCCCATTGCTTTTTTGGCCGCATCATTTTTGGCCCCGTTGCTTTTGGCCCTCGCGATTTGCTAGAGCGGACCGTCGCTGCGAAGGAGCATACGATGGCCGACAGCATCGCCGAGGGACTTGCCGAAACCACCGAGGCCATCGCCCGCGCCGCGCGGGAAGCCGGGCGCGACCCGGCCGCGGTGCAGTTGATCGCCGTCGCCAAGACCCACGGGCCCGAGGCGGTCGAAGCAGCCCTGGCCGCCGGGCAGCGCCGCTTCGGCGAAAACCGGGTACAGGAAGCCGCGGGCAAGTACCCGCCGTTCCGCGAAGCCCATCCTGATCTCGAACTGCATCTGATCGGCCCGCTGCAGACCAACAAGGCGCGGCAGGCCATCGCCCTGTTCGACGTGATCCAGACGGTAGACCGGCCCAAGCTGGCCGAGACGCTGGCCGCCGAAATGGCCGCTTCCGGCCGCCGGCCGCGCTGCCTGATCCAGATCAATACCGGCGAGGAGCCGCAGAAAGCCGGGATCGGCCCGGCCGAGGCCGACGCCTTCATCGCCGATTGCCGCGATCGCCTGGGCCTGCCGGTCACCGGGCTGATGTGCATTCCCCCGGCCGACGAACCGCCGGCGCCGCATTTCGCCCTGCTGCGCGAGATCGCCCGGCGCAACGGCCTCGCCGAACTTAGCATGGGGATGAGCGCCGATTATCCGGTGGCGGTGGCGCTCGGCGCCACGGCGGTCCGGGTCGGCACGGCCATTTTCGGCCGCCGCCCGCCGCCGGTTACGGCCTGATTTCCAGCACGTCGCCGGGCGCCGCCAGGGCCAGCAGTTCCAGCAGGTCGGGCAAGGCGAGCGCGACGCAGCCTTCGGTCGGCAGATAGCCGGGGCGCGCCACATGCAGGAACACCGCGCTGCCCAGGCCGGCAATGGGTGGGGCATCGTTGTGGCCCAGCACGACGATGACGTCATAGACATGATCGTCGCGCCACAGCCGTTCATGGCTGGCGGGGCAGGGCAGGGTGACCGGCAGGTTGTAGGCCGCATCGGCGGGATCGTCG
>JAEYTW010000625.1 GCA_023433835.1 Pseudomonadota bacterium | reverse complement strand
GTCCTGGTCCTGACCGCGGCCGCCGCGGCCGGGCTGGCCGACCTGATCGCCGCGCGCGCCCGGCTGGCCGCCGCGGCCAGCCTGGTCGCCCTGGGGCTGGGGCTGGTCGACGGCATGCTCGACCTGCACGGCTATGCCACGGCCGGCGGCGAGGTCTCCCGCGGCTTCGCGGCCGATGCCGCGATGTGGCAGGCGGCGCGCCGCCATGCCGGCATCGGCGATCGCATCGCCTCGAACCCACGGCTCGAAGCCGCGCTGACACCCTGGCCGGTGAATATTTCATGGGCCCTGCAGGGGGATCGCCGGTCCTGCTTTGCCGGCCGCGAAATGGCGCTGGCCTTCGCCGGCCTGCCCGCCGCGCGCCGCGACGAGATCGGCGCCCGCTTCGAGCGCGTGTTCGACGGCCTGGCCGGACCGGACGACGTCGCGGCCCTCGCCCGGGACTACGGATGCCGGGTGGCGCTGGTCACTGCCCGCGACGGCGCCTGGTTCCGGGACCCGTTCGCCGCCAGTTCGTCCTATCGCCAGGTGGAAACCATGCCCGGCGCCTGGCGCATCTATGTCGCGGCCGGTCCCTGACGCCGCTGACCCGCGTTGCGGCCCCCGGGCTTTGTCAGTATACAGGAGCCCCTGTCGAGAATAGGTACCCCCGATGAACAGCCGCCCTAGCCTGGCGCCCACGGAGGTGCTGGCCCTGCCGTGGCGCCACCGGGCGCTGGTCCTGCGCCTCACCCGCCGCGAAATCGCCGCCCGCTACACCGGATCGCTGTTCGGCCTCGCCTGGACGGTGCTGACGCCGCTGGTGATGCTGGCGATCTACACCTTTATCTTCGGCGTGGTCTTCCCGGTGCGCTGGCCCTTGCCGGAGGAGGCCGGAACCGGCCGATTCGCCCTGATCCTGTTCATCGGCATGATCCTCTTCCAGTTCTTCTCGGAATGCGTCAGCCGCTCGCCGGGTCTGGTGCTGGAGAACGTCTCCTATGTAAAGAAGGTGGTATTTCCCTTGGAAATTCTACCTTGGATTGCAGTCCTGCATGCCGGGTTCAACACGCTGGTGGCCACCGGCGTCCTGGTGGTCGCCTACCTGGTGCTGGCCGGGCTGCCGCCGCTGAGCGCGATCGCCGCGCCGCTGACCGTGCTGCCGCTGATCCTGATCACGCTGGGTCTGACCTGGATCCTGGCCTCGCTTGGCGTTTTCCTGCGCGATCTGCGCCAGCTCGTGGCGCTGCTGACCATGGGTCTGATGTTCCTGACGCCGATCTTCTACCCTTCCTCGGCGGTGCCGGCGCAATACGCCTGGGCGCTGAACCTGAACCCGATCGCCCCGGTGGTGGAGAATACCCGCCAGGCCCTGATCTTCGGCCATTGGCCGGACTGGCCGGCGCTGGGGCTGCATATCGTGGCCAGCTATGCCATCGCCTGGATCGGGCTGGTGTGGTTCCTCAAGACCAAAAAGGGTTTCGCCGACGTTACTTGACGGGCGCGGCCCGACTTGACCAACCCCGGCAAACAGCCCATACAAGCCCGAACCCCGCGCCCCGCCAGGTCTTTGTCCCGCGATATCTTGCCAACGGTGAGTAGTTGATATGCATTTGAGCTCGTTTCAGCACATGGAAACGCTGGTCAAGCAGCATCTTGACGAAAACCGCCGCCTGAAGATCGTCGACATCGGATCCTACGACGTCAACGGGACCTACGGCACGCTGTTCAAGGGCAAGCCCAACTGGACCTACCAGGGCGTCGACCTCGAGGCCGGGCCTAATGTCGACATCGTCCTGCAGGATCCCTATACCATTCCGCTGGCCAGCGATTCGGTCGACCTGATCGTCTCGGGCCAGGCCTTCGAGCATGTCGAGTATTTCTGGCTGAGCTGGCTGGAAATGACCCGGATCGTCAAGCCGGGCGGCATGATCTTCCTGATCGCGCCGTCGCGCGGGCCGGAACACCGCCACCCCCAGGATTGCTGGCGCTTCTACCCCGACAGCTATCGGGCCCTGGCCAAATACGGGAATTTCGAGCTGGTCGACGTCCATACCGACTGGACCCCGCACGACGACCCGGATTCGAGCCATTGGGGCGATACGGTCGGCGTGTTCCGCAAGGGCCGCGAGACGTTGCCCGCGCGCATGCTGCGCAAGGTGCTGAACACCGCGGCCCACATGTACCTGCGTCAGAGCGCACTGGCCAAAAGCTGATGGATACCTTCACGACGTCCAAGGCTGCCCTGCTGCAGCCGGCGCGGCTGACGCCGCAAAGCGCCTGGATCGGGCATATCCCGTTCGCCGGCTGGCTGATCAGGGAATTCCGCCCGCGCGTGCTGGTCGAGCTGGGCACCCATGCCGGCGATTCCTATCTGGCCTTCTGCCAGGCACTGCGCGAACACGACGTCGACGCCAAATGCTATGCCGTCGACACCTGGCAGGGCGACGAGCATGCCGGGTTCTATGCCGAGCAGATCTACCTGGACCTGTATCGCTACCACCAGGAACGCTACGCCGCATTCTCGCAGCTGCTGCGGATGACGTTCGACGACGCGCGGACCTATTTCGGGCCCGATTCCGTCGACCTCCTGCATATCGACGGGCTGCATACCTACGACGCGGTCAAGCACGACTTCGAAACCTGGCTGCCGACGATGACGTCGCGCGGCATCGTGCTGTTCCACGACATCAACGTCCACGAGCGTGAGTTCGGCGTCTGGCAGCTGTGGGCCGAGATTTCCAAGCAGTATCCGAGCTTCGAATTCACCCATGCGCACGGCCTGGGCGTATTGCTGGTCGGATCCGACTATGCCGGCCCCGAACGCCCGGACTTGCTGCGCCGGCTGGATGAATCGGCGCCGATCTTCCCCCGGCTGGGCGAACGGCTGGTCTGGGCCCGCCGGGTGCAGACCCGCGAGGAAGAGATCGGCGAGCTGCGCCAGAAGGTCGAGGCGGCCGAGAAGGCCGCCGTCGAGCACGAGGCCGTCGGCAGCTATGCCAGGGGGCTGGAGCAGCATGCCGCCAATCTGGATGCCCGGATCGGCGAATTGCAGGGTCAGCTGGCCCAGACCGAGCAGCAGCGCGACAAGATCGAGCTGCAATGCGCGACCCTGGACCCCCATATCCGCAACCTGACCAGCATGGTCGCCGAGCAGGCTGCCGATATCGGCCGGCTGGAGCGCAGCCTGGCCGAGCGCGAGGCCGCGCTGGCCGACACCGCCCGGCGCCTGAGCGAGGAATCGGCCGCCCACGGCCGGAATGTCTGGTCGCTGCAGCACGAGATCGGCGCCCTGCGCGGATCGACCAGCTGGAAGATCACCGCGCCGGTGCGCTGGTCGGGCCGCAAGGCCAAGGGCCTGAAGCGGCGGGTGTCGACCTTCGCCGCCCTGGCCGGCCATGCCCGCGAGGTCGGTTACGCCAAGACGCTGACCCATATCGTCACCGCCTATCGCCAGGACGGCATCCGCGGCATTCGCACGGGCATGGCCCGCGCCCATCTGCGCACGGTCGGGCCGCTGGGCGAGGCGATGCCCGCCCCCGCCCCGACGCCGTGGCAGCCCCAGCGCCTGCGCGAAGTGCGCCGCCACGACAAGCCGGTCGACATCGTCGTCTGCGTCCACAATGCGCTGGACGACGTTACCCGCTGCCTGGAATCGGTCGCGCGCCACACCTTCCCGCCCTATCGCCTGATCATCGTCGACGACGGCAGCGAGGCGCCGACCCGGGAGTATCTGGAGAATTTCGCGCTGGGCCAGCCGGCGACGCTGATCCGCCACGACGAGGCCAAGGGTTACACGCTGGCCGCCAATGTCGGCATGCGCGCCTCGACCGCCGACTACCTGGTCCTCCTGAACAGCGACACGGTCGTCTCGCCCTTCTGGCTCGACCGGCTGGTCGAATGCGCCGAATCCGACCTGCGCATCGGCGCGGTCGGGCCGGTGTCGAACACCGCCTCCTGGCAGTCGGTGCCGCGGATCTTCGACGCGGATGGCGACTGGGCCGACAATCCGCTTCCGCCAGGCTGGAGCGTCGCCGACTTCGCCGAGCAGCTGGCGCAATCCTCGTCCCGCGTCTTCCCGCAGGTCGGTTTCCTGAACGGTTTCTGCATGCTGGTCACCAGGCGCATGCGCGACCAGCTCGGCCTCTTCGACGAGGAAACCTTCGCCCGGGGCTACGGCGAGGAAAACGACTACTGCCTGCGCGCCGTCGCGGCCGGCTGGCGGCTGGCCGTCGCCGACGACGCCTATGTCTTCCACGCCCAGTCGAAGAGCTATTCGCACGAGCGCCGCCAGGCCCTGGTCGAGGCCGCCGGCAAGGCCCTGGAAGCCAAGCACGCCCGGGCCAGCATCGATGCCCAGCTGCACATGACCTGCGACCACCTGGCGCTGTTCTCGCTGCGCCACCGGGCCCAGATCATCGACCAGCGCCTGGCCTGGCGCGCGCGGGCGGCCCGGCATGCCGGCAAGCGCGTGCTGTTCCTGCTGCCCTCTGCGGGCGCGGGCGGCGGGTCGAACGTCGTCGTCACCGAGGCGCGCGCGATGCGGGCGCTGGGCGTCGATGCGGTCATTGGCAACCTCGACCACCATCGCCATCTGTTCGCCGCGGGGTATCCCCATCTCGACGTTCCGGTGATCTATCTGAAGTCGGGGACCGAACCCTACATCTCGAAGGTCGAGGGGCTGGCCGAGGTCGCCCGCGACTTCGATGCCGTCATCGCCACCGCCTTCCACACCGTCGACTGGATGCCCGAGCTGGCCGGCGGCCATGCCGCGCTCGGCTACTACATCCAGGATTACGAACCCGACTTCTTCGAGCAGGGCAGCGCGCGGCACAAGCAGGCCGTCGCCAGCTACCAGACCATCCCCGGCCTGAAGATGTTCACCAAGACCCGCTGGAACCGCCAGACCCTGGCCGACCGGCTGGGCGCCGAGGCGACCGAGGTCGGGCCCAGCTACGACTGGGACCTGTTCCACCCCGACGTCACCTATGTCGAGGACACCGCGGCCGTCCGCATCGTCGCCATGGTCCGTCCGGCGACGCCGCGGCGCGGCCCCGCCATCACGATGGAAGTGCTGCGCCGGCTGAAGCAGAAGTTCGGCGCGCGCGTCGCCATCACCATCTTCGGCACGCAGGCCGACGATCCGCGGCTGCTGGCGCTGCCGCATGACTTCGAGTTCGCCTGCGTCGGCGAACAGCCGGTCGAGGGCGTCGCCCATCTGCTGCGCCATGCCGACCTGTTCCTGGACCTGTCGGTCTTCCAGGCCATGGGGCTGACGGCGATGGAGGCGATGGCCTCGGGCGCCGCGGTGATCGGCCCGGCGGGCAGCGGCCTGGAGGAGGTCATCACCCATGAGGAGAACGGACTGCTGATCGATACCCGGGATGTCGAGGCCTGCATGGCCGCGGCCGAGCGGGTGGTCGGCGACACCGCTTTCCGCAACAAGCTGCGCCGCAACGGCTTCGACGTCGCGCGCTTCCATCCGGAAGCCTCGGCCGCCCGGATCCTCGACGTCCTGTTCCCCGCAGAAACCTGAAGTCACGAACGATGGCGAAACCTCAGTCCGGCCCGCTGCGCGTCCATGTCCTGTTCGAGTATGCCGGCGACCATCGGCGCGAACCGCATGGCTGCGGCTTCATCCGCCTGCTGCGCCCGCTGAGCCACCCGAGCGTCAGCGACCGGATCCGGCTCACCTCCGGCCTCGATTTGCCCGACGAGGGCGAGTTCGATGTCGTGATCATCGAGCGGCTGTGGGACAACGTCGCGCGCAGCGACCGCTTCTCGGACCTGCTGCGGCGCATGCGCCGGCGCGGTATCCCCTACATCTATGAAATCGACGACGACCTGATCAACGTCAATGCCCGTGCCGGCGACCGGCTGTGGCCGAACCTGGACCAGCGGCTGTCGGTGCGGCGCCTGGCCCGCCAGGCCGACGGCGTGATCGTGTCGACCGCTTCGCTGAAGCGCGAGTTCCTGGCCTATAATCCGCATGTCGAGGTCGTGCCGAACTACCTGGATGAACGGCTGTTCACCCCGGGCAAACGTCCGGTGCGGGAAGACGACGGCACCGTCGTCTTCGGCTACATGGGTACTTATACCCATCTGGAAGACCTGATGGGCATCATCGCGCCGCTGCGCCGCGTGCTGCACCGCGAACGCCATCGGGTGCGTTTCGAACTGGTCGGCGTCGGCCATCGCGAGGAGCTCGAGGCGCTGATGCCGGGCCTGCCCGTGACCCTGCGCGACGTACCCGTGGCCAGCGTGCCCTACATCCCCTTCGTCCAGTGGATGATCGACAACCTGGCCTGGGATTTCGCGATCGCGCCGCTGCACGACAGCCGCTTTGCCCGTTCGAAGTCCGACATCAAGTTCCTCGACTACTCGGCGCTGGGCATTCCCGGGATCTATGCCGACGTCGAGGCCTATCGCCATACGGTCGAGCATGGCGTGACCGGCCTGGTGGTGCCCGAAACCTCGGCGGCCTGGGAGGCGGCACTGCACGGCATGATCGACGACCGTGCCCGGCGCCTGGGCATGGCCGAGGCGGCCGAGGCCAAGGTGCGGTCGGAACGCATGCTCGACACCCAGGCGCGGCGCTGGCTGGACGCGATCACCCGTATCGTCGACGCCCACGCCGCGCGCGGCGCGCGGGCCGACGCTCAGCCGGCCTGACCGGGCGCCGCCACCTCGAAATCGAGCCCGAGCAGCGGCACGCCGACCAGCCCGCGGACGACATCGTCATGGGTGACGCGGAAGAACATGGCATCATGCAGCCACTGATGCTGCACATGGCTTTGCACGGTGCCGTCGGCGATCGCCGCCGAAATCGCATAGTCGCCGTTGGCAAGGTGGGGCAGCTCGAAGCGGAAGCGGGCGCGCAGCACGTCGCCAGGCGCGGCGGGCCGCACGCGCAGCGGATCGGCCGACCAGGTGTTGCGGGCAAAGATCACCTGGCCCAGGTGATCCTTGACCAGGAAACCGAGAATCGGACTGGCCAGCTCGGCCAGCGCTTCGGCCTCGATCGTCAGCTCGACCTCCTCGCCGCCTTGCAGCAGGCCGCCGCTGCCGTCGACGGCGGCAAGCGAGACGTTGCGGATGCGCGCGCCGCCCTGGCCGAAGCCCGAGGTTTCCGGGTCGAAATCGAAAACCTCGACCTTCGGGCTGGCCGGGTTCTGCACGGCGGGGTCGACGACGGGCGGCAAGGCGCGGCGACGCTCGCGGTTGAAGGTCAGGCTGGCGCCGCCATCGGCCTCGGCGTAGATCGAGGCGAGATAGGCTTCCATCACCGGTTTCGGGTGGCCGATCATGCGGATCGAGCCGGCGTCGAGCCAGACGACGCGATCGCATAGCCGGACCATCGAGGCGGGATCGTGGCTGACGAACAGAATGGTGCCGCGCTTGCGGAAGCCGTCGATGAAGCGCATGCATTTCTGCGAGAAGGCGGCATCGCCGACGGCCAGGATCTCGTCGATGATCAGGATGTCGGCGTCGACATGGGCCGCCACCGCGAAGGCGAGGCGGGCGTACATGCCGCTCGAATAGAACTTCACCGGCTGTTCGAGGAAATCGCCGATCCCGGCGAATTCCACGATCGACTGGTAGCGTTCGGCGATCTCCTCGGGCGTCAGGCCGAGCAGCGCGGCGGCGAGGCGAACATTCTCGGCGCCGGTGAACTCGGGATTGAAGCCGGCGCCGAGTTCCAGCAGCGCGGCAATGCGGCCCTTGCGCTCGACCGTGCCCGTGGAAGGCTCGACCGTGCCGGTCACGAGTTGCAGGAATGTCGACTTGCCCGCGCCGTTGCGGCCGATCAGCCCGACGCTTTCGCCGCGCGCGATCGACAGCGTGACGTCGCGCAGCGCCCAGTATTCCTCGTAGAAACGGCGCTTGCGGCGCCAGACCATCTGCAGCAGACGGTCGAAGGGGCGTCGGTAGATTGCATAGCTCTTGCCGAGGTTTTCGGCGCTGAGCACGGTTTCGACGGACATCGGCAATTCCTGAATTCGTCTCTCAGCGCCGCCCGAGCAAGGTCGCGATGCTGCGCAGCGGAGCGGTGATGCGCCAGGAGCGCGATTGTTTCAACGCCGCGATCTGGCGTTCGGCATGGGCAAGCCCGGTGGTCAGCGCCGAAATCTGCGTTTCGGCGTGGCGCAGCTTGGTGGCGGCGGCGGCAGCGCGGCTTTCGGCCGTGGCCAGCAGATCGGCCAGGCGCGGATCGGGGGCCGGCCCTGCATCGTCATCGAGCTGGAGGCGGACCTGCATGCCCTCGAGATCGGCATGGAGGCGCGCGCTGCCGCGCAATGCCGCTTCGCAGGCCGCCCGCCAGCTTGCCGCCGCGACGTCGCGGTCCTTCTCCTCGCGCAGGGCGACGAAGAATTCGATGTTGTCCGGCGCGGTGTCGGTGAAGGAGACGCAGGCACAGTCGAGGAATCCCGCGCTGACCACCTGTTCCATCAGCCGGGTGAAGGAGACCGGCGTAAATACCCAGCAGTGAACATCGGTATAATCGTCGCCCATGGCGCGGCGCGCCATGGCGATCGCGCCGGGCACGTGATCGGGCAAGGGCCGCAGCGCCGACAGGTCGGCCGTCTTGGCCCAGAGCCGGTGCAGGTCGACATCGATATAGTTGATCAGCGCATCGAGCACCAGCCGCGACATCGGCTTGCGGGCATGATGCAGAAAGGCATCGATCACGTCGGCCAGCTCGGTTTCGCGGCGCAGAAAGTCGAAGGTGAAGCGTTTGTCCGGCACCGCCAGGCGGACCTCGCCCGCGGGCTTCAGCACCCCGAAGAGTTCGCGGACCCAGCTGATCAGGTCGGGCACATGCTCGACGACATGGGAGGCGACGACGTAATCGAACTTGCGGGCGGGTCCGACGGCCTCGGCGAGGGTCTTTTCGCCCCAGACCGCATCGACCTGGACGATCCGGTCGATATCGACATTGGGATCGTCGGCATATTTGCGCCGCAGCGTCGGCGTATCGGCCCAGTCGACATAGGTGACATCGCCGTCCGCCTTGGTGATGAACGGCCAGGCGAGCGCACCGATCTCGATACCTGCCCCGCCGGCAATGTCGAGACCCTGCAGCAGTTTCTCACGACGATAGGACATCCGGCGTCTTCTGGCCCGCGACGAGGTTCATGGAGGAGGCACGCCGGCCCCGGAACGGGGGCCTGTCGCCATGGCGCGCTGTCAGGCCTTTTGTGTATTGATGGGCGCCTGCGGCGTCAAGGTCGCTGCGGCCTAGCGGCGGGTGAGCCGGTCCTTGAGCTGACGCAGCATCGCGGTGTAACGCCATGAGCGAGAGCGCGTCATCGCCGCGACCCGGCTTTCGGCCGCCGCGGCACGCTCGCTCGCCGCCGTCAGTCGCGCCCGGATCCGTGCCAGTTCGCCTTCGACCTGCTTGAGCCTTCCGGCATGGAGATCGCGGTCCGCTTCGACCGCGGCCAGCGCCTCCCCGGCTGCCATCCTGTCGCCGGCGGCCACCAGCGCGTCGGCGGCATGCCGCCAACTGGCCGCGGCGGCCTCGCGATCGGGTTCCCGGGTCAGGCCGATGAAGAATTCAAGCTGATGGCGGGCGGTATCGGTGAACATCGCGCAGCGGCAGTCGAGCCAGCCGCCGGCCACCAGCTGCTCCATCAGCCTGGTGAAGGAAACGGGCGAGAATACCCAGCAGTGCACGTCGTGATAGTCGCCGGCCACCGCCCCCCGGGCCAGTTCGACGGCAAGCGGCAGGCGCGCCGGATCGGGCCGCAGGGAGGCCACGTCCACCGTCCCCTGCCACAGGCCCAGGAGATCGACGGGGATGTAGTTGATGAAGAAATCGAGAACCTGGCCCGCCATCGGCTTGCGCGCCCGGTACAGATGCGCGGCAATAATGTCAGCCAATGTGGTTTCCCGGCGCAGGCAATCGAAGGTATAGCGCTTGTCGGGCACCGCCAGGCGGATTTCGCCGGCCTCGCCCAGCACGGCCAGCAGTTCGCCGATCCAGGCGATCAAGTCCGGCACATGCTCGACGACATGGGAGGCGATGACATAGTCGAACTTGCGGCCGGCGCCCACGGCCTCGGCCAGCGTCTTGTCGCCCCAGACGGCATCGACCCGGACGATCCGATCGACATCCACATTGGGATCGTCGGCATATTTGCGTCGCAGCGTCTCGGTATCGGCCCAGTCGACATAGGTGATGTTGCCGTCGGCCCGCGACACGATCGGCCAGGCCAGCGCGCCGATCTCGATGCCGCTGCCCGCCGCGACATCCAACCCCTGCAACAGGATATGACGGCGATCGGGCATTCCTAGACAACCATGCAGTCAAAAAACCGGGGCGAAGTCACGGACGACCGCGCCGCCGGCCGCTCAATCCGTCCGAAAACCGCCGCAGTACGGCGGTATAGCGCCACGAGCGGGAGTGCAGCAGCGACGCCGCGCGCTGTTCGCTCTCGGCCAGCCGCGCCCGGGTGGCGGCCAATTCCCGCTCGACCTCGGCCAGGCGGGCGACGGCGCGGTCGCGGTCGTCGCGGAGGGCGGCCTTGTCCCGTTCGGCCAGCGTGCCGCGCAGGTCGAAATGAGCCCGCGAGCCGCCAAGCGCCGCTTCCTCCTGCATGCGGCGCCAGCTGGCCGCCGCGGCCTGCGCATCGGGTTCATGGGCCATGCCGACGAAGAATTCGTTGGTATTCTCCGCGGTATCGGCAAACGAGGTGCAGCGGCAGGCAACCAGGCCTTCCGCCACCATCTGCTCCATCAGCCGGCCGAAGGTCACCGGCGTGAATACCCAGCAGTGGATGTCGATGTATTCCTGGCCGTCCAACGCCCGGGCGGCCCAGTCGTGCGCCTTGGCGATCCAGTCCGGCGCGCGCCGCATCGCCGTCACGTCGACCGTGCGCTGCCAGATCTGGACCATGTCGACCACGACGAAGTTCAGGCAGTAATCGAGGATCAGCCCGGGCAGCGGCCGGCGCGCCTTCAGCATATGGGCGTTGAGGATGTCGGAAAGCTCGGTCTCGCGCCGGAAGAAGTCGAAGGTGAAGCGCTTGTCGGGCACCACCAGGCGGATCTGGCCGCCGGGCTTGAGCACCTCGATGATCTCGTTCAGCCAGGCCACCAGGTCGGGTACATGCTCGATGACGTGCGAGGCGATGACGTAGTCGAACCGCCGCCCCTCGCCCACGGCCTGGGCCAGCGTCTTCTCGCCCCAGATCGCATCGACCTCGACGATCAGCGCGGGATCGACGACCCCGCTGCCGGCATATTTCTCGCGCAGCGTCGCGGTATCGGTCCAGTCGACATACGTGACGCGGCCCTGGTCCTTGGTCACGACCGGCCACATCAGCGCGCCGATCTCGAGCCCTTCGCCACCGGCGATGTCGAGGTCGTGGACGATCTTCTGGCGACGGTCGGACATGGACTTTGTGTATTGGCCCCCCGTGTCCCCGTCAAGAAGTGCAAGCTTGCGGTAATAAGATACGCGAAGGCAACAGTAAGCTTGAGTCAATCTGTACCGCTGTGCCAAACTCCCGCCCGCTTACGATCCCAGCCAGGATCCGCCGGCCGGCCACAGGGCCGCAGGCGGGACGAGCCAGGGGCGTCCATGATCGGCGACCGATGTCGCCGGGAACGGACGGCGGTCGGGGGGCCGCCTTGCCTTGGGCAGTTTTGAGGAGAGGGTTATTACAATGGCAAAGCTCGATGCGGCACGCGCCGCGGCGGTCAGCCTGTTGATGTTGACGATCGGCTCCAGCGCGGTCGCCCAGGACAAGCCGGCCGCACCCGCACCGGCCCAGCAGCAGGCCGCGACCCCGCAAGTTCCGCCGGCCCCGGCCCCGACATCGGCCGATTGCTCGCTGACCGCCTTCGACCAGGCCTGGGCACGCGATGCCTTCGCCACCGAACAGGCACCCGACGCCAGCACCCAGGCCGGCGCCGATTTCGCGATCTATGTCAGCCGCTACGAGGCGGTCGGCACCACCCCGTTCGACAAGAACCCGGTCTATTCCGAGGAAAGCCAGTCGGTCGTGCCGCTGGCGGGCGTCGGCCGCGGCATCCGCGCCGAGGTGCGCCGCATCGAGGGCTCGGACACGCTGTCGGTGGTGACCGGTTTCGCCTACGCGACGCGCATGCAGGGCAACGAGGCGCTCGAGGTTACCGTGCGCGCGGTCGAACTGGCCGGCGTCGAGCGCCAGCAGAAGCCGGACGGCAGTTCGGTCATCCGCCCGCTGTGCCGCGCGACGGTGGCCACGGGCCTCGTGCCGGTCAACTGGAAGACCAAGTACCTGACGCGTCAGGAGCGCTTCGCCCAGTCGGCGATGCCCTATGCCGTGGCGCCCGACAAGCGCGAGCGGGTCGACATCGTCGTCGCCGCCAACCTGCTGAAGAAGCCGAACTGAGACGCTGCACCCGCGGGGCCGGCGGGGGCGGGGCGGGCCCGCG
>JAEYTW010000068.1 GCA_023433835.1 Pseudomonadota bacterium | reverse complement strand
TCCGCCGCCTGCGGCACCCAGCGCGGCCGCGGCCCGCGTCGCGACCCCGCGAAGGCGGCGGCGAGAAGCAGCGGCAGCGGCGCGGCAAGCGGCAACAGGTCTGACGGCATGATGGCCCCCGGTCAGGTTGAAATCGAACACGCCCTGGAAATAGCCGGTCGGCACTGCCGATAAAAATTCATTGTTCTCGCCGAAACGTTTTATAAAATCGAATGATATGAGCGCGCTGAACTACAACCACCTCCGCTATTTCTGGGCAGTCGCCCATGACGGCAACCTCACGCGAACGGCCGCGCGGCTGAACCTCACCCAGTCGGCGCTGTCGGTGCAGATCCGCAAGCTGGAGGAGCGGCTGGGCCATGCCTTGTTCGAACGGCGCGGCCGCCAGTTGCATCTGACCGAGGCGGGCCGCATCGCCCTCGATCATGCCGACGCGATCTTCGCGCTGGGCGGCGAGTTGCTCGGCACGCTCGGCAACACTGGCGCGTCGCGGCGCATTCTCCGGATCGGATCGCTTGCGACGCTGTCGCGCAATTTCCAGATGGCGTTCCTGCGACCGTTGCTGGGCCGGGCTGATGTCGAACTGGTGCTGCGCTCGGGCAGCACGACCGAATTGCTGCGCGCGCTGGAAACCCTCGGCCTCGACGTGGTGCTCCTGAACCAGGCGCCGTCACGCGACACGCCGAACGCCTTCGTCGCCCACCGTCTGGCCGAACAGCCGGTCAGCCTGGTCGGCACGCGCTCGCGGCTGAAACGCCGCAAGCGCGAGCTGGCCGACTGCCTGCGCGACCACCCGGTCATCCTGCCGACCGCGGACAGCAGCGTGCGCACCGGCTTCGACGCGCTGGCCGACCGCCTGGGCATCCGCCCGCAGATCGCCGCCGAGGTCGAGGACATGGCGATGATGCGTCTGCTGGCGCGGGAGGACGTGGGGCTTGCCGTGCTGCCGCCGATCGTGGTCCGCGACGAGATCGCGGCCGGCACGCTGGTCGAGGCCCACCAGCTTCCCGGCATTGCCGAGATGTTCTACGCCGTGACGATGGCGCGCCGCTTTCCCAACCCGCTGCTGCGCCCGCTGCTGCATCCCGGCGTCGCTTGACCGGCCGCGTGCCGCCGGGCCATCCTCCCGCGGCCTTGCGGTCAATTGCCCCGGAAACCGAACGATGTCCGACACAGCCCTGCTGCACCAGCGCCAGATCGATTACTGGAACGGGGAAGGCGGCAGCCATTGGGTCGAACGCCAGGCCCAGACCGACGCGATGCTGCGGCCGGTGACCGAGGCATTGCTGTCCCGGGCCGCGGCCACGGCCGGCAGCCGCATCCTCGATATCGGCTGCGGCTGCGGCGAGACGACGTCGTGGCTGGCCGAGGCGGTCGGGCCGGCAGGCCAGGTCACGGGCATCGACATATCGGCCCCGATGCTGGCGGTCGCCGCCGATCGGCTGCGGCCGTTTCCGCAGGCGGCGACGCTGCTGGCCGACGCGGCGACGCACCCGCTGCCCGCGGCATCGGCCGATCTCATCGTGTCGCGTTTCGGGGTGATGTTCTTCGGCGACCCGAAGGCCGCATTCGCGAACCTGCGCCGCGCGTTGCGCCCGGACGGCCGCATGGTTTTTGCCTGCTGGCGCCGGTTCGACGAGAACGGCTGGGCCAAGCTGGCCCTCACCGCGGCCTATGGCCATGTGCCGCGCCTGCCCAGGATGGACCCCCGCGACCCCGGGCCCTTCGCCTTCGCCGATGCCGACTATGTCCGCGACATCCTCGACACGGCGGGTTTCGCCGCCACGACACTTTCGCCGGTCGATCTGAAGATCGCGCCGCTGGCCGGCGGCACGCCGGCCGCGACCGCCGAGCAGCTGATCGAGATCGGTCCGGCCAGCCGCGCCATGGCCGGCCAGCCGCCCGAGATCGTCGCGGCCGTCATGCGGGATATCGAGACGGCATTGGGCCCTTACCACGAGCCGGATGGCATCCGCCTGCCGGCGGCCATCTGGATCGTCGAAGCGGCCGCCTAGATCAAAGACTTAGCGCATCTTATCCGCGTCCGAGACGACGCCGGATGCGCTAACCGATCAGCGCCTTGCGGGCATCGGCGAGGATGCGGTCGGACCGCTCGCGATCCTCGACGATGCGCGACAGGGTCAGGGCCCCGACCATCATCGAGAGCGCGGCCTGGGCCGCCTCCTCGCCCCGGCCCTGGACGTCCTCGATCAACCTGACCATCCGCTCCATCCGGCTTGCCGCGGCCGCGCGCACCGAAGCGGGCTGGCGGGCGAGATCGGTGCCCAGCGCGGCATAGGAACAGCCCTGTTCGCGCGCGTCGCGATGCTGGCGGCTGAGATAGCTGCGCACCAGCGTGGCGAAGCGCCGCTCCGGCGGTTCGGCCATCACCTGGTCGCGCAGCCGTCCGAACGTCTGGTCGAGCGCCGCGGCCACCGCCTCCTCGACCAGCGCATCCTTGGACTTGAAATGGGCATAGAACCCGCCATGGGTCAGCCCGACGCCCTTCATGATGTCGACGAGGCCGATGCCGTCGACGCCGTGGCCGCGGAAAGCGGTTGCCGCCTCGTCGACGATCCGGCTGTGGGTCTGCTGCTTGTGTTCCGCGGTATAGCGCATGACCGGCCCTCGAAAATTACATGACAAACATCATGCAAATAGAACGGCCGGTCAAGCCTGCAAGAGGCAGGCGTCGACCACCGTCAGACCACCCCCTCGGTCGCCGCCCGGAATGCCTGCACCGCCTCGGCCACGGCGGAGAGCCGTTCCTGGCCGAGATCGACGTCGCCCTGCTCCAGGGCGGCCTGCACCGCCGCGGCGGCATCGCCGATTGCGGTGGCGCCGACCGACCGGGCGGCACCGAGCAGCGCCTGCGCCTGTTCATGCGCCCCGCCGAAATCGGCGGCGCCGAACGACATTTCCAGCGCCTCGAGCTGATCGGGCAGGTTCGCGGCGAATTCGGCGAGAAAGGCGCGGGCCGCCGGGGTGAAACCGCCGAAGCTTTCGACCAGATGCGCCGTATCGAACAGATCGGGCTGGAAGGCCGGCAACGGCACGATAGGCGCCGCCTCGGCGGCTTCTTCCGGCGGCGCAGGCCGGCGGCGCAGTCCCCCTGCCCCTGGCAGGAAGCGGCCGATCAGCCCGGCGAGACGCGCGGCATCGAGCGGCTTGGTCAGGCAATCGTCCATGCCGGCGGCAAGACAGGCCGCCCGGGTCGCCGGCAGCGCATCGGCGGTCAGCGCCACCACGGGCAGCCGCCCGCCTTCGGCCTCGCGCTCGCGAATGGCGGCGGCCAGCATGAAACCGTCCATGCCCGGCATATGCAGGTCGGTCAGGACGAGGCCAAAGCCCGGCTGGGCCAGTTCGGCCAGCGCGGGCCGGCCGCCCTCGGCGATGACATGGGCATAGCCCAGCCGATGGAGCAGCCGGCCGATGACCTGCCGGTTGACCGGATTATCCTCGACCACCAGCACCGCCGCACCCACCGCCCGCGCCTCGTCGAGCGGCGGCGGCGCGTAGTGCAGCAGGCCGGCATCCGGCGCGGCGACGACGACGGCGCGCCCCAGCGCCGCGGCGATGACCGACCACAGCCGCCTGCGGCGGATCGGATAGGCCAGGGTCGCCTCCAGGCGATGGCGCACGGCGGGCTTCATCAGCGCCAGCTGCGCCTGCGGCCCGGCCACGACGAGGCGCTTGCCGGCGAGCTTCTCGTCGCGCGCGAGCTTGTCGAGCAGCCCCTCGACCTCGCCCGGGCCCGAGCCGAGGCAGGCCAGCACGAGGTCGAGCTCGGCCGAGGCCAGCACCTTCGGCGCGTAGCGGTCGGCGGTCAGCCACAACGGTTCCTCGATGCCGGCCGCGTACAGCTGGCCGACCAGCGCGTCGCGCCGCCAGCCGTCGGCGCCGAGGATGGCGAGGCGGGCATCCGCGATCTCGGGCACCGGCGCAGCCTCGGCCCGCGCCGCGGGCAGGACCAGCTCGACGGTAAAGGTCGAGCCTTCGCCCGGTACCGATTCGCAGGCGATCGTGCCGCCCATCAGCTCGACCAGCCGACGGGTGATCGGCAGCCCCAGCCCGGTGCCGCCATAACGGCGCGCGGTCGGCCGGTCTGCCCGGTCGAACGGCACGAACAGCCGCTCGATCTGTTCCTCGGTCAGGCCGATGCCGCTGTCGGAAACGTCGAGGCGCAGCGCCACCGCGCCGTCGCGGCGGCGGGCGCCGGCCAGCTTGATCAGCACCCCGCCCTCGTCGGTGAACTTCACCGCATTGCCGGCGAGGTTGAACAGGATCTGGCGCAGCCGCATCGGGTCGCCCGTCACCATGTCGGGCAGGCGGGGATCGAGATCGACGACGAGTTCGATACCCTTGTCGTCTGCCGGCGCCGCCAGCACCGCACCGACACTCTCCGCCACCGCCGACAGCGAGAAGGGCACGGCTTCGAGTTCGAGCCGATGGGCCTCGATCCTGGCGATGTCCAGAACGTCGTTGACGATGGCGAGCAGCGCATCCGCGGACTGACGGATGACCACCGCCATCGCGCGGGCATCCTCGTCGAGATCGGCCTCGGCCAGCATCTCGGCCATGCTCACCACGCCGGTCAGCGGCGCGCGGATCTCGTCGCTCATCACCGCGAGGAAGTCCGACTTCGCCTCCCCGGCGGTCTCGGCCTGGACGCGGGCGGCATCGAGCTCGGCATTGGCGTTGGCGAGCCTGGCTCCGGCCTGATCGGCCTGCAGCCTGGCCTGGGTCAGTGCCGCCTCCCGCTGGAGGCGGTCGGTGACGTCGAGCCACACGCCCGACAGCAGCGCCGCCCCGTCGCCCAGGCGGCGGACGGTGGCACGCAGCCCGATCCAGCGTTCGCCGTCCGGATGGCGGTCGCGGAATTCGAGGTCGAGCGGCTGGAGGCTCGCCGCCGCCTCGGCGATCGCGGCGTCGAGGCCGGCGCGATCGGCCGGGTGCACCGGTTCCATCGCCTGACCCGCGGTCAGCGCCGCCGGATCGATGCCGCGCAACGGCCGCGCGGCGCCGGAGACGAACAGATAGCGGCGGCGACCGTCGGCCTCGACGCGCAGCTGGAACACCGCGCCGGGAATGGCTTCGGTCAAGTCCGCGAACTGGTTATACAGCCGGTCGGTCTCGGCGTGGGCCTGCGCCACCGCCGCCTCGGCATCCTTGCGCAGCGAGATGTCGCGCATGACGAAGGCGACGCGCTCCAGCCCGCCGAAGCGCAGGAAGCGGGCGACCGCCTCGACCGCGACCGACGAGCCGTCCTTGCGGGTGACGCGCCCCTCGTAGGGCTGCGGCTCGGCGATGCCGGCGATGGCCTGCCACTGCGCCCGCCAGCCCTCGGTATCGAGGCCGGCGATGTCGTGCACGGTCATCTGGGTCAGTTCGTCGGCGTGATAGCCCATCAGCCGGCGATAAGCCTGGTTGGTATAGGCGATCGAACCGTCCTCACCCACCCACAGGATCGCCTCGACCGCCTGGTCCAGGGCGAACTGGCTCATTGCCAGGCGGTCGGCCTGTTCCTGGATCAGCGCGCCCTGCGCCTTGAAACGGGCCAGCGCCTGGGCCAGTTCGCCGACCTCGTCCTGGCGGGACTGATCGGGGATGGCCGCCTCCCTGCCGGCCGCGACCGACCGGGTCG
>JAEYTW010000063.1 GCA_023433835.1 Pseudomonadota bacterium | reverse complement strand
GTCCCAGGTTGGCCACAGGCAGCCGCTTTACAAGCCCGCCATTTCAGAGCGTTTCGACTACGAGGCTGAACTCGCCATCGTCATCGGCGCCAGCGGCTATCAGGTGCGCGAGGAACAGGCACTGGATCTGGTCGCCGGTTATGCCTGCTACAATGACGGCTCCGTGCGCGACTGGCGGCGCCACACCAGCCAGTTCACGCCGGGCAAGAACTTCCCGGCCACCGGCGGCTTCGGCCCGGCGATGGTGACGCCGGACGACGTGCCGGACTTTGCCGGCCTGAAGATCGAGACGCGGCTGAACGGCGCCGTCATGCAGCAGGCGAGGCTGGGCGAGATGGTCTTCCCCGTCGGCCGCGTCATCGCCTATGTCACCGGCTTCACGCCGCTCAATCCGGGCGACGTCATCGCCATGGGCACGCCGGGCGGCGTCGGCTTCAAGCGCGAGCCGCAGGTGTTCATGAAGCCGGGCGACCGGGTCGAGGTGGTGATCGAAGGCATCGGTCATCTGCTCAATCCGGTATCGGACGAAGTCGCGGGCTGACCGTGGCGGGGTTCGAGCGTTTCGTCGCCCTGCTGCGCCTCTATGACGAGGCCCATCCGGCCTGGACGGTGCAGGGCATGTCCGAGGCGCTCGACGTCCCGGCGTCGACGATCTATCGCACGGTGCGCGACCTGGTCGACGGCGGTTTCCTCGAGCCGGCGGCCGAGGCGCGATATCGCCTCGGCTCGGCCTTCGTCGAATACGACCGGCTGATCCGCCTGACCGACCCGGTGGTCCAGGCCGGGCGGCCGGTGCTGCGCGACATGGTGGCCGAGGCCCGGGTGCCGGCGGTCGGGCTGCTGTCGCGCCTCTATACCGGGCGGGTGATGTGCATCGCCGACGAGGCCGGCGGCGGCCCACGCTTCCGCCCGTCCTACGAACGCGGCCGGCCGATGCCGCTGGTCCGCGGGGCGACGTCCAAGGTGATCCTGGCAGCCTTGCCCTGGCGGCGGGTACAGAAGCTGTTCGAGCCCGGCATGGCGGTGCCGGCCGATCTGCGCGACACGCTCGCCGCCATCCGCAAGCGTGGCTACGGTGTCTCGCGCGGCGAGATCGACGCCGGGCTGGTCGGCATGGCCGTGCCGGTCGTGGTGCCCGACCTCGACCTCTATGCCAGTCTCAGTCTCGTCGCGGCCGCGACCGATCTGGACGAAGCGGCCGAGCGCCGGTTGATCCTGCTGCTGGTATCGGCCGCCGGCCTGCTGGCCGATGCGCTGGGCAGCGGCGGCGCGGCGGCGGTGAACGAGGGCTGACGTGATCGACTGCGAGGTCGCCATCGTCGGCGCCGGGCCGGTCGGGCTGACCCTGGCCAACCTGCTGGGCGACGCCGGCATCCGCGTCGTGCTGATCGAACGCAACCCGACGACGGTGCAGGAACCGCGCGCGGTGTCCATCGACGACGAAGCGCTGCGCACGATGCAGGCGGCGGGCCTGGTCGACCAGGTACTGGCCGATGTGGCGCAGGATTACGGCTCGCATTATTTCACGCCCGGCGGGATCTGCTTTGCCAAGGTCGAGCCGGCCACGCGGGAATTCGGCTTTCCCCGCCGCAACGCCTTCACCCAGCCGCGGCTGGAAGCCACCTTGCGCGGGGGCCTGGCGCGCTACTCCCATGTCACCACGCTGTTCGGCCATGATTGCGGGGCAGTGGCGGACGATGCCGGCGGCGTCACCCTCGACGTGACGGCGCCGGGCGGCGCGGCGATGACGGTGCGGGCCCGGTATCTCGCGGCCTGCGACGGCGGGCGCAGCGCGATCCGCAAGGCGATCGGCGCGACGCTGACCGGGCTGACCTATCGCCAGCGCTGGCTGATCCTCGATCTCGGCGCCACGCGCGAGCAGCTGCGCCAGACCCGGGTGCTCTGCAACCCCGATCGCGCGATGATCACCCTGCCGGGGCCGGGCGGCATCCGCCGGTACGAATTCCTGCTGCGCGAGGATGAGGCGGACGAGATCGCCACGGCACCCGGTTTCGTGCGCGGCCTGCTCGCCGCCCACGGCCCCGACGCCGAGGCGCCGATCGTGCGCGCCCGGGTCTATGCCTTCCATGCCCGCACCGCCGATCGCTGGCGGTCGGGGCATATCTTCCTGGCCGGCGATGCGGCGCACCTGACCCCACCCTTCGCCGGCCAGGGGATGAACAGCGGCGTGCGCGACGCCCACAACCTTGCCTGGAAGTTCGCCGCCGTCCTGCGCGGCCGCCTGGGGGAAAGCCTGCTCGATACCTACCAGCAGGAACGCGAGCCCCATGCCCGCGCGCTGATCCGGCTGGCCGTCAACATGGGGCAGGTGATGATGCCGGCATCGCCCATGCAGGCCTGGGCGGTGCAGGCGGCATTCCGCCTGATGGCGTTCGTCCCGCCGCTGCACGCCTGGTTCGCGCAGATGAAGTATAAGCCGAAGCCGTTCTACGGCTCAGGGTTCGTCCTGCCCGGCCCGATCGCCGGCCGCATGCTGCCCCAGCCGTTGCTGGACCGGCCCGGGGCGCCGCCGATCCGCCTCGACCAGCTGATCGGCAACGACTTCGCCCTGATCGCCTATGGCCGCGACGCCCAGGCGACGATCGCGGCCGCGGCCGGCCTCGATTTCGGCCTGGGCGACCTGCGGCGCATCGCCGTGCTGCCGGCGCATTACAATCCGGTGCCCGGCGCCGGCCCAGCCGGCCGCGACATCGACGATGTCATGGTCCGGCTGCTGCCGCGGGGCCGCGAGGCGTTGCTGCTGCTGCGCCCCGATCGCTATGTCGCGGCGGCGATGGTCGGGCCCGGCGACGTCGCCGGTTTCGCCGCCGATGTCAGGCGCCTTGCCGGCTGATAACGTCACTCCTTGCCGGGTTTCTGGATACGGGTCGCGGCATCGGCCTCGCCCAGGGCCAGCGCGCAATCCTCGCAGCAGACTTCGACGACATGGCTGCCGACCTTGACCTTGATCGGGTCGGCATCGAGTTCGCAATCGCAGGCGGCGCAGGTCTTGATGGTCATGGCTAGTCTCCCTCAACGCATCGGCGGGTGCAGCTTCGCCCGGATCGTCACGCCGCGCTGTCGAAATCTTTAGCGATCGGGGCATCGAGATCATGGCCGACATGCAGGGACCGGTAACGGCCCGCGCGCTCGTCGGCGCGGGCGGCGACGATCGTCGTCGGGTCGTCGAAGAGGCCGGCTACGGTGGCGTCGCGCAGGTCGCTGCGGGTCAGGCCGAGATCGGACAGGGCCCGGTCGTCGAGACCGCAAAGCCGGGCATAGCCTTGTCGGCCGCGGCGCCAGCGGCCGATCGCGTGGAACAGGGATGACAGGGTCGATGTGATGGTCATGGCGGCGTTTCCTCCGGTGTCGGCCCGTCGCTCGGGCCACGCCAGAAAGCCACCGATGGCCGGTCGGCCGCTGTCGAATTCTTTAGCGATCTCGCAAGGCGACCGAGCGCTGGAATTCCGCCGGCGTGCGGCCATAGGCCTGGCGGAACGCCTGGCTGAAATGGCTGTGGCTGGAAAAGCCGAGATCCATGCCCAGCGCCGTCAGGTCGTCGTACTGGCCGAGGAGATGCAGCGCCCGGGCCAGCCGCAGCCGCAGCTGATAGCGATAGAGCGGCATCGCCTCGACCTGCTGGAACACCTGCGTCAGATAGACCGGCGAGACGCCGACCTCGGCCGCGATCTCGGCCAGCGTCCAGCGCCTGGCGAGGTCTGAGGACATCACGAGCTTGGCGCGATCGACCAGCTTTTGATGGCCGTCGCTCGAACCGGCTTCGTGCGAGGTGCGCTCGCCCAGCGAGCGGCGGACCAGGGTCAGGGCCAGCGTCTCGGCCTGCAGCGGTTCGGCCACGCGGCGCATCAGGCTGTGGCGTAGCAGCGCGACCAGAGCCTGGGCGCGCGGATCGATGCGCCGGCGCTGACGCCGGAAGGCGACTGTCTCGCCCTCGCGCAGCAATCCCCTGGGGACCAGTTCGCGCAACAGCGCCGGGTCGATCGTCAGCGACAGGCAGGCATCGCCGCCTTCGACCGGGTGGCTGACGCGATAGGCCTCGCCCTGGTTGAAGAACAGGACCTGGTTGGGCTCGGCCACCGCCTGCGACCGGCCGACATGGCGGATGAAGATGCCGCGATAGGGATAGACCAGATGGGTGGCACCGGAGATTTCTTCCTCGCCCATCGGCCGGCAATGGCCGTCGCAGACGACGTCACGGATGGCGAGCGTCTTGGTATCGAGCAGCAGCTGGGCCGACAATCCGGTCATGGCGCCGATGATATCGCGTCCCTCCCTGAATCCAAACGGGGCCGGCAGATGCCGGCCCCGTCCCAGGTCGGGTCGAAGGCTTGGAGGATCAGGCCGCCTTGTTGGCGATGACGTCCCAGCCGGCCTGGACGTTGCCGCCCATCGAGCCGTCGGTCTTCTGCGGCGCGTAGGTGAACTTGATGGTCTTGTAGCTGATCGCGACCTTCTCCAGCGGCACGT
>JAEYTW010000062.1 GCA_023433835.1 Pseudomonadota bacterium | reverse complement strand
GGTCCGGCCACCGCTAACGGCTGAATGGGGGCGGACGGCTGAATGGGGGCCGCCACCATCTCGACGGCGACCTGGGGTGCTGCCTGCGGCGGCGGCGCCGCATCCCCCGTGCGGCGGGCGACTTTGGTCACCACCGGCAGGCGGCGCACGGTCAACTTGCGTGCGATGGCCGGCGGCCTTGCCGTCGACACCCAGCCGGCCGGGGCCGGCGGTGCGGCCAGGATGGTCGCATAGCTGCGGCCCTGCCAACGCTGGACGCTGATGTGCCGGCCTTCGATCAGCAGTTGGATCATCAATTGGCCGGAGGCCGAACTCTTGGCGCCGATGGCGTTGGCGATCAGCCGCTCCGACGGCATCGGCTCGCCGACCGCAGTGGCCGCGGCGATCAGGTCGAAGGACTTGCGGAGCGACACGACCATCATGGCCGGGTCACGCCGCGCTGGACTGGGCGCCGATGAACTCGCGCGCGGTCGGCATATAGCGGGGCGCGACGATGCGCGAGACCGCGGCGGCGCGCGGGGCGTCTTCGAAGGCACGCTCGGGCGGCCGGCCGGCGGCGATCGCGGCGGCAGCCAGCCGCGTGCCGAACAGCACCACGTCGCCCGCATCGATATCGTCGCGCAGCGGCCGGAGCTTCTTGACCACGAAAACGACGGTGGCGCGCGACAGCCCGATGTCGGCGGCGATCCGGTTGACATTGCCGCCGTGGATACCCATCAGCCGCTCGATCTCGGCATCGCGGGCAGCCCGGGCCTCGGGCTGCAGGTTGGCGTGCGGCCGGGCCCAGCCGATGGCGCTGCGCAGGGCCGCGATGGCATGGCGCGAGCATTTCAGGTGCTTGGCCATCGCCATGTCGGCGGTGTCCTTCTCACGGCATTCGGCGATGTAGGCCATGACCGCGCCGTCGGCCATCAGCTTGTCGGCGGCCGAGACCTCGTTGCGCGCGCCGAGCTGGGCGAGACCGTTGGCCTTCGCGACCTTGACCACCCGGTCGCGGCCGCAGCCGACCTTGCGGGCGATGGCGTCATAGCTGAGGCGCTTGCGGCGCAGGGCGCAGATGCGGCCGTCGATCTTGGCCTCGGCGCGGTCCTTGGTGCTGGCGGGGCTGGCGGTGGGCATGGGCTTCCTTCGTTCGGGTTTGCGGCGGCGATCAGCCCAGGCTCGATTGCGCGCCGGGCACGACGCGCAGGAACCAGGGGTTCATGTAGTCGGGCAGCGGCTCATGGCGGGCGCTGAAGGCGGCGGCGCGCGGTTCGTCCTCGAACCAGGCGCCGGCGGCGGCCAGGGCGACGTCGAAGGCGTCGCAGCTCGGCGGCGCCGGCCGATGGTCCTGCACCAGGTCGAGCCGGCCGCGGGCCTCGCGCACGAAGTTCGGGGAGATGCCGAGGGCAGCGGCGATCGTCACGTCGGAATCGCCGGCGAACACCATCGCCTTGACCTGCTGGTCGAGGGCTTGGCGCTCGGCCGGGGTGAAGCGCCGCGCCGGCGGGCGGATGTGCCGGCCGATGCGCGTCCGGATGTTGCCGACAGAGCCATCGGCCAGGCCAAGCTCGTCGGCGATCTGCTGGTCGGTCAAGCCGGCGTCATGCAGGCGAGCGACGGCCTCCTCGCGCGCCCGGGCGGCCTGGTGCAGGGCCTCGACCGCGGCAACCGTGGCGATGCCGGCCGCCTCCCGGTTGCGGCGATCGGCGCGGAGACCTTCAACTATTCCACCCGGGTTAGCCGTCTGCTCCCGGGCGAGCTGCCGGTCACGGCCGGCGCCGCGCATTGGGGCGATCACGACACACCCCCCGGCACGAACAGGCAGCGCTCCTCGCCGGCGAGATTGCCGTACTCGATGACGTCGTAGGTGTCGCGGCCCGGCATGTCAGTCGACCCACCAGGGCCGGCGGGCGGGCTGATCGGTGTCGTCATCGGTCGTGCCCTCCTGTCGGTGCTCGATCGGCGGCCGCTGGCCGTCGCCATGGGGATCGGCTGGCGGCGTGGGCTCGGGCGGTGGTGGCGCCGCCCGCCGGCGCAGGTCGACGTCGGCGCGCAGCTGCTGGTGGAACAGGCGGTGTTGGGACCGCGCCCAGCCGTCGCGCATGTCACGCGGCGCCTTGGCGAGGCCTTCGGCGCCTCGCTCCTGTTGGACCTTGAAATCATCGCGGTTCATCGCCCCCGTCGTCGGCCGGCGGCGGCAACAGCGGCCGGTCGACGGTCAGGCCGTGGGCGCCGGTACCGCAAGCGGGGCACCGCAACCCGGCCGTGACCGCGGCCAGCTCGTCGATCGCGTCGGGGTAATGCCCCGCCACCCAGCGATGGCCGCAGGGGGTGCAGCGGACGTCGAGCGGCGCGCGGCCACCGGCGGCGACATAGGGCCGCACCTCAAGCCGCACCGTCGACCCGAGGTCGAGCCATTCGATGGTGTAGCGCTGCAGCAGGCTGTCATCGCGGATGATGCCGCTGCGCTTCAGGATGTCGCCCAGCCCCTTCAGGCGGTTGTCGCCATCGCTGAACGCATCCTTTCGCCGCATGACGATATGGACGCGGACATCGCCCGGTACCCGGCCGGGGCGCTGCGGCACCAGGCCGCGCAGTGCCCGGCTGATCCATTGCCGGTAATCGCGCGTCTTCACCCGGCCCCTGGCGCCGTGATTGCGGAAACAGCGCGACAGCGGCGGCGGCAGCGGCACGACGATGGAGACGATGTCGCAATCGCGCTTCGCCTCGCCGGGCAGGTCCCAGATCCGGGGCAGTCTGCCCACCTTCGGCGCCGAGCCCTTCGGCTGGCGCGGCCGGGCGCGCAATGGCATGGCCGAGGCAACCCGGGCGAAACCCTTGCCCAGCGCCTTCTGCAGGGCGGCCATGCTGGCGAAGCGCGCCGCCATCAGCGCGCCGCCCCGGCGCGGGCCAGCACCGGCGCGGCGGCCGCCCGATTGGCATTCAAGGTCACCTCCATCAGGTCCCATTCGCCCGCCGAGATCTCGCGGCAGCCTTCCGGCACCGGGAAATCGAGCGCGCGTCGAGCGGAATCGACGGTGGCGAAACCGAGCAGTTCGCAGTTCGGCACGACGATGCCGTTCTGGTCGCCGGCCCAGATGAGCTGGGCCAACGGATCACGGAAATTCATGCCCGGGGCCGGCGCCTCGACCCAAGCGATGGCGACGCTGATTTCCGCCGGCATGGCGGGATAGGGCTGCAGGGCCCTCATCTCGTCGACCAGCGCCCGGGCCGTGACCTTCGGCACGAAGCCGCCGGCACGCTTGCGCCATAGCCCGCGATCGGCGTTCCGGCCGAGATGGCCGACGCCGACCACCCGCTGCGGCCGGCTACCCTGGGGAAAGCCGCCGCCATCGGTCATCACCTTCTCGGCGCCGTGCTTGCGCGCCCAGGCCCAGGCCAGATCGGAGGCGGCCGTGTAGCGGGTGCGAAGGTCGCGGGCCAGGTCGAGATGCGGCCCACCCTCGATCAGCAGGTAGCGGAACGAGCCGGCCATCACGCGTGATCCCGCCCGGCATCGGTCCCGTCGAACACCGGCTGGTCGGGCTCGGCAGGCTCCTCGGGCTGGACCGGCGGCGCGCTGCGCGACGGCAGGCGATCGTACCAGCGGGGCCGCTCGAACTCGGGCGCCAGGTCGCGGACCTTGCGCGGCATGATCAGCCCGGAGAACTGGGGGAACAGCTCGATCGACACAGCGTGCGGCCCCGCCTCGTTCTGGGCAATCAGCTGCAGGGCGCGGATGTCGCCTTCGTGCTTGCCCCAAATCTCGGCGGCCTTGACGAAATCGGCCAGCAAGCTCGGCGACACCGCCACGCAGTAATTGCCCGTCACCCGATAGGGCATCACCTTCTCGAAGGCCGGAAACTCGCCCTCAATCGCCGGGGCATCGACCGCGACCAGATGCTCGGACCCCATGATCCGGACGTCGCCCTCGACGGCGTGGGTGGTGACGTAGCCGACCCGGCCGACGAAATGCACCAGCCGATCGACCGTCTCCGAGGACTCCTCGCTGTCCGTCTTCGGCGCCTTGATGCCGGCCAGCATCGTCTTGGGCACCGGGCAGATCCACACGTTGTCGGTATGGCCATCCTTGTCGTGGATGACGGCCATGCGGTGGCCGTCGGTTGCCACCAGGATCACGCCGAAATCGGGGTGCGGAAACACGCCGATGCCGTTGAGATAGGGGCGATCGGTGCCGGTCGAAACGAACAGCGCCAGGATCTGGGCGTAGACCGCCGAAAACCGAACATCGCGTTCGGCGCCATAGATCGGCTTGCGATGCTCCGGCAGGTCGGGGAACAGCGAGGCCGGCTTGTCGTCGTCATCCTGGTGGCTGTGGTCGGTCATGCTCAGGGCCTCGTCGTGTTGAACGGGATGCAGAGGGCGGCGGCGAAGGTCGCCGGCATGCCGGCCTCGATGCGGATGGCTTCGGCGCGGCGCAGCAGGCCGGCCACCAGCGCGCAGACGTCCGCGTCGCCGATCGGCCAAGCCAGCACGGGTGGTGCGGCGGGGTTGGCCGGGCCGCCGACGATCATCAGGTAGGCGGGGCGTTCCTCCGCCGCCGGCGGCGCCGGCCGCCACAGGGCGAGGTCGCGGATGCCGGCGCCGACCAGCACGGCTAGCGCCGCCGTCATCGCGGTACCGACCAGCAGCGACGTCAGGCCGGGGCCCGGGACCGAGCGATCAGCGGCCATGCCACGCTCCGCGTCCCGTGTGCGTGGGGTGGCCGACCATGGGGTCATAGGTCGAGCGCCAGGCTTTCGGCTGCCATGGCCGCGGGTTGCGCTGCGGCCCGGCGAGGTCGGCCCTGTCCAACGCCTGCGGCTGGGCGGCGGTGATCAGGTTCGCCGTGTGGGACAGCATCGACATCGACTTGCCCGGCCACCAGCCGCGACGCCGCGGCGCCGGAACGGCCAGCCCGGTCGTGCTGGAAAGGAGGCGCAGCCGGCGCGGGATCTCGACCGGGTCAACGGGCTCGACCTCGAACGCGACCTGATCGCGCTGCATGTCGGCGCCCGCGGTGAAGTCCGGCGGTTCGTTGATCAGCACCAGCCGGGACACGCCCTCCGCCGCCAGGTGCGCGCGCACGGCGACCTGAAGGATGTCGCGGTGAGAGCTCGGCATCAGCATGCCGGCGGTGAGGTACGCCACCGCCCGCTCGAGTAGGGCATAGTCGATCGACGGCGGCGGCGGCACATGGGCGATGGCCGACGTGCCGATCCGCTCGAACCTGATCCCGTGATAGAGCGCGACGTCCAGGCCGATGGCGAGCGCCCGGCAAGGCGGCGATTTGAACACCACCCGGGGATCGGCTTCCAGCGCCGCCATGTCGACCAGCACCGGCAGCGTGGGCGCTCGATCGACCGGGCCTCCATAGTGATTGACGGCGTCGAACATGCTGTCGCCCATCTCAATCCTCCCCGAACCCGCCGGTGGAAAAGGAGGCCGGCGCATCGGTTGCGCCGGCCCAGTCGCCAATCAGGGAGGCATCCACCGGATACGCTCCGGCGGGCGATGCCGGCGACGCCGGCATGTCGGTCGCCGCGGGCGCGGCGAAGCTGGGATGACCGGTATCGGGCATGCAGCCCAGTGCCCCCGGCAGTTGGAAAAGGCGCCCGCAGGCGTCGGGGCCTGCGGGCGTTCCAGTCTCTGGGTGGCAATCAACCGGCTGGCGGGGCCGGTCGGCACCGGTCGGTGCCTGGGTCATCGGGCGGCGCGTGGCGCGCTCCCCGGGGAATTCGTTGGTGGCGACGCGGCTGATCTGGCTAAGGCAGGTTTCCGCCGTCAGGCGCAAGAGACGCGTGATGGCGATCCTGGTCCCGCGCCGAATGCGCGTCTGGCCGGTCAGCACGCGGAACGCCTGCCAGATCGTCGGCGCCGCGCCGACCGGATTGGGCAGGTGATAGGTCAGCACCCGCAGGAAGCGCTCCACCTCGGCATCGCCGACACCGGCCGATCGGGCATCGGCGATCAGCAGGTCGACGTTGCGGTAGATGGCCGCGACCACGCCGCGCGCGGCGAACTGATCAGCCGCCACCGCCGATGTCGCGTTCACGGCTGCACCCGCTGGACGGCTGCCACCTTGCGCAGCGCCTCCGGCGCCAGCGCGTAGCCCTGGCCGTCGACGGTCAGGATCTTGATGCCGAAGCGGCCAAGGCGATGGCGCAAACGGCACATCACCACCGGTACCACCCGGCTGCCCGGGTGCCGCGCCGGATCGGGGCCGTACATCGCCGACTTGGCGTCGGCCGTGCTGCAGACCGCGCCGCGGCGGCGGGCGATGGCTGAGAATAGCGCGCTTTGCGCCGGGCTCAGGTCCCAGGCGGCGGGCCAGACGAACTCGGTGCCGGTGGCCGCCTGGAAACGGGCGAGCTGGGCCTTCAGCGCCGCGTTCTCGGCCTCGAGCTCGGCGACGCGGGCTTGCAGGTCCGTCATGCCGCCCTCCGCGCGATCTCGCCGGCCAGCATCGGGTCGGGCCGGCCGGGGCCGCCCCACAGGCAGCGGCCTGGATGGGCGGTGCAGATGGCCATGCCGGCCAGCATCGGCTGCTCCCAGGGCTGGCGCAGGTCGCTGAAGGTCCAGTCGCCCGCCGCGGCCAGCGCGCCGGCGATCGGCAGCACCTCGTCGATGGCGCCGACCAGGCGGCAGACCAGATGCCCGCTGCGCAGATGGGTCAGCCCCCAAACCTCGGGCGCCGCCGGGGCCACGTCGATCCGGCGCAGGCCGAGCCCGGCGAGGGTCAGGCCCTCGACCTCGACCGGGCCCTGCGCGGTGGCGACGAGGTAGGTTCCCGGGGCCCAGGTCATGCCGGCATCCTCGCCGCCCGCGCCCGCAGGGCGGCGACCACCAGCGCACGGGCGAGGTGCGGGCCGCGATCGACATGGCCCTTGCCCAGCATGCAGCCATAGCGCCCGTCGGCCAGGTCGTTGACCTGGGCCAGCGCGGCCGTGTCGCGCAGGAACAGCGTCGTCATGCAGCCGGGCGGGATCAACTCGACCGCCTCGTTGAGGTCGGCCAGCGGGTCGGGGCGCGACTTGGCGACGAATACCCGGTCGAACCGGTCGTCATGCCGGCCGAGCAGGCACCAGTAGCGCAGACCGCCCTCATCCTCGATGTCGACCCAGCCGCAGGCGCGCAGGATGTCGTCGGCCATCTCGCGGCGCTCCACCGGCGCGGCCTCGATGCGGGCGACCAGGGTTTCGATATCGGCCCGGGTGGGCTGCCTCACCTTCTCGCGGGCGCGTTGCACGTAGGCGGAGATCATGCCGCGCGCTCCGGCGGCAGGGCCGACAGCGGCATCGACAGGTCGAGGAACGTCGACCGCATCAGCTGCCGCCGATACCGCGCCCGGGCGGCATAGACGAACAGCGTGGGCACCGTCCGGCCGGCATGGGTGAAGGTCACCCCATCCTGCATGCCCTCGGCCCCGTAGGTGCCGAAGGTGAGCGAGCGGGCCACGACCTTGGTGGCGAAGCCGACGAACCAGCCGGCGCAGGCCTGCATGTAGAAATACAGGATCATCATCCGCGACAGCAGCGCCGAGATGACCCGTTCATGGGCGCCGGCCGTCTGGTCGGTCCAGATCGACATGCCCAGGCCCACGGTGCAGTTGGCGATGGCGTCGGCGATATCGGCGGTGCAGTGCCAACTGTCGCCGGGGGGCAGCAGGTCGGGCCGCTGGCAGATCACCGTCATGTCGTCGATGCGTTCGCGCAGCGTGCCGGAAATCCAGCGCACGCCCATGCCGTAGACGCCGACCACGACCTGGCCGCGGCGCAGCACCATGATCGCGGTGTCGGCCGGGCTGGTGGCCGGGTTATAGGCCGGGTTGACACTCGGGCTGAAGCTGAGCCGGGGATCGGCCGCGTGCAGCTGGGCATAGAGGCCGAGGTCGTGGCAGACCTCGAGCGTCAGGCCGTGTTCGCGCCCGACCTGGGCCAGTTCCAGCACCAGATCGGCTACCGCATTCTCGCCGGGGCCGAGCGCCGCGCCGGTCAGCGCGTCGAGCCAGGGCACGAAGGTGAGATCGTGGGGGATGAACACGCCAGCGCTCACTGCAGCACCGTCGCCTGCGGCGGCTGCACGAAATGGGTGATGGTCAGGATTGCCGGCAGGGTGCCGCGCCGCACCGGATAGGCCGCCCGGTGATAGACGCAGGCATCGGTGGCGGTGGCCGCGTCGATCTCGTAGAGCGTCGGCCCCTCGTCGAGGGTGACGTCGTAGTTGCGGCTCACCATGCGCCAATAGCGCAGGTCGAACAGATCCTCGATCCGGCGGCCGACGATGACGGGATCGACGCGCAGCGCCGCGCCCAGCCCGTCGCAGACATAGCCGTCGGGCTCGGCCAGGAAGAGCGCGGTATGGGCCGTGCCGGACGCGGCGCCGATGGCGCCGAGCATCTGTTCAGCATCGGCGTCGGGGCCATCCCAGAACCTGGCGGCGGCAACCATGGCAGGGTCGGCCGCCGTGTCGAGCCGCCGGCGGCGATCGTCGAGCCGGACAATGGTCGGCAGCTCGGCCATGATGGCGGCGCCGATGCGTTCCAGCAGGCGGCGGGCGGCTGGCACGGTGTCGCAGGCCTGGACCTCGACCTGGTGGCCGGTGACCAGCTCGATCGCCAGCCCGGCCAGCACGCCGGCGGCCTCGACGCCGAGGAAGCGAATGGCCCGCTCGACCGCGTCGACCCGCGCCCGCGCCGGGGCCAGCCGCAAGGTGAGATGGCCATCGACCGAGACGGTGGCGCGGATCCAGCCGCGCAGGCGGATGGCGTGGGCGCCGATGTCGCCATTGAGCCCGTCGGCGTCCAGCGCCTCGACCACGAAGCGTTCATGGCCCAGCGGGGCGTGGTGCAGCGTGCCGGCCGGCGAGATCCAGTAGCAGCGATCGCCGGGGGCCGCGCCGTGCGGTGCCGCCGCGGCGCCGTAGACGTCGGCCAGGAAGGTGGTATCGCCGTGGCGGGCGAAGAACCGCGCCATCGCGCCGATTTTCTCGCCGGGCACCTTGGTGCGGCCGTCGAGCCAGCGCACCAGGGTATCGGCCGAGATGCCGATGCCGGTGGCCAGGGCCTTGAGGGTCAGCGCGGGGCCGGCGCAGCGCGTGCGGACGGCGGCAGCAAGCCGCCCGATGAACTCGCGGTTCATTGGTCACTCCCGTGATTTTCTGGTTTTGCGGTTTCGGCGCCGCAACCCTGCGGCGCGTTCGGTGAGATGCTCGGACCATGACGACGACCGAGCACGAAGGGTTCAGCCGAGATCACCGCCGCCGCGGCGGCGCGCAGGAACAGCGACATCACGAATCCGACGGCGGCAATGGCCCAGCACAGCGCGACATAGGCGGGACCGATCAGGCCGCAGCGCAGATCCGCCCAGATGCCGCGCGCGACACCGGGCTGGCTGCGCAGCGCGATCAGGGCGATGCCCAGCGCCAGGTAGAGGACGACGCCGAGCGGGTAGACCTGCAGGGCCATCTCGGCCCAGGCGGCGGGCGCGATCATGACCGCCCCCTGCGCCAGGGCGAGGCGGCGATCAGCGCCGCACCGCCGTTGGCCAGCACCATGATGATGGCGACGGCCGCCAGCACGATGCCGAACACGTACAGCCCGATCGCGGCGAGGTGCAGCGAGAGGCCGAGCACGGCGAGCGTGGCTTGCCAGATGCCGGCGAGGACGTGGGCGAGGTCCAGCATGTCAGCGCCTCCGGCCGATCAGGTAGACGTCGGCGACGCCGGGTGGCTCGGCATAGAGAAACGCGGCCACCGGCGAACGAGCGGGCGTTCCGGGCGGCGCGGCGGCCGCGGTGACAACCGCGCCGCCCGGATCTATCGTTGGAGTTGCAACACAGCCAACGACAGGAGCGATAAGTGGATAATTTTGAATATCCGAAGGTGGAACTGGAGCGGCAGGCGAACGGCTCGGACACTCTTGACGTGGATTGGGAGATGCTGCCCGCGCCGGTTTATTCGGTGCGGTTTCGGGTTCGGGTTGATCCGGGCGATAGCCGCTTGCGCCTGTACGAGGCGACGATGCTGGCTGCGGACCAGCTCCGAGCATTCGCTGAACACCTTCGCGCCGAAGTGCCCCAAGAGCTGCTGCCTCGGCCTTGAGCAGCTTGTCGATCCGGTAGTGGCGCCCGAGAGCGATCAGCACCGCGTAACGCTTTTCGGGCGTCATCGCCTGGAGTTGCGTGGCGATTTCCCAGGCCGCGTGGGGCGCGTTCGACAACTTTCCCATCACGCACGCCCTTCCGGCAGCGCCGCGCCGATGCCGATGAAGCGGGTGCCGCCGCCAACGCGAGGCTCAAGCGGGCCGAACAGATTGTTGGCGACGTCGAACAGCGCCTGGTCGGGATGCTCAAGGTCGACCTCGACCCGGATGGGTTCGCCGGCTGGCGTGCAGCGCGGGGGCTGGACGTCGACGCCGAAGAACGCGCGCGGCTCGGCGCCGATGGCATCCAGCCCGCTCGTGCTCGCGAAGACCGAGAGCGTCGCGCCTTCCATCTCAGCGCCGCCGGCCGTGTTCGGTGCAGTAGTGGCGGACGGTGACGCCGTCGAAGCGGTCGACCCGGCAGCCGCAGGCGGCCGGCCCGTCGAACAGGTCGGGCTCGGTGACGGCGATGCGGGTGACCTTGGTGGTCCGGTGCCCGGCCTGGGTCGGCAGCAGCTGCCCGACCCCGCTCCATTCGGCGCGCAAGGCCGCCTCGAGGGCGACGCGCTCGGGGTCGATGTCGGGATGCGGGACGTAGCCGTTGGCGCTCATCACGCGGCCTCGTCCGGCAACGCCTGTGTCAGGAGTTTTTCGGCGGTCGCGGCGACATGGTTCCAGACAATGGCCCGAGGCGTTGTTTCGCCTCGCTTCCAGCGCACCCACGTGGTCTGGTTGATGCCCGATTGCCGGCAAAGCTCGGCGACGCTGATGTTCCGCGCGCTGAGCCGGGCCTCAATGTCGCTGATTTTGTCGCGTGTGCATTCCATGACCGAAGCATATGCAATTGCACATGATCGGTCAACCCCAATGCAAATTGCAGTGCATATGCAATAACGGGATGCTCTGGTGCATGGAATCGAACGAAGCAATCAAGCTCGAACTCGCGCTGGATTTTGTCCGCAGCGCGATGGCCGTCACAAATCTGAAAGCCAGTCAGTTGGCGAAAAAGATCGGCGTCGTGTCGACCACACTAACTAGACCGCTGAAAGACGGAAGCAACACACCGTCTCTAAAGACGATCTACGCAATAGCAAAATTTTCTAAGCTCGAAATACCGGCGGAACTTTTAGCTTGTTATTCAAGCGATTTAATTGCGTTAAATGCTGAAAGCCCAGCTAATCCTTTGGATTTGGATGCGTTGGAAACAGCAATCGAATCGGTCTACGTCTACGCGAAAAGAGCGACACTGCCCGCAAAGATCTTCGCCGAGCGCGTCTTAGTCGCTTATCAAAACGCCGTTGCAGACAAGAAGAGGCTCCCGACAGACGGATAGCCGATTGTCGAGCAGCACGCGGAGATTTCAGCCGAAACAGCACCGCGCAGCTCTCCAGCGCCATTGCTTGCGCTTCGTCAACTGCGAGACCACGCGTCATGAGAAAACCGACCAGTTCAATGTACGCGCTCTGAAAAACTTCTGTTCCCACCATGTGCCTCCGGCGGTGGACGCGCAATAAGGTGGCCCTACGATTGCAGGGCCACCCCACTCGGTCAGTTGATCCTGGTGATCATGTCGAACGCGCAGACAAAGCCTTCGCGGCCATCTGTCCGCGTCGCCGCGGGATCAGAGCTGAGGTAAATGCCACGGGCCGCAAAGGCCGCAACGGTGCGTTTCCAGCCCTCAGCATACTTCTCAGTTCCCCACGCTTCAGGATCGTGGCGTGCCTTCGCTCCAGGCCCGAACAGAGCCTCGATCTGCGCGGTCAGCTCAGGTGAGTCCAAGATCCAATGCAGGACCTTGTCAGCAAGGGCAGGCATCGCGAACTGAGCTGTAGGACTGTCCAGCATCGCATCAAGGATGATGCAAAAATCGTCGATCGCCTGCGCGATTTGTGCCGAGCTGAGCCCTTGCGATCGCAAGCTTTGTGGTGACGTCGAGAACACTACTTCCAGTTCCGTGCGCATGATGCCTCTCGCTGATTTAACGCCCTGGGGCGCGGGTAACCGCCGACATCCGCATTGCCAGCGTCAAGAGCTGGTTCTGGCCGTCGACGATAAGGTCGCGGCTGCGCAAAGCACCGCGGGCTCTGGCCAACTGGCCGTTTACCGTTTTGGCATCGCGATGCAGGAGCGCGCCGACCTCGTCGGTCGAGCAACCCTGCAGCACCAGGTCGAGCGCCTGGACCTCGGAAGCACGGACACCGAGGTCGCCCAGCCACTCGGCCGCGCCCGGCTGCAGCGCCACCTTCAGCAGCGCGGCCCGGATCACTATTGTTCCCGCATGCTGCCCGGGACACATCGCCGCAACTGCGACCACAGCACCATCTCGATCGCGGAGAAACGCCTTGGCGATCGCGCCCCCGGCGCATCCGGCGACTGCTTGGCGCCAGCCGGCCACATCGCCAGGCCATATCGGGGCCAGCGTGCCGTTTCGCCTGATCAATAGCGGCACATCGGCGAGGCCCTCATTGCGATAGAGCACGGCCCCTTGTCGGTCGACGATAGCGACGCCTACGTCGAGGCTGTTGAGCGCAAGCTTCAGCGCCTCGAGGTCACGTTGTGCCTGCAAGGCTTTCATTAGGACGATATCGGGATCAGAGGCGTCGATCGAGCCGACGAGGTGGCGCAGTTGTAGGCCCATGCCATTATCGAGGTGGCGATTGGAAACCGTCGAAAGGCCCAGTCCGGGATATTCGTAGAAGGTATGCGCCTTCGGGACGTTGGCACGCTCGACGAGCGTCACCGCCAAGAACGATGCTGGGTCGCTTCTCGCCGCTGCGCTTCCGAGCATGCCGCAGGCGTGCATGCCCCAGAAGAACTCAGAATAGGTGCGCTTGTCGTAGTCGCAGCAGGCGAAGCGCTCACGCTGCCGCTCGTTTGCGAATACCACTCGATCATCGCGATCGAACAGTAGGATTGCTCCATCCAGCCGGGCGGCACTTTCGATCAGGTTTCGATCGTAGTCACCAATGTCGGCGGGCAACCCCCACAATGTTAGGTTGTTATTGTCACTCCCCATATACGGACGCTAGCACAACTTATCGACGCCAGCCATAGATATCTATGGCGATCTGATGACGAATTATTCTAGGCACAACATCCTACCGCGCCGCTTCATCGCGGCCGGCAATAAGATACCACGAGGCGGCAAAAATCAGGGCTGCGCCCGAAATATCCCAACCGCTGATGCGGTCTCCGAAGACGGCGAAGCCGAGAATCGCCGAGGCGGGCACTGTCAAAAAATCGAATGGAGCGACATACCGGACGGGCGCATGCCGGAACGCCACGACGGCCGCATACTGGGCAACCGCACCGCCTAACGCCAAAATTAGTAGATACGGCAATGCAACAAAGGCGGGTGTGACCCACTGCAGGGCCACAATCGGCGATAAGACGGCGACCGCGCCGGCGCCGTAGATCGCCACGATGATTTCCGGCGCATTGGTCAATGCGAGGCGGCGAACAGCAGTTTGAGAAAGCGCTGTGCCAAGCGAGGCGCCAACCGCCGCGAGGACGCCCAGCGTCTCGCCACGCAGGGCAATGGCCGGCCATATAGCCACGACCGCGCCGGCGAAACCGATGGCGGCAGCAATGGCGGCGCGACGGGTTAACACCTCGCTCAGCAGGATCCTGGCCACCACCGGCATGAGCAGCACACGGGTGAATAGGATCAGCGAGGCCAGGCCGATCGGCAGCACCGAGAACGCGTGCATAAGGCATATCAGCGAGAAGACGCCGCTGGCGATGCGAACCATATGCCATTTGCCGTCTCGGGCCTGACGCCAATCCAAGGCGGCATGTCTGAAGAGGATGGCCACTGCCACCAGCGCGCCGAGCGCCCTGAACCAGGACACCTCGCTCGAGGGCAGCCCACCTACCAGCTTCGCGCCAATCCCCGAAGCGCTGAACGCCACAGCGCCCACCGCCGCCCACGCCGCCGCGCGCACCAGCGCCTGTCGACCGCCCATAACTATCTCCCCCACGGTACTCGAGGGCGAGATTACCCGATCAGACCTCGGGGCAGTCCGTAATGTTGGGAAATCGTACCGCGTGGTCGTGGGCATCCCGCATCGTGCGGAATTGGGCGTCGTTCGTCTACCTTTTTCCCCGGGCCTGCCCGTGGTCGATTGCGCCAATGCTCGCCAGGGAACTGCTCGCCAGAAATGTCACGGCACTAAGGGTCGAGCGGGGTCTTTCTTACGCGGGCCTGGCGCGGGCCTCCGGCCTATCCAAGGATTGGATCCGAAAGGTTTCCGGCGGCCTGGCCGCCACCCGGGTAGACGTGCTGGATCTGCTGGCACGAGCCCTTGGAGTTCCGGTCGCCGAGCTGCTCGCCGATCCGCCGCGCCCCGCGCCGACCACCCAGAAGAAGGCAGGGCGGCCGAGCAAGGGGGCTCAACTCATTGCCGCGCCAGCACCTGGGCCGTCGACCTCCGAGCCCAAGTAATAACCTCGCCTTCATAAGCGCCGATCTCGCACCGCTTGCTCGGCGCCGCCGGCCCGCGCGCCCTCCATAAATGCATCATGCATATGCTTTATGTTTGACATTGCATATGCACAATGCAACTCTGATCCCGCCAGCCCACCCGTGGGCCAGCAGCCGCCGGAGGCCATCCGGCACTTCCGACCGCCGGCAGCGGCCCCTCTAGCACTGCCGGCGGCGGATTGGGGATCGAGCGCACCCTATGGACCTTCCCGCCACCGACATCGTGCCCGAAAGCCTGCTGGACGAGCAGGTACTGTTCACCACACCCGACGACGAGTGCCTGTGCACCTTCCGGGATTTCCTGGCGGGCCTGGGCGCCAACGCCCTGGATATCGACGACATCGTCATCCGATTGACCGGTGGGCGAATCTACGAGGGCGTGGGCTGGTCGCTGCGGCAGCTCACCGCCGCCGAGCTGGAAGCCTACCATCAGCGGCCGTTCAACCTGATCCTCGGCGCCATCGCGGTCTGCGTCGCCCTGCGCCAGTATCACCTGTCGCTGATGGGCACGGGGGCCGGCATGTTCACCCCGGCCATGGCGCTGGCCACCGGGCTGGTGAACGAGGCCGACAGCCGGTGCACCGGGCTGCTGCGGGCGTTGGGCGCCGATCTGCCCTACAAGGTCTTCCGCGACATCTGCGATGCGTTGCAGGCGGGCAATCAGCCGGCGGCGCGTCGCCTGCTGCGCGAGGCGCTGGCCGACCTGCCCGAGACGCCGTTCGACATCGGCGGCCGGTTGCTGGCGCTCGAAGCGCGGTACAAGGCGGCGGTGAAGGGCCGGATCTCGCTGCTTGTCGATCACGGCGGCCGGGTCGGTCTCGGCGCCCATATCGCCGAGGGCGAGACCCGCTTTCCGTTCGGCCTTGCCTTTACCGAAGGCTATGCCGTGGCGGCCGACGCGTTCGAAGCCTTCGACCTGCTGCTGTCGCTCCACGAAGCGCGCGGCATCCACCGGCCGATCTGAGGGCAGGCCGATGGAAACCGCCGCCCCGCGCGCCGATGGCGCGATCGAAGGGACCATGCAGGTCCTGCAACTGGTCGCCGCGCTGACCGCACCGCTCTACGACACCGCGCCCCGCAGCGCCGCGCGCGGCATCGCCGACGCCGTTCAACGCGTCGTGCTGGTCCAGGCCAACGCCGAACTGGCCGCCCTGGGCTGGCCCGGGTGCAATTTCAACGCCTCGCCGTTGGGCGGGGGTGTCATGGAAGCGATGCGCCACATCCAAGGCGGGAACCACGATCTGGCCCGCCGGATACTGGCCGAGCTGGTGGAGCGGGTCGACATCCGCGTGATCGACCTGCCGGCCCGCATCGCCGAGTTGGAGCACATCCACGGCGACAAGCTGCGCCGCCATCACGCCGATGACGCGCGGATTGCCGTGGATGCGATCGGCGTCAAGGTCCGCGATTTCGGCCTGGTCTCGGCCTGGGCGCACATGAACGTGCCGCCCACCGAACGCCTGAAACCGCACAGTGCCATCGGCGTCGAGGGCGCGACCTACGAGGCGGCGCTGGCCGCGCTGGATCAGAAGCTGGCGGTCTGGGGCCAGCCGCCCGAACCGCCGGCCGTGCTCAGCGCCCACGGGGAGTCGCTGGCATGACCGACAGCGATTACAAGCTGGCCGGCATCCCGGCCGAACTGCTCGGTCGTCAGATCGTGCTCGACATCGACGAGGACGGCGCCCGCAACGTCTGCGAGACGGCGGAGAGTTTCTTCCGCCGCTGCGACCCCGACGTCATCGACTATCCTGGCATCGCCGCTGCGCTGCTGGCCGGCGAGACCTATCGCGATGGCGGCGGCGCCGCGGTCGAATGGTCGATCCGGCTGGCCGAGGCCGGGCCGGTGCAGTCATGACCGGGCCTCGGGAAGCCCCGGTGCCCGACGTCGTCGACACCATGCTCGACATGCTGGCCGTGTGCGGCGGCATCGCCGATATCCAGGAGCGGCACCTGCGGCAGGCGGCAGATGCGGGTTGCGTGTCGCACCGCGTGCTCGCCTGCGGAGCGCTGGCCGCCTACCGCGAGCTTTGCACGGAATTCCTGGCCCTGGGCATGCCGGTGACAGGGTTCGCCCCGGGCGCCGATCCCGGCCTTGATGAAACGATCCGGGATCTGCGCGCCGGGCATCGCACGGCGGCCCGCGAACGGCTGATGCTCGTGATGGTGGGCCGCGGCGCGAGGCCGGTGCTGCCCCAGGCGGCGGTGGCGCAGCTGGCTGCGAGGTTCGCGGACCAGCTGGCCGACCTGCCGCATGCCGTGCTGTGCTGGTCCAGATATGACCATGGCGCCGTCAAGGTAACCGCGGTGGCGCATGTGCCCGTGCCGAACGGCGCCCCGGCCATGCTGCTGCGCGCCACCGGGGCCACCTATGCCGAAGCCTGCGCCGATCTCGAGGCGCAACTGGCGCGCCACCGCACCCGGCCGGTGCTGCCCATCGCCATCGTGGCCGAGCCCGCCGGGGCCTCGGCATGAACGCGATGCTGGCCATTCCCCACGAGGTCGAGGCCGACCCGGTCGACGTCGAGCGCGTGCTGTCGCTGCTGGCCGCGGTGGCCGAGGCCCGGGCGCCGACGATGCAGCGCGAGCCGCAGGGCCAGGACATCGTCCGCCGGCCGCTGACCCGCAACGAGCGGATCGGCTGGGCGCTCGCCATCTCGCTGATCGACATGGTCGAGGCCGAGTTGGCGCCCTACCGCATCTCGCTGCAGGGGCCGGTGCTGCCCCTCGAACTCTCCCAGGTCATCTGGCTGCTCGGCCGCGCCCAGCGCGACGCGGCGCGGCCGTGGGTGGCGGCGCTGCTGCGCCGCTACCAGCAGGAAAGGGCACGGGCATGAGGCCACAGGATCGCCGCGCCAGCAAGGCGCTGGCCAAGGACGACCGCGCGCGGCTGGCGCTGCAATACCCCGACCTGTTCTCGGCGCCGGGCGCCAAGGAGCCGAAGCTGCCCATCGCGGCCCGGGCGCTGCGCGTGCTGCGCGACCGCGGCGTGAACGACGACGAGGGCGGCAGTATCTCCAAGACCCGGCTGCGCCGCGCCGTGGCGCTGTACATGCGCGGCGCCCGCTATGCCCGCGGCCTGCTGCACCACGACCACTATTTCGACCTCGACGGCACCGAGACCCAGATCCCGATCGGCCGGGCCGCGCGCGAGGAGGCGCGCCATCGCCTGCACCGCTGGGACGAGGACATGGCCGCCCGTGCCGAGCGGGCCGCCGCCCGGGACGATATCGGCTGGGGCTATCTCGACCGGCGCGGCGCCGGGCCGGGCCAGCGCGAGGCGGACGCGGCATGACGGCGGAACGCGTCGTCTTCCGGCTGACGGCCGTGCTGGTCGCGGTGCTGACCGTCGGCGTCTTCGCCATGGGGCTGCGCTGATGGCCCGGCGGCCGCCCTGGGATGGCCAGGCTGCGATCGGGTGGCACTGGCTGCGCCGGCGGCGCGACGGCGCCGAGGTCATGGCCTTCCGCGACGCGACCTGGCGCGTGGCCGATGCGATCGGCCGCACCAGCGTCCGCGACGTCGCCTTCGTCGCCCGCCACTACGAACTAACCCGCGCCGTCCTGCCGCCCAGCGCCGAGAAGAGGACCTACCGCCGTGGCCGAAACTGAAGATCGGGTACCGCACCCGAACCCCGACTTTCTCGACGAGGCCGCGCTGCGCGACGC
>JAEYTW010000503.1 GCA_023433835.1 Pseudomonadota bacterium | reverse complement strand
GCCCAGGCGGCGGTCAGCGCGGCCGCTTCGGCCACCAGGAGGTCGTCGGGGCAGCCCTGGGCATGGCCGCGCACCAGCCAGCCCTGGCCGCGCGGCAGCAGGGCGGTGATCCGCTCGCGCTCGGCCGGGTCCAGGCGGCGCGAGAAACCGATGCCGCGCCCGCGCGGGCGGAAGGTCAGGCGAAAACCGGCCAGGCCCAGGTCGCGGGTGAATTCAGGCAGCTTGTTGCCATGGGCCGGCACCGCATATTGCAGCGGCAATTGCTCGCCCTCGGTCAGGCCGCGCGCTTCGGGCAGAAAACCGGCAATGCCGTCGCACTCGACGAAGGCGCCGCCCAGCGCCGGCTCGATCCGCGTCACCCGGCCGGGGCGGATATCGCCCTGGCGGGCCGAGGCGGGGTCGGCCGGGTCGACATGGATCGCGGCAAGCCGCCCGCCCAGCATCAGCGAGGCGCGCTCCTCGATCAGCCCGCTCTCGACCAGGATCAGGGCCTTCATGACGGCTCCCAAACCGGGAAGCCCTGGCCCGCCAGCATGGCGGCGACATCGTGCAGCGGCAGGCCGACGATGCCGGACGGCGAGCCGCTCATCCAGCGGATCAGCGCCGCGGCCCGGCCCTGCAGCGCATAGCCGCCGGCCTTGCCCTGCCATTCGCCGCAAGCGAGGTACATGGCGATCTCGGGCCGGGTCAGTCGTTTGAACAGGACGATCGAGGTGACGAGGCGGAAGCTCTGCTTGCCGTTCGGCGCGGCAAGGGCCAGCGCCGTCATCACGCGGTGGCGGCGGCCCGACATCAGCTCGAGGCAGGCGCGGGCCTCGGCCTCGGTCTCCGCCTTGGGCAGGATGCGTCGGCCGACCGCGACGACGGTATCGGCGGCGATGACGAAGGCGTCGGGATGACGGCCGGCGACGGCGTCGAGCTTGGCCATGGCGATGCGCCGGGCATAGATCGCCGGCAGCTCCGCCTTGCGCGGGGACTCGTCGAGATCGGCGGGGTCGACCAGGTCGGGCTTGAGCCCGATCTGGGCCAGGAGGTCGAGGCGCCGGGGCGAGGCCGATGCCAGCACCAGCCGGGGTCGCGCCATGGGAGCCAGGACGAGAGCCTTACTTGAAACGGAACGTGATGCGGCCCTTGGTCAGGTCGTAGGGCGTCATTTCGACCATCACCTTATCGCCGGCAAGCACACGGATGCGATTCTTGCGCATCTTGCCCGAGGTATGGGCCAGCACTTCGTGTTCGTTCTCCAGCTTCACCCGGAACATGGCGTTCGGCAAAAGCTCTTCCACCACGCCCGGAAATTCGAGCAACTCTTCTTTGGCCATCGGGCCTCCGCGGTTTTCGGAAATTTCGGGGCAGAACATGGGCGGGCGGCCCATCAATTGCAAGGGGAATCCTTACGGGACATCGTCGGACGTCAGACCGTCGGCCCGCCCGGGCGGGGGAAACGCTGGCGGATCCGCTTCATCAGGTCGTCACGCACATCACGATAGGCTTCGAGTTTCTGTTCGCGCGAGCCTTCGACCAGCGAGGGATCGAAGGTCGGCCAGTACTGTACGTCGCAGGCCATCGTCCGGGTGAATTCCAGCGCCCGGTGGTGAGCTTCCGGCGACAGGGTGACGATCAGGTCGAACGAGGAATCCTCGAGGTCGTCGAAATCCTTCGGCCGGTGTTTGCTGCGGTCGATGCCGATCTCGTCGAGGACCTGGACGACGAAGGGGTCGGGCTCGCCCTTGCGCAGGCCGGCCGAGTCGACGAACACCCACTTGCCCAGGAGATGCTTGGCGATCGCCTCCGCCATCGGCGAGCGGATGACGTTATGCGTGCACGCGAAGAGGATCGAGCCGGGCAGGCCTTGCACGGCGGCTCAGCCCTTCAGATGCAGGACGCAGATCAGGGTGAAGATGCGGCGGGCGGTCGGATGATCGATGGCGATCTTGCCGGCCAGCCGCTCCTGCAGCACGGTCGAGCCTTCGTTGTGCACGCCGCGCCGGGCCATGTCGATCGCCTCGATCTTGGCCGGCGAGGCCGTCTTGATCGCCTGGTAGTAGCTGTCGCAGATCTCGAAGTAGTCCTTGATGATCTTGCGGAACGGCGACAGCGCCAGGATGATCTTGCCCAGCGGGCTGTCGTCCTCCAGCCGGATGTCGAACACCAGCCGGGTCTCGGCGATGCCGAGATGGAGGTGGTAGGGCCCGCCGGCCGACCCGATCGGCTCGAAGGCGTTTTCCTCCAGCAGGTCGTAGATCGCCACCGCCCGCTCATGCTCGATGTCGGGGTGGCGGCGCACGACGTTCTTCTCGTCGAGAACCAGATGGCTGATGCGGTGGTTGGGCGCGTCGCTCATGCCGGTTCTCTGACGGTCAGGGGCTTACGGATATCAGCGGTTCAGCCGGATCGAGACCGACAGCGCATGGGCGGGCAGGCCCTCGGTGCGCGCCAGCGCCACCGCGGCCGGGCCGATGGCGGCCAGGCTGTCGGCATCGCAGCGGACCAGCGTCGTGCGTTTCATGAAGTCGAGCACCGAGAGGCCCGACGAGAAGCGCGCGGCGCGGCTGGTCGGCAGCACGTGGTTGGGCCCCGCGACATAGTCGCCGATCGCCTCCGGCGTATGCCGGCCGAGGAAGATCGCCCCGGCATTGCGAATCCGGGCAGCCAGCGCATCGGGATCGGCCACGGCCAGCTCCAAATGCTCGGGCGCCAGCGCATCGACCAGCGGCACGGCATCGGCGAGCCTTTCCACGACGATGACGGCGCCGTGATCGGCCCAGCTCGCCCGCGCGATCTCGGCGCGGGGCAGGGTGGCGAGATGGCTTTCCACGGCCTCGGCCACCGCCTCGGCGAAGGCCGCGTCGTCGGTGATCAGAATCGACTGGGCGGCCTCGTCGTGCTCGGCCTGGCTGAGCAGGTCGGCGGCGATCCAGGCCGGATCGTTCCGGTTGTCGGCGACCACCAGGATCTCGGACGGCCCGGCGATGGTGTCGATGCCGACGATGCCGAAGACCTGGCGCTTGGCCTCGGCCACATAGGCATTGCCGGGACCGGTGATCTTGTCGACGGCCGCGATCGTCGCGGTGCCGTGGGCCAGCGCCGCCACGGCCTGCGCGCCGCCGATCTTGTAGATCTCGTCGACGCCGGCGAGGTCGGCGGCCGCCAGTACCAGCGGATTGAGGATGCCGTTCGGTGCCGGCACCACCATGACCAGCCGGTCGACGCCGGCGACCTTGGCCGGGATCGCGTTCATCAGCACCGACGACGGATAGGCCGCCTTGCCGCCGGGCACGTAGAGGCCGACGGCGCCGATCGCGGTCCAGCGGGCGCCGAGGCCGACGCCCTGCGCATCGACATAGTCGTCGTCGGCCGGCCGGTGGCGGGCATGGAAGCTGCGAATGCGCTCGGCCGCCATGGCCAGCGCCCCGGCCGTTTCCGCATCGATCGCCTTGACCGCCGCGTCGATCTCCGCCGCTGTCACCCGCATTGTGGTGGGGGTCAGTTCGAGTTTGTCGAAGCGCGCGGTGTAGTCGAGCACGGCCGCGTCGCCGCGGGCGCGGACGTCGGCGACGATGGCGGCGGTGGCTGCCGATACGTCGGCGGCGCTGTCGCGCTGGGCCGCGATCAGGGCGGCGAAATCGGCATTGAAGGTGGCGGCGCGGCCATCGAGCTTACGCGGCATCGAGCACCGCCTGGCAGCGTTCGATGAACCCGCCGACCTCGCGCGGCCGCGTCTTCAGCGCGGCGCGGTTGACGACGAGGCGCGAGGAAACCTCGGCGATGACCTCGACCTCGACCAGGCCGTTGGCCTTGAGCGTCGCGCCGGTCGAGACCAGGTCGACGATGCGGCGGCAGAGGCCCAGCAGCGGGGCCAGCTCGATCGCGCCGTTCAGCTTGATGCATTCGGCCTGCACGCCGCGCCGGGCGAAATGGGTCTGGGCGACATGCGGGTATTTGGTGGCGACGCGCACGTGGCTCCAGCGCGTCGGGTCGTCCTTGGCCACAAGCTCGGCCGGTTCGGCCACCGACAGGCGGCAATAGCCGATCTTGAGATCGAGTGGCGCGTGGATCTCGGGATAGTCGAATTCCATCAGCACGTCGTTGCCGGCCACGCCGATCTGGGCGGCGCCGAAGGCGACGAAGGTCGCCACGTCGAACGAGCGGACGCGGATGATCTCGAGATTGTCGTGGTTGGTGCGGAAGCGCAGCTTGCGCGACTTCGGATCGTCGAATTCGGCCTCGGGCTCGATGCCGGCCTGCTTCAGCAGCGGCAGGACCTCCTCGAGGATACGGCCCTTCGGCAGGGCCAGGGTCAGCGGTTCATTGGCGGCCATCGGCCGTAATCCTTCTCTTCTTCACAGTCCGCGGTCGCTCAGAGACCGTGGTCGGGCTTGGTCCCGGTCGCCCAGGACTGGCCCAGATCCTTCAGAATGACATCGATGCATTCGACGCCGAGGCGGATCATGCCGCCCCCGCCGAAGATCAGCGTGATTTCCGCCGCACCCTCGTCCCGCGGCGCGATGTCGAGGGCGAGCAGCGGCCGGGCGGCCGCGCCCGGCGGCCGCGCGGTCCAGTCGCGGCATTGCACCGACAGGACGGAATCGAAGCGCAACAGGCTGCGTGCCCGGCGGCTGTCGCCGCATTCCCGGCAATAGCGGCTCGCGACCAGCGCGAAGCGGTGGCCGCGGCGGTCGTAGGCCAGATCCTCGTCGCGGACGATCGCATCCTGCAGGCAGGCCGAGATCACGGCGAGGTCGTCGGCGTCCTCGGCCTTGAGGCGCAGATCCTGCCCGTCGGACGGGCCTGGGGTAGGGCCGAGGGGGTCCGCCATGGTGCGTTCAGCCGCTCAGACGCTCGACCTGCGCGCCGATGCCGGCGAGCTTGGCCTCGACCCGCTCGTAACCGCGATCGAGATGGTAGATGCGGTTGACGATGGTCTCGCCGTCGGCGACCAGCCCGGCCAGCACCAGGCTGACCGAGGCGCGCAGGTCGGTCGCCATCACCGGGGCGGCGGTCAGGCCGCGCACCCCGCGCACCAGCGCCGAGGCGCCGTGGACGGTGATGTTGGCGCCCATGCGGGCCAGTTCGGGCACATGCATGAAGCGGTTCTCGAAGATCGTCTCGGTGATCATCGAGGCGCCCTCGGCGGTGGTCATCAGCGCCATGACCTGGGCCTGCATGTCGGTGGGAAAGCCTGGGAACGGCTGGGTCATCACGTCGACGCCCTGGATGCGATGGCCGTTGCGGGCGATCTTCAGCCCCTCGGGGGTCTGGTCGATGCGGCAGCCGGCCGAGATCAGCACCTCGACCAGCGATTCGATCAGGTCGAAGCGCCCGTCGACCAGCTCGACCTCGCCGCCGGTCGCGGCGACCGCACAGGCGAAGGTGCCGGTCTCGATGCGGTCTGGCATGATGCGGTGGGTGGCGCCATGCAGGCTCGACACCCCCTGGACGATCAGCTTGTCGGTGCCGATGCCGTCGATCCTGGCGCCCATGGCGACCAGGCAATGGGCGAGGTCGGTGATCTCGGGCTCGCGCGCCGCGTTCTCGATCACCGTGGTGCCCTCGGCCAGGGTCGCGGCCATCAGCGTGTTCTCGGTGGCGCCGACCGAGACCATGGGGAAGCGCACGACGCCGCCCTTCAAGCCGTTCGGCGCCTTGGCGTGGATGTAGCCGCGCTCGATCGTGATCTCGGCGCCGAGTGCCTCCAGCGCCTGGATATGCAGGTTCACCGGCCGGGTGCCGATGGCGCAGCCGCCGGGCAGCGAGACTTCGGCGTGGCCTTCGCGGGCGACCAGCGGGCCCAGCACCAGGACGCTCGCGCGCATCTTGCGCACGATGTCGTAGGGGGCGAGCGTCGAGGTGATGGTCTTGCCCGACAGGGCGACGGCGCTGTCGGGGCCCTCGCCCGAAAAGCTGACGCCGATGCCATGCTGGTCGAGCAGGTTGGCCATCGAATCGATGTCGGCCAGCCGGGGCAGGTTGGTCAGGGTGAGCGTCTCGGTCGTCAGCAGCGCAGCCGCCATCAGCGGCAGTGCCGCGTTCTTGGCGCCGCTGATTCTTACCTGGCCCACGAGGGGCCGGCCGCCGCGAATGCGAATTCGATCCATGATGCTACCCGACTGATCAAGCGCAGGCTTTTAACGCAAAGCCGCGGTCAAGCAAACTCTCTAACCTTGGTTTTCGGCGGTATCGGCCGCCGGGGCCGGCTGATCGCGCCGGGCGCGGGCCTGCGCCTTGCGCCGATGCAGGTTGGCGCGGAGCGCTTCGGCCAGCCTGGCTTCGCGGTCGGTTTCGGCGGCCAGCCGGACTGGCGGCCGGGGCGGAGATGCAGGGTCGGTCATTTTTTCTCGACGGTTTCGCTTGCAATGCCGTTCGGCCTCTTGTATCAGTCCGCCGCGCTTCGGGCACCACCCGAAACGACACATCCGGCGCTGCCGTAGCTCAGTGGTAGAGCACTCCCTTGGTAAGGGAGAGGTCGACAGTTCAATCCTGTCCGGCAGCACCATTCCAATCAAAGACTTAAGCCTCATTGCCGCTCCATTCGCGAACCGTGTCGGAATCGCTGCGGGGCGTGTCGCGCCGATGGCTGAAAGATCATTATAGATTGGATGTTCCGTCGCTGCCGCTTCCGGCGGATTTGCTGTCGGACAAGCGTGCTTTGGCCGTCGATAGAATTAGTGGCGATTGCGCGACTGTTCCAGTAGCCGGCTTCCTGCCGCACCGGCATACTCGCCCGATGGGGGCTCTACGGTTTTTGGTTGTCGCGGCGGCGTCGGCATGGGCATGGGCATCGGCTTGCCCGGCCGTGGCTCAGGAGACGGGCGTCGTTCGCACCGCCGTTCATCCGGACTATGAACCCTACTCGGGCGTCGGCCTGCAGAACGGCGGATTCGCCTACGACCTGCTGGCAACCGCGCTGGGCCGGTCAGGCCGGAGGGTCGAGATCACCGCGACCGAACCCTGGGCGCGGGTCCTGCGCGACGTCATCGAGGGGCGGATCGATGCGCTGGGCGCGGTCTGGCGCACGGCCGAGCGCGACAAGGTCCTGATCTTTTCCGATCCGATCGCCACCAGCCGGATCGTCTTCGCCAAGCGGGCCGGCGATCCCTTCGAGTACCGCAGCCTCGGCGATCTCGCCGGCAAGACGATCGGTACCGTTACCGGCTATGGCTACACCGATGCCTTTCTCGCCGACGGGCGCTACAGGCGCGAACCGATCGGTTCGACGGTGCAGAACCTGGGCAAGCTGGCGCTGGGCCGCATCGACCTCACGCTCGACGATGCCTCGGTGCTGACCTACCTGCTGCGCCGCGAGGTGCCGGCGCTGCAGGACCGCATCGTGCTGACTGCCGGCGCCCTGCAGGATAATGCGATGTTCATCGCCTTCAGCCGCCGCAGCCGCCCCGATATCGAGGCCGTGGTTGCCGACTTCAATGCGGGCTTGGCGGCGATGCGCGACGACGGCAGCTATGATGCCATGGTCGCGCGCCACGGCCTGCGCTAGCCCGCCCGGCTGCTCGGGGCGCTGAAGTCGATATCCGGCCCCTTGGGGATGATGCCGGTCGGATTGATCGTCCGGTGGCTGCCGTAATAATGGGCCTTGATCTGGGCGAGATCGACGGTTTCGGCCACGCCCGGCACCTGGTAGAGGGCGCGCAGGTAATCCCACAGCGCGGGATAGTCGACGATGCGGCGGCGGTTGCACTTGAAATGGCCGAAATAGACGGCGTCGAAGCGGACGAGGGTGGTGAACAGCCGCCAGTCGGCTTCCGTCTGGGTGTCGCCGGCGAGCCAGCGGCTGCCTGCCAGATGCGCCTCGAGCTTGTCGAGTGTCCCGAACAGGTCCTCGAAGGCTTCCTCATAGGCCGCCTGGGTGGTGGCGAAGCCGGCGCGGTAGACCCCATTGTTGACGTTCGGGTAGATCAGGTCGTTCCAGCGGTCGATCTCGGGCCGCAGGCCCTCGGGGTAGAAGTCGGGGCCGGAGGCGAGGTCGCCGAAGCCGTGGTTCATCATCCGGATGATCTCGGACGATTCGTTGTTGACGATCTGTCCGGTGGCCTTGTCCCACAGCACCGGTACGGTCACCCGGCCGCTGTAGTCGGGCGCGGCCTTGACATAGACCTCCCACAGCGCGGACGCGCCATTGATCGGATCGGCGCCGGGCGGCAGTTCCCAGCCCTTTTCCAGCATCAGCGGGGCGACGACCGAGACCGTGATCGCGTCTTCCAGACCTTTGAGGCGGCGCAGGATCAGCGTGCGATGGGCCCAGGGGCAGGCCATGGCGACGTAGAGGTGGTAGCGGCCGGCAACGGCGGGGTAGGGTGTCGAGCCGTCGGCCGAGACGGCATCGCGGAACCGGCTGGCCTGGCGCTCGAACCGGCCGCCGCTGTTCTTGGTGTCGTACCACTGGTCATGCCAGACGCCGTCGACCAACAGGCCCATCGTCGTTCTCCTCGATTTGCTTCGTCCCTTAACATAGCGCTGTTATTGTGCCGCTATCGGAAACAAGCTGTCGCCCGGTCGCCGGATTGTTTCGCTGCTCCTTTTGAGTGACGCTGCCGGGCATTTCAGCGAGAGCAGGGAGCCCGCCCCATGACCACCCGCCGCATCATCCCGGCCTTGAGCCCGCTTTACGACGGCCTGACCCCCTATGCCGACCTGCTGACGCGTGTGGTCGTCGGGTTGTTCCTGATGCCGCACGGCGCTCAGAAGCTGTTCGGCATGTTCGGCGGCTACGGCATTGCCGGTACCGGCCAGTATTTCGGCGCCAAGCTCGGCATGGAGCCGGGCTGGCTGTTCGCGCTGCTGGCCGGGCTCGTCGAATTCTTCGGCGGCTTGCTGATCGTGCTGGGCCTGTTCACCCGGCCGGCCGCCGCCGCGGCCTTCGTGCTGCTGATGGTCGCGGTGATCAAGGTGCATCTGCCGGCCGGCTTCTTCATGACCGGGGGCGGCTACGAATACGCGCTGCTCTGGGCGGTGATGTGCCTGGGCTACGTCGTCCGCGGCGGCGGGGCCCTGTCGCTCGACGCCAAGCTCGGCCGCGAGTTCTGATCGTGGCCGAGCGCAAGATCCTGCATATCCTGCCGCCCCAGCCATCGAGCGACGGCGCGGGCGTCAAGCTCGACCGCTATTTCCCGGTGGCCGGCATCGTCGCCCTCGATCCGTTCCTGCTGCTCGACGCCTTCGGGTCGGAAGCCGCGACCGACTATATCGCGGGCTTTCCCTCCCATCCCCATCGCGGGTTCGAGACGGTCACCTACATGCTGGCCGGGCGCATGCGCCATCGCGACAATGCGGGCAACGAAGGCGTGCTGGGGCCGGGCGGCGTGCAATGGATGACCGCCGGCCGCGGCATCGTCCACGAGGAGATGCCCGAGCAGGAAGAAGGCGAGATGCGCGGCTTCCAGCTCTGGGTCAACCTGCCGGCCCGCGACAAGATGCGGGCGCCGCGCTACCAGAACATCGAGCCCGAGGACATCCCCGAGATACGCCGGCCCGATGGCACGGTGATCCGGGTGATCGCCGGCACGGTCGACGGCATCGGCGGGGCGGTGACCGAGATCGCGGTGGCGCCGGTCTATCTCGATGTGGCGCTGCCGGCGGGGCTGACCTTCCGCCATGCTTTGCCGGCCGAGCATACCGCCCTGGTCCAGGTGTTCGAGGGTTCGGCCCGCGTCGGCGGGCAGTCGGTCGCCCGCGGCGACCTGGCGCTGCTCGGCGATGGCGAGGAACTGGCCGTCGCGGCCGGGCCCGAAGGCGCACGTTTCCTGCTGATCGCCGGCCAGCGCCTGAACGAGCCGGTCGCCCGCTACGGCCCTTTCGTGATGAACACGAAGGAGGAGATCATGCAGGCGATCGCCGATTTCCAGTCGGGTCGGTTCTGATCACTTGCCGGGCTGGGGCCGGACGATGTTCGGCCCCAGGGTCGCCATCACGTCGCGGGCGTTGAACGCGTTGACGTTGGCGACCGGCTTGGGCCCGGAGAACATCACGATATCGGCATAGGCCTGGTAGCTGGTGATCGCGGTGGTGGTCGAGCTGCCCATCGCCATGCCGCCGTAGCCGTACCAGCCCGGGCTGTAGCGATAGAAGCCGAAGCCGGGATAGCCGTCGAACGACGAGATGTAGGTGCGGCTGGGCTCGGTCTCGCGGTCGGCGATCACGAAATAGTCGAACCCGCTCTTCACCGTCACCTCGGCGGCGCGGTAGAGCAGGTAATTCTCGACCGTGTTGCGGGTGGTCTGGGAATTGCCCGAGAAGGTGACCCGGAAGCGGTTGGATTCGAGCAACTGGTCGGAATAGCCGTAGCCGTCGGTCAGCGGCTGATAGGGGGTTGCCGTCGAGCAACCGGCCAGCGCCGCCAGTACCGCAACCATCAAGAACCGACGCATCCGAACCTCCCCTGGGACAAGGGCTTCACGGTAGTCGAGCCCGCAAAGCTGTGCAAATCATTCGCAACGTGTAAGGCCGTCAATGATGGTTGTGGCCGGTCAGCTTGTCCATCCAGGCGAGCAGCACGCCGGAAATGACGAAGGCCATGTGGATGCCGACCAGCCAGGCCAGTTCGCGGTCGGATTTCTCGCCGACATCCATGAAGCTTTTCAGCAGGTGGATGGCCGAGATCGCGACGATCGAGGCCACGAGCTTCAGCTTCAGCCCGGAATAGTCGACCTTGCCCATCCATTCCGGCCGGTCCTTCTCGTCGGCGACGTCGATGCGCGAGACGAAATTCTCGTAGCCGGCAAAGATGACCATGAGCAGGAGGTTGCCGGCCAGCGACAGATCGACCATCGACAGCACGGCCAGGATCACGTCGGTCTCGCGCATCTGCAGCACGCCCGGCACGATGTGAACCAGTTCCTGCAGGAACTTGATGAGCAGCACGACCAGGCAGACGACGAGGCCGAGGTAGAACGGGGCCATCAGCCAGCGGCTGCCGAAGATCACCCGTTCCAGCACATGTTCGGTCTTGCGCATCGCCAATCCCTCCAGACAATCAGGCGCCGCTTGCTATCATGAATGCCGACCCGCCGGAAACAGGAGCCCGCATGGCCGAGCATAAACCCTGGACCCGTACCGCCAGCCGCGAAGTCTACCGTCTCGATCCCTGGCTGAACGTATCGGTCGATGATTACGCCTTGCCGGACGGCCGCGCGGTTTCCGGCTATCACCGCGTCACCTGGCCCGATTTCGCGGCGATGGCGGTGGAGACGGCGGACGGCCGCTTCATCCTGACCCGGCAGTGGAAGGTGGGGGTCGGCGCCACGTCGCTGATCCTGCCGGGCGGCATGATCGATCCCGGCGAGACGCCGCTCGACGCCGCCCGGCGCGAGATGATGGAGGAAACCGGCTATCGGGCCGAGGATTGGCGCCTCTTGCATCGCATGGTGCTGCAGGGCAACCACCGGGGCTGCGAGGCGCATATCTTCTACGCGCGCGACGCGGTCAAGGTCGCCGAGCCCGATTCGGGCGACCTGGAGGAGATGGAGATCCTGCTGCTCGATCGCGACGAGGTCCGCCGCGCGTTGATGGAAAATCAGATCGTGCTGGCGGCGAGCGCCACGGCGCTCGCCATGATCCTGGCCGGCATCATCCCCGACGCCAGTCCTTGATCGCCTGCAACAGGCCGTTGGTCGAGCAATCGTGGGCTTCGGGCCGGGCCTGTCCGCGCAGTTCGGGCAGCAGCTTGCCGGCCAGCTGCTTGCCCAGCTCGACCCCCCACTGGTCGAAGGAATAGATGCCCCAGATCACGCCCTGCACGAACACCTTGTGTTCGTAGAGCGCGATCAGCATGCCCAGCCTGTGGGGGTCGAGCCGCTCCAGCAGGATCGCGGTCGACGGCCGGTTGCCAGGGAAGACCTTGTGCGGCACCAGGTCTTCCAGCGCCTTGCCACCGAGGCCCGCGGCATTCAGCTCGGCGCGGACCTCGTCCGCCGTCTTGCCGCGCATCAGCGCCTCGGGCTGGGCCAGGAAATTGGCGAGCAGCAGGTCCTGGTGACTGCCGAGCGGCCGGTCGGCCTCGGCCGCGGCGATGAAATCGCAAGGGATCAGCCGGGTACCCTGATGGATCAGCTGATAGAAGGCATGCTGGCCGTTGGTCCCCGGTTCCCCGAACAGGATCGGGCCGGCGCGCCAGGTCAAGGCCTCGCCCTCGCGGCTGACCGACTTCCCGTTCGATTCCATGTCCAATTGCTGCAGGAATGACGGCAGCAGGCGCAGCGACTGGCTGTAGGGCAGCACGGCCAGCGCGTCGGCCCCCAGGAAATTGTTGTTCCAGATGCCGACCAGCGCCATCAGCACCGGCAGGTTTTCCGCAAAGTCTGCGTCGCGGAAATGCCGGTCCATCGCCGCCGCGCCGGCCAGCAGCGCCTCGAAGCGGTCGTAGCCCAGTGCCAGCGCGATGGGCAGGCCGATCGCCGACCACAGCGACAGTCGGCCGCCGACCCAATCCCAGAAGCGGAACATGTTCTCGGGCGCGATGCCGAAAGCCTTCACCGCCGCCGCGTTGGTCGAGACCGCGACGAAGTGACGGGCCACGGCCGCGTCGTCGCCCAGCGCCCCGACCAGCCAGGCCCGCGCGCTGGCCGCATTGGCCATGGTTTCCTGGGTGGTGAAGGTCTTGGACGAAATCACGAACAGCGTCGTTGCCGGATCGCAGGCGGCGAGCGCCTGGGCCAGATCGGCGCCGTCGACGTTGCTGACGAAATGGACGTCGATGTCGGGGCGGCGGCGGGCGGCCAGCCCCGCCACCACCATCCGCGGCCCGAGATCCGATCCGCCGATGCCGATGCTGACGACATGGCGGATGCGGTCGCCGCGATGGCCGCGCCAGGTGCCGTCGTGCACGGCCGCGGCGAATCGACGCATCTGGTCGCGCACCGCCCGCACCTCGGGCATTACGTCGCGGCCGTCGACGGCCATCGGCTCGGGGCCGGCATGGCGCAGCGCCATGTGGAAGACCGCCCGGTCCTCGGTGGCATTGATCCGCTCGCCGCCGAACAGCCGTGCCCGCCAGCCGCCGAGATC
>JAEYTW010000496.1 GCA_023433835.1 Pseudomonadota bacterium | reverse complement strand
CAGGCCGAGGCGCTGGCCGCCCGGCTGGGCGCGCGCGCCGCGGGCGTCTATCCCAAGGCCGTCATGCATGTGCCGATCGAGGTGGCGCGGGCCGCGCAGGACGAGGCCCGCCGCCTCGGCGCCGGTTGCGCCGTTGCCGTCGGCGGCGGCTCGACCGTGGGCCTGGGCAAGGCCATCGCGCTCGATTCCGGCCTGCCGATCATCGCCGTGCCGACCACCTATGCCGGCTCGGAAATGACGCCGATCTATGGCCTGACCGAGGGCGGCATAAAACGCACCGGCCGCGATGCCCGCGTGCTGCCGCGCACGGTGATCTACGATCCGGCGCTGACCCTCGGCCTGCCGGCCAGGGTTTCCGGCCCCAGCGGCATCAATGCGATCGCCCATTGCGTCGAGGCGCTCTATGCCCAGGACGCCAACCCGATCACCTCGCTGTTGGCCGAGGAGGGCATCGCGGCGCTGGGGCGCAGCCTGCCCAGGGTGGTGGCGACGCCGGGCGACATCGAGGCCCGCGGCGACGCGCTTTACGGTGCCTGGCTTGCCGGCAGCGTCCTGGCCGCGGTCGGCATGGCGCTGCATCACAAGCTCTGCCACACCCTGGGCGGCAGCTTCGGGCTGCCCCATGCGGAAACCCATGCGATCGTGCTGAGCCATGTCGCGGCCTACAACCGCGAGGCGGCGCCGCAGGCGATGGCGCGCATCGCCCGGGCGCTGGGCGCCGGGGATGCGGCGCTTGGCCTCTACGAGCTCAACCTCGCGGTCGGCGCGCCGGTGGCGCTGCGCGATATCGGCATGAAGGCCGAAGACCTCGATCGGGCGGCCGACATCGCCAGCCAGAATCCGTATTACAATCCGCAAGCCGTCACCCGCGACGGCATCCGCCGCCTGCTCGACCATGCCTATTCCGGCCAAAGGCCCGCTTGAAGGGGACCCATGCGCAACCTGTCCGAACACGAACTGACCGATGCGGTCCTGGCCAAGCTGGCCGGTACCAGGGATGACCGCCTGCGGACGCTGATGACCGCGCTGGTCCGCCATCTCCATGATTTCGTGCGCGAGGTCGAGCTGACCGAGGCCGAATGGTTCCAGGCGATCCAGTTCCTGACGGCGACGGGCCAGAAATGCGACGACAAGCGGCAGGAATTCATCCTGCTGTCCGACACCCTCGGCGTCTCGATGCTGGTCGATGCGATCAATCATCGCCTGCCCGAGGGTGCCACCGAGACCACCGTGTTCGGCCCGTTCTATATCGGCGGCGCGCCGGAGCGGCAGAACGGCGAAGACATCGCCGAGGGCGAGCCGGGCGAGCCGGCCTTCATGATGGGCCGCGCCGTCGACGTCGACGGCCGGCCGATCGCCGGCGTGCAGCTCGACGTCTGGCAGACGGACGACGAGGGGTATTATGACGTGCAGCGGCCCGAACGCGGCGAGATGCGGCTGCGCGGCAAGTTCCGCACCGATGCCGACGGGCGCTGGTGGTTTCGCACGATCCGCCCGGTGTCCTATCCGATCCCGACCGACGGGCCGGTGGGCGTTATGCTGAACGCGACCGGGCGGCATCCCTATCGCCCGGCCCATGTCCACTTCATCGTGTCGGCCGAGGGTTACAAGACGATCGTCACCCATCTGTTCATGGCGGGTGACGAGTATCTCGATTCCGACGCGGTGTTCGGCGTCAAGAATTCGCTGATCGTGCCGTTCGTCGGGCAGCCGCCCGGTCCGATGCCCGATGGCCGGACCAGCGCGGTGCCCTTCGATCTCGCGACCTACGACTTCACCCTCAGCCCGCTTTGACCAGCGGGCAGTTGCCCTTGTCGAGCGGCCGGACGATTTCGGCCGCCGGCACGGTGCGCAGGATTTCCAGCATGTCCCATTCGCCCTTGATCCTGGCCGGTGCCTTGACCTCGGCCAGGAACATGTCGTTCAGCAGCCTGCCATCTTCGCGCAAGGTGGCGCCGGGGGCGTAGAAGTCGTCGACCTTCATCGCCTTCATCTGCCGCAGCACCGCCTTGGCCTCGTCGGTCTTGGCCACGTCGACCGCGCGCAGATAGTGATGGACCGCGCTGTAGACCCCCGCCTGGATCTGCGAGGGCATCTTGCCCTTCATCCGGGCGCCGAAGTCGCGCGCGAAGGCGCGGCTGGCATCGTTGCGATCCCAGTAATACCCGGTCAGGAACTGCAACCCTTGCGCGGTTTCCGCCCCGATCGACTTGGCGGTGTGCAGGTAGAAGACCAGGGCCGCGAACTTGCGGCCCCGCTGGGCCAGCTGGAATTCGGCCGCCTGCTTGATCGCGTTGGCCGTGTCGCCGCCGGCATTGGCCAGCGCGATGACCTTGGCGTTCGAGGTTTCCGCGGCCAGCAGATAGGATGAGAAATCGGTGGTATTGACGGGATGGCGGACGCGCCCGACCACCTTGCCGCCCAGGCTTTCGAGGATGCCGCCGACTTCTTCCTCCATCGCCTTGCCGAAGGCGTAGTCGGCCGAGATGAAGAACCAGCTGTCGCCGCCCTGGGCATAGATCGCCCGGGCCAGGCCTTGCGCCAGCGCGTAGGTATCGTAGAGCCACAGCGCCGAGGTTTCCGAACAGCCCTTGCCGAACAGATCGGCGTGGGCCGATCCGACATGCAGCACCGCCTTGCCCCGGCTGCGCGCGATTTCCTGAACCGCCAGCGAGATTGCCGAATTGGCCAGGTCGACGATGACGTCGACCTTGTCGCTGTCATACATCCGCTGTGCCAGGGTCGAGCCCAGATCGACCTTGTTCTGGTGGTCCGCCGAGACGATTTCCACCTTGGCGCCGGGGACCGTGTTCTTCAGCGCGGCAGCGGCCATTTCGGCCGCCGCGGCCGAGCCGAGCCCGGAGGTATCGGCATAGACCGACGACTGGTCGTTCAGGACGCCGATCCGGATCACGTTGTCCGAGATCTGGGCGCGCGCGGGCGCGTTACCGGCAGCGAGCGCCAGCAGGGCGCCCGCCACCAGTCCGAGATGGTGCAGCTTCAAGGGTTTCCTCCGTTGTTATCGGAGGAAACTTAGCCAAACGTTTGTTTGGCGACAAGCGGAATGATCATTGCAGCAGATTGCGCCGCGCCAGGTTGCGCATCAGTTCGCCCGCCCCGAAGGTCCAGGGCGCGCAAGCATCGCTTGGCCGCATGCGGTTGACGAGACGGCCGAGCTTGGGCGCCGAGACCGCGACGATGTCGCCGGTCTTGTGGGTGAAGCCCTTGCCCGGCGCATCGCGGTCCTGCACCGGCGCATACATCGTGCCGAGGAACAGCACCGCCCCGTCGGGATATTGATGATGCGGGCCGATCATCTGGCCGACGATGTCGGCCGGGTCGCGGCTGATCTTGGAAATCGACGAACCGCCGTCGAGATGGAAACCTTCCGGCCCGTCGACCGACAGGCTGACATGGGTCTGGCGCACGTCGTCGAGCGAGAAGGTCCGATCGAAGAAGCGCAGGAACGGCCCGATGGCGCAGGAGGCGTTGTTGTCCTTGGCCTTGCCGAGCAGCAGGGCCGAGCGGCCTTCGACGTCGCGCAGGTTGACGTCGTTGCCGAGCGTCGCACCGACGATGCGGCCGTCGGACGCCACGGCCAGCACCACCTCGGGCTCCGGGTTGTTCCAGGTCGATTTCGGGTGCAGCCCGGCATCGGCGCCCGAACCCACCGCCGACATCGCCTGAGACTTGGTGAAGATTTCGGCATCCGGCCCGATGCCAACCTCGAGATACTGGCTCCACGCCCCCTGGTCGATCAACGTCTGCTTCAGCGCCATGGCCTGGTCCGAACCGGGCTTCAGCCGCGACAGGTCGTCGCCGACCAGCCGCACGATCTCGGCCCGGATCGCGGCGGCGGCATCGGGGTTGCCGCGGGCGCGTTCCTCGATGACGCGCTCCAGCATCGACACGGCGAAGGTGACGCCGGCGGCCTTGATCGCCTGCAGGTCGATCGGCGCCAGCAGCCAGGGCCTGGTCGCATCGCGCCCGTCCGGCGGGGTGTTGGCGAGGATCGCGTCGAGCGGGCCGACCGCCTCGCCCCTGGCATCACGCAGGGCGGCCGCGGGATCGGCGGCTTCGCACAGGTCGCGCATCGTCGGGAAGGCGGCCGTGATGTCGTGGACGCCGTCGGCCCGGATGGCGACGACCGACGGCCCCCCGGCATCGGGGCGCCAGATGCGGCCGGCGAGCGCGCCGGCGGTACCGTCGACGGGCAGGGTGGTGGTGGGATCGAGCAACAGGTCCATGGGCGTCTCGGCCTCTTCTGGTGGGATCAGGGGGTACGTACGACGGAGGAATCGCGCACGCGCAATTCCGCTTTCAGGCGGATGACGCGCGGCGGGCCGGCGGCATCCTTCAGGCGTTCCAGCAGCATCGTCGTCGCCTGCACGCCGATCGCCTGGGTCGGCTGGGCGACGGTGGTCAGCCGGGGGTGGAAGACGTTGGCCCAGTCGAAATCGTCGAAGCAGGCGACCGAGACATCGTCGGGGCAGGTCAGCCCCATATCCTTGATCGCCCGCATCAGCCCGATGGCCGACAGGTTGTTGGAGGCAAAGATTGCCGTCGGACGATCGGGCAGGGCCAGCAGTTTCATGGCCGCGCCGTAGCCGTCCTGCGAGGAGAAGCGCACGGCCGGCGCGATCAGCGCGTCGTCGGCCGGCAGCCCGGCCTCGACCATCGCCTCGCAATAGCCCTCGTAGCGCTCGCGGCTGGTCGAGATTTCCCGCCTGCCGGTGATGATGCCGATGCGGCGGTGGCCCTGGGTCACCAGATGGCGGATCGCATCGCGCGTGGCGGCGATATTGTCGATGATCACGGCATCGGCCTCGATGCCCTCGATCAGCCGGTCGATCAGCACGATCGGCGTGCGGCGCGACCGCCACAGGCCGTGCAGTTCCTCGGTATGGCCGGCGGTGGCGATGATCAGCCCGTCGACCATGCGGTCGGTCAGGAGTTGCAGATGCAGCCGTTCCTTGGCCGGATCCTCGTCCGAACAGCACAGCATCACCGAATAGCCGCGGCGATGGGCGGCATCCTGGATCGAATGGATGACGTTGGTGAAGAACGGGTTGGTGATGTCGGTGATCATCAGCCCGATGGTGCCGGTCGAGCCCTTCTTCAGGCTGCGCGCCACCGCATTGACCTGATAGCCGACCTCGGCCACCGCGGCCTGGACGCGGGCCTTGAGTTCGGCGCTGACCGGGGCCGAGCCGTTGATCGCCGACGACACCGTCGCCAGCGACACCCCGGCCGCCCGGGCAACGTCGACCATGGTCGGCGCCCGCCGCCGCGCCTGCTGTTCTAATCGTTTCGTCATTACGAAAACGCCCCTGCAACCGCCCCATTGATACACATGAAACGTTTCGTGTAAACTGCGCCGGCGGGAGGAACCAATGATCGACGCCCACCATCATTTCTGGGATCCGGGCCGCGCCGACTATCCCTGGATGGCGGCGCCCGAACTGGCGCCGATCCGTCGCCCTTACGGCCCCGCCGATCTCGCGCCGCTGCTGGCGGCCCAGGGCATCGCGGCCACGATCGTGGTGCAGTGCCGCTCGGCCATCGACGAGACCGAGGAAATGCTGGCCGCGGCGGCGGCCCATCCGTTCATCGCCGGCGTGGTCGGCTGGGTCGACTTGACCGATCCCGATGTCGGCGGCACGCTCGACCGGCTGCGGACCCCGAAGCTCGTCGGCATCCGCCATCAGGTGCACGACGAGATCGATGCCGACTGGCTGTCGCGGCCCGCGGTGCGCCGGGGCCTGGCCGAGGTGTTCGCCCGCGATCTCGCCTTCGACCTCCTGGTCCGCACGCGCGAACTGCCTGCCGCCATCGCCGCGGCCCGGGCGCTGCCCCAAGGGCGCTTCGTGCTCGACCATGCGGCCAAGCCGCCGATCGCCACGGGGTTCGATACCATCTGGGCCGAACGGCTGGCAGGCCTTGCCGCCTGTCCCAATGTCTGGTGCAAGATTTCCGGGTTGGTCACCGAGGCCGACTGGCGCGACTGGGATGTCGACCGCCTGCGGCCCATTGTCGACCATGCGGCGCGGGTGTTCGGCCCCGACCGGCTGATCTTCGGCTCGGACTGGCCGGTCTGCCTGCTCGCCGGCGACTACGGCGCCGTCAAGGCCGCGGCCGCCGCGCTGTTGCCGCCACAGGCCTTCGGCGCCAACGCCGTTGCCGCCTATCGTCTTTCCCGTGCCCAGCCAGCCTGACGAGGATTCCATGGCCACCGCCCGCACGATCCGCCTGAACCCGGCCGACAACGTCGCCGTCGCCATCGATACCGTGGCCCAGGGGGCCGAGGCCGCCGGCGTCACGGCGCGCGCCCGCGTGCCGCGCGGCCACAAGCTCGCGGTGACGCCGATCGCGGAGGGCGAGGCGATCCGCAAGTTCGGCCAGATCATCGGCTTCGCTTCCGCGGCGATCGCGCCGGGCGACTGGGTGCATGAGCACAACGTCACCCTGCACGATTTCGACCGCGACTACGCCTTCTCGGCGGAGGCGCAGGCGCCCAACCTGCTGCCGCCGGAAGCGCGCGCCACGTTCGAAGGCTATCGCCGCGCCAATGGCCGGGTGGGGACGCGCAACTACGTCGGCATCCTGACCTCGGTCAACTGCTCGGCCACGGTGGCGCGCTTCATCGCCCAGGCCGCCGAACGCTCAGGGCTGCTCGACCGCTTTCCCAATGTCGACGGCGTCATCCCGCTGGTGCACGGCACCGGCTGCGGCATGGCCTCGAAGGGCGAGGGCTTCGACGTCCTGAAGCGGACGCAATGGGGCTATGCCGGCAACCCGAACATGGCCGCCGTGCTGCTGGTCGGGCTGGGCTGCGAAGTCTTCCAGATCGGGCGGATGAAGGAAGAATACGGCATCAGCGAAGGCGATACCTTCCGCAGCCTGACGATCCAGGAGGCAGGCGGCACCCGGCGCTCGATCGAGGCGGGGCTGTCAGCGCTTGCAGATCTCCTGCCGGTCGCCGACCGCGCGCGGCGCGAGACGGTGCCGGCTTCCGAGCTGATGCTGGCGCTGCAATGCGGCGGGTCGGACGGCTATTCCGGCATCACCGCCAACCCGGCGCTGGGCGCGGCGGTCGACCTGCTGGTCCGCCATGGCGGCACCGCGATCCTGTCGGAAACGCCCGAGATCTACGGCGCCGAGCATCTGCTGACCCGGCGGGCCGCGACGCGCGAGATCGGCGAGAAGCTGGTCGGGCTGATCAAGTGGTGGGAAGAGTATACCGAGCGCAACGGCGGTGAGATGAACAACAACCCGTCGCCCGGCAACAAGGCCGGCGGGCTGACCACGATCCTGGAGAAGTCGCTGGGTGCGGCGGCCAAGGGCGGCACGACGACCCTGCGCGGCGTCTATCGCTATGCCGAGCCGGTCGATGCCAAGGGCTTCGTCTACATGGATACGCCGGGCTACGATCCGGTCTCGGCCACCGGCCAGGTGGCGGGCGGCGCCAACATCCTCTGCTTCACGACCGGCCGCGGCTCGGCCTATGGCTGCAAGCCGACGCCGTCGATCAAGCTGGCCACCAATTCCGACATCTACCAGCGGATGATCGAGGACATGGACATCAATTGCGGCGACGTGCTCGACGGCGTCTCGATCGAGGAGAAGGGCGCCGAGATCTTCGCCCATATCCTGGAGATTGCGTCAGGCCGCCGCTCGAAGTCCGAGCAGCTGGGCTATGGTGACGCCGAATTCGTGCCCTGGCAGATCGGCGCGACGATGTGAGGGCCAATCGCCACTTCGCACTTCGCCCATAGGCGCGGGCCCAACGAACCATCGTCATGCCCGCGAAAGCGGGAATCCAGGGTAAGAGCGCCGCAAGCGGCGCCGCGCTTTCCCTGGATTCCGGGTCTCCGCTTCGTTCCGCCCGGATTGACGTCCGGCTTCTATGAATTTAATCTTAGGCGAACGGCACCACGCGCTGCTGCTGGTCGCCGAGGCCGGCGATGCCAAGGCGCATCACGTCGCCCGCCTTCAGGAACTGCGGGGGCTTCATGCCCAGCCCGACGCCGGGCGGGGTGCCGGTGGCGATGACGTCGCCGGGCAGCAGGGTCATGAATTCGCTGATGTAGCTGACCAGGTGGCGCACGCCGAAGATCATCGTCCTGGTGCTGCCGGTCTGGCGGCGCTGGCCGTTGATGTCGAGGAACATGTCCAGCGCCTGCGGGTCCGGAATTTCGTCCTTGGTCACGAGCCACGGGCCGATCGGGCCGAAGGTGTCGGCCGACTTGCCCTTGGTCCACTGCCCGGCGCGCTCGATCTGGTACGCGCGTTCGGAGACGTCGTTGACCACGCAGTAGCCGGCGACATGGTCGAGCGCCCGGTCCTGCGTGACGTAGCGCGCCTTCGTCCCGATGACGATGCCGAGCTCGACCTCCCAGTCGGTCTTCTCCGAGCCGCGCGGCAGCATGACGTCGTCGTTCGGGCCGACGATGCAGGTCGTGGCCTTCTGGAACAGGATCGGCTCGGGCGGTACCGGCTGGCCGGCCTCGGCGGCATGATCGGAATAGTTCAGGCCGACGCAGACCAGCTTGGACACCGCGCCGACGCATGGCCCAAGCCGTGGATTGCCGTCGACCCGCGGCAAGGTCTGCGGGTCGATGCGGGCGATGCGGTCGAGCGAATCGGGTTCCAGCGCCAGGCCCGCGACATCGCCGATGATGCCGGAAAGATTGCGGATCTGGCCTTCGGCATCAAGCAGGCCGGGCTGTTCGTTGCCGGGGGTGCCGTAACGCACGAGTTTCATCGGGTCCATCCTCTGGGCGATCGTTGCGGCAGGAGACGCTATTTGGAATTGACCGCGAAGTCACTTGCTACGCAGGATCGCGCCGTCAAGACCGGAGGGGGAAGCGTATGGGTGTCGGCCGGATTCTGATCGCCAACCGCGGCGAGGTCGCCATCCGTATCGCGCGGGCCGCGGCCGAACTGGGCCTCGGCGCCGTCATGGTCCATGCCGAGGACGATGCCCGGTCGCTGCACGTCCAGGCCGGCGACGACGCGCTGCCTCTTCCTGGCCAGGGGGTGGCGGCCTATCTGGACATTGCCCAGATCGTGCGTGCGGCGCGGGCTTCGGGCTGCGATGCCGTGCATCCCGGTTATGGCTTCCTGTCCGAGAATGCCGCGTTCGCGTGCGCCTGCGCCGAGGCCGGCCTGACCTTCATCGGCCCGTCGCCCGCGGCGCTCGAACTGTTCGGCGACAAGGCGCAGGCCCGCGCGCTGGCCGTCAGGCTCGGCGTGCCGCTGCTGCCCGGCACCGCGGGCCCGACCGATCTTGCCGCCGCCCATGCCTTCTTCGACGGCCTGGGCGACGGCGCGGCGGTGATGGTCAAGGCGATTGCCGGCGGGGGCGGGCGGGGCATGCGCCCGGTGCTGTCGCGGGCGGCCCTCGAAGAAGCCTGGACCCGCTGCCGGTCGGAGGCGAAGGCCGCCTTCGGGCAGGAGGACGTCTACGTCGAACGCCTGATCCCGCGCGCCCGCCATATCGAGATCCAGGTGGTCGGCGATGGCGAGGATGTCGTGGCGCTCGGCGAGCGCGACTGCACCTTGCAGCGCCGACGCCAGAAGCTCGTGGAGATCGCGCCGGCCCCCGGTCTCGATCCCGCCATCCGCGACCGGCTGGGCAAGGCGGCGGTGACCATGGCGCGGGCCGCGGGTTATCGCGGTCTCGCCACCTTCGAATTCCTGCTGGACGACGAGGGCGGCTGGTTCTTCATGGAGGCCAACCCGCGGCTGCAGGTCGAGCATACGGTGACCGAGGAAGTCACCGGGATCGACCTGGTGGCGACGCAGATCGAGATCGCGGGCGGCGGCCGGCTCGCCGATCTCGGCCTGGCCGACCGGCTGGCGCCGCCCGCGGGCTTTGCCATCCAGCTGCGCATCAACATGGAAACCATGACGGCCGACGGCGGGGCCTTGCCGTCGGGCGGCGTCCTGCGGACCTACGATCTGCCCTCGGGGCCGGGCATCCGCGTCGACGGGTTCGGCTATGCCGGCTACGCCACCTCGTCGAACTACGATTCGCTGCTGGCCAAGCTGATCGTCTCGACCCGTGGCCGCAGCTTCGCCGATACCGTGGCCAAGGCCTATCGCGCGCTGGGCGAATGCCGCATCACCGGCGTCGCCACCAATGTCGGGTTCCTGCAGACTCTGCTGCGCCGGCCCGAGGTCGTCGGGGCGCAGGTCCATACCCGGTTCATCGAGAACCATGCGGCCGAACTGGTCGCCGACGGCGAGGTCCACGACGCCAGGTATTTTGCCGAGGCGGGCCCGGCGCAGGACGGGGCCGCCCATGTCGCCGGGCCGCCCGGCACGCTCGCCGCGCCGGCGCCGATGCAGGGCCGGGTCGTCGTGATTTCCGTCACGCCGGGCGATGCGGTGACGGCGGGTGCGCAACTCGCCGTCATCGAGGCGATGAAGATGGAGCATCTGGTCACCGCGGCGACCGGCGGCTACGTCCG
>JAEYTW010000484.1 GCA_023433835.1 Pseudomonadota bacterium | reverse complement strand
GTCCTGGTCGTTCCGCGGAGGGCAACGACGGCGCCAGAAGCGACGAACGCGAGGGTATCCCCGCTCGCCGACAGGCGCGGGCCGGTGCCCGCCTCGACCTTCCCGAGGAGGCCGGTTTCCAGGTTCCTGACATGGATCTGGCCGCCGGAAACGAAGGCGATCATGCGACCGTCGGCGGTCATGGCCGGGTCGGTCGCCGCGGCGCCGTCGGCTGGCGAGACTGCCACCACCGTACCGTTCGTCATGTCCTTCCGCCAGATCCGCGCCGTGCCGTCGAGACCGGACGCCAGGTTGGCTGCCCGACTGACGAAGGTGACGTAGCGGCCGTCCGCCGACAGGATGGCATGGTCCGAATGGTTGTCGCCGGCGGACCCGTCGGGCGTGGCGGAAACCAGTTCCGCGGTCGGCGTCGCCGGGTCGAGATCGACACGCGGATATTTGAGCCCGATGCGATAGACCTGCCGTTTGCCCCTGGTATCGACACCCAGCACGAGGCCCTGGCCCGACGCGGTAAAGGCCGCATATCGTCCATCCTCGCTGACGGACGGGTCGGTCGCCGGTCCAAGCGCCCCGGCCGATGGCCCGCCGCCCGGGAAGGCCGACTGGCTGAGGCGGTCCAGCAAGCCGGAGCGGGCGTGGTATCTCAGGATATCCGTGCCGGCGGGCGAGGCCGTGGTCACCAGGTTGCTCGCCGCGCTCTGAAACACGATCTGTCCACCGTCATGCGACAGGGCCGGCAGGCCCGACGTCGCGTTGCCGCCGGAAAGACCGTCGCGGCTGACCGACAGCGCCGCCATCGCGACCGGTTCGCGCGGTGTCTGCAGGTCGAGATATTGCGTGATGCTGTAGCTCGTCCCGGACCTGTCGCTGGCGGTGACGACCACGGGCAGCCGCGACATGATCGCCGTGGCCGGATAGACAGGGTTCGGGATCGTGGTCGTGGTCCCGTCGGCACCGGGCAGCAACTGGACAGGGCGATCGGCCAGCTGGACCACGCCGGAGAAGGTCAAGGTGACCGGATCGAACGCGATGCCCGCGGGCAGCGGACTGCCGTCGGGACGAGACACGCTGAAGGAAAGCTCGGCCGGATTGCGGAAGAAGGGCGCCAGCGATGCCGATCTGAACTGCCCGTCCAGCGCCACGGTCGTGCCCAATTGCGGGGGCGGGGCGTTCTCGTTGAACCAGCCGGGCACGGGCGGCGGCGGCTGCGGCGGGGCCGGTGGCGGCGGGGGCAGCTGGGTAAAGCTGGCGGTGCAACTCCGGGCGGTGGACATCGCCAGCGTGATGCTGGCGGCGGTCCCGTCGCAATCGCCGCTCCACGCGGCAAAGGCGTAGCCGGCATCCGCTTGCGCGGTAAGGGTAATGGTCGTCGACACGGCGTAGTTGCGCTGACAGGTGCCCGTGCAGGCCAGTTGCGGCCCGGTCGCAAGCCCGGCGGTGACGCGGCCATTCGCAGTGGCGAGCGTCAGCAGCGACAAGTCGGGCGTGACGAAGTTGCCCAGCGAGTTGGTCTCGGGCAAGGGGCCGATCGTGGCGATGACGGTTTCGGTCGTCGTGTCGATGACGCTGACCGAGCCGCTTGCACTGGTGACGTAGAGTTGGCCCCCCGTCTGGTCGAGGGCGACCCCGATGGGGCCGGAACCGACCGGGATCGACGCGGTCTGCGTGCCGCTCGCCTCGTCGAGCACGATGACCGAGGCGGAAGTCACGTTCGCAACGTAGACCTTCGTGCCATCGCGCGAGACTGCAAGTCCGCGTACGTTGCCCGACAACGGAAGCAGGGCGGTCCGCGTCAGGGTGGTGGTGTCGTAGACGGCGACGGCCGGCACGCCCCGTAGCATGACGTAGAGCTTGCTGCCGTCGGGCGAAAGATCGAGCGAAGCGGGCGAAGACGGGCTGAGATCGATCGAAGTCGTGACGCTGTTGGTTGCGGTATCGACGATGGCAACGGCGGTATCCGCGAAACTCGCCACATAGACCTTGCTGCCGTCCGGCGCCGCGGCGGTTCCGTAGGGCCGCGAGATGGCGGTTATCGTCGTGACGACCGTATTGGTTGCGGTATCGATCACCAGGACTTCGCCGGCGGAGTTGTCGGCGGCATAGATCCGGCTCGAATCAGGCAGCGCCGCGATGGTCCAGGGCTGAAAAGTCGTGTCGATCGAGGCGACCACGGCATGGGTGGCCGTGTCCAGGACCGCGATGCGGTTCGGGTTCGCGGTCGCGATATAGGCGAAGTTGCCGTTCGGCAGAACGCCGGCGCCGAGATAGGACACCCCACCGATATCGGGCTGGGCAACGATGGTGTTCGTCGCCGTGTCGATCACGCTGATCGTCGGGCCGTCGAAATTGGTGACGTAGACGAGACCGGCTTGCGCCATGCCGGTTGTCGACGCCAGAACTGTCATGGCCAGCGCGGCATGCCGCAGCACGCGTACCCAAATCGTCATTCCCGTCCCCCGCAGGATCAACCGAGCCGGGGGATATTATTACTAATATTGTAATATTTGTCAGACCGACAGAAGGCGTAGCTGCTGCGGCCGGATCTCAGAACGGCCAGCGGGCGAGGTTGGCGCGCTGGCCGTTGGGCAATATGGCGATCGCGGTGCGCGATCCGGTCCAGGTGATGGCGATCGGACCGACCGGGCCGGCCGACGGCGACTGTGTCGTCGGCTGGCCCAGCGGCGCGCCACCGCCATAGCGGTTGAGCGTGGCGCCGAACGAGAAGCTGGTCGAGCCGTTGATCGTACCCTGGGCCGCCGTCCAGAACGGCTTGCCTGCCGCATCGTAGACGGCACCGGTCAGCATCGCCACCGGGGCGCCGGGCACGCCGCTGGCGTTGGGTGTCGCGGTGGCGAGGAACCAGCCGGTGGCGCTGGCGGGATCGTCGATATTGTACCACCAGCCAGCCTCGGGCAGGCCCGGGATCGCCGCGGCGGTGCTGCCGCCGAGCGGGAACGCGCGCAGGCCGAGGCTTGTCCGGTTGAAGGTCAGGGTCGCATCGGTGCCGTTCTCGGCGAAGGTGATGGCAAAGCCGCTTCCCGCGCAGGTCAGTCCGGAGAAGCTGCAGAACCCGGCGGTCCAGGTCGAGTTGCCCGCGCCGTCATAGGTCAGGCTGGCGACGTAGGCGCGATTGCCCTGGCGCTCGATGGCCAGAGACTGCTGATCGCCGGAGGTGACGTACCAGTAGCGCTTGCCGGCGGGATCGACCAGCGGGTTGGCGGCGAGGATGATCTGGCCGGCGGCGAGATTGCCGGCGACGAGGTCGCGCGCGTCCGTGGCGAAGGCGATCGAAAGGCCGTCGCCGGCGATGGCCGGATCGCTCGAGGCGCCGTTGCCCCCGACGCCGGCTGCCGTCTTGCTGACCAGGGCGGAGACGCCGCGGAAGGTGTCGCTGACCTGGATCTGGCCGGCGGGGTCTCGCCAGGCCACGAAGCGGCCGTCGGCGGAGACGGCCGGCTGGTCGCCTGCACCGATGGTCGTGGTGGTGCCGCCACGGACGACGACGACCGAGCCGCCGGTCACGAAGACGATGGCATCGCCGTTGGCCGAGAGGCGCGGGCGGCTGCCCTGGGCCACCGCCCAGATGGCACCGTTCTGCAGATCCTTCAGATAGACCTGGGTCCCGGACGAAAAAGCGACGAAGCGACCGTCGGCGGTGATCGCCGGATCGGCCGAGGCGGTGGTCATCGGCTGGCCGGCGGTGGTGGCCGACACCAGCGTCAGCGCACCCGTCGTCATGTCCTTGCGCCAGACCTGGCTGGTACCGTTCAGACCCGTGCCCAGATTGGTAGCCGTGCTGGCGAAGGCGACGTAGCGGCCGTCGCGCGACAGCGCGGCGCCGTCGGAATGGCCATCCCCGGCCAGGCCGGTGGTCGTGCCCGACACCAGTTCGGCGGTGGGCGTTCCCGGATCGAGATCGACGCGCGGGTACTTCAGGCCGATGCGATAGATCTGGCGCACGCCCCGGGCATTGAGGCCGATGACGAAGCCCTGGCCCGAAGCGGCGAAGGCGGCGTAGGTGCCATCGCTGCCGACGGCCGGGGCGATGGCTGGGCCAAGCGCTCCGCCCGACGGGCCGCCATTGGCAAAGGCGGATTGGCTCAGCCGGTCGAGGCCGCCCGATAGGGCGCGATAGCGCAGCACGTCGGTGCCGGCCGGCGCCGCCGTGGTGACGAGGTTGGTGGCCGCGCTCTGGAAGACGACCTGGCCGCCGTCATGCGACAGGGCGGGTTTGGCGGAGGCGGCATTGCCACCGGCGCCAGACACCGACAGCGCGGCCATGGCCACCAGGGCGCGGGGCGCCTTGAGATCGAGATACTGGCTGATGCTGTAGCTGCTGCCCTGCGCGTCGCGGGCGGTGACCATCACCGGCAGACTGCCGATCTGCAGGGCCGGCGGATAGATGCCGTTGGGGCCGCCGGCCGCGGACTGGACCGGCAGCCCGGGCAGTTGCGTCGTGCCGGTGAAGGTCAGGCCAGCGCTGTTGAAGGTGATGCCTGCCGGCAGCGGGCTGCCATCGGCCTGGGTGGCTGCGAAGAAAAGATTGACGGCGTTCTGGAAGCCGGCGGCCAGCGAAGCCGAGGTGAACTGGCCGTCGACGCCGACGATGGTGTCGAGATGTTGCGGCAGGACGTTCTGGTTGAACCAGGCGGGCGGCGTGGGGGCCGTGGTCGGGATGTTCATGAAGTTGGCCGTGCAGTTTCGCGCCGTGGCCATCGAAACGGTAATGCTGGCCGACTGGCCGCTGCAATCGCCGCTCCAGTTGGTGAACATCCAGCTGGCGCTGACAGGCTGGGCCGTCAGGGTGACGGTTGCGGTGGTGGCGTAGTTGCGCTCGCAGGCGGTGGGGCCCGAGCAGGTCAGCACCGGTCCGGCCGACATCTTGGCGGTCACCTGATGGCCGGCGCCGGTGCTGACCGTGAGCCGCGACAATTCGGGCGTCACGAACTTGCCGATCCCTGACGGACGCGGGGCGCTGAGCGTGGAGATGACGGTATTGTTCGTGGTGTCGACGATGCTGACGGTATTGCCGCTGATGCTGGTGACGTAGGCCCGCGTCCCCGCAGGGTTCAACGAGACGCCGGCCGGCTGGGCGGCGGTCGGTATGTTGGCGACGCTGTTCCCGGTCGCCGTGTCGATGACCCGGAGCACGTTGCCGCCGATCGCCGGCACATACAAGGTGGACTCGTTGGCCGACAGCGCGACGGTGAACGGATTGTTGGCGGCCGTGATCGTCCGGGTCTGCGTCATCGTTGCCGTATCGATGACCCGGATATTGCCGTTGCCGCTCGCGGCGATATAGACCGTGGCACCGTCGGCCGACACTGCCAGGCCCGCGGGCGAGGCGCCGGCGGATACCGAGGCGGCATTCAGCGTGTTGGTGGCGGTATCGATGTAACGAAGCACATTGTCCGTATCCAGGACGACGTAGACCCGGGTTCCGTCGGGCGAGGGCGCGAGCGATACGCCGGTCGTGCCGACCGGCAACGTGACCTGGGCCGTCACGGTGTTCGTGGCGGTATCGATGACGTGAATTCGCGCGGCGGACTGATTGGCGACATAGACCCGGCTCGAATCCGGCAGAGCGGTCAAGCCGCGCGGTTGGTTGAAACCGTTGATGGTCGCGACGACGGACTGGGTCACCGTGTCGACGACCGCGACCCGGTTGGCGCCGTACACGCCGAGATAGGCGAAATTGCCGTTCGGCAGGACGGTGGATCCGTGGATCGACGTGCCGCCGATGTCGGGTTGAGCGATGATCGTGTTGGTCGCCGTATCGATGACGCTGACCGTGTTGGTGCTGTCGTTGAGAATATAGGCATAGCTTGACGCCATTGCCCTGCCGCCCGCGAGCGCCAGCGCAAAGGTGGTGACCATGCCGCACAGCCGGGCGATGCGATTCATCAGGGGCTCTCCCCGTTCCTGACTACGGCAGATCAGAACGGCCAGCGCGCGAGATTGGCGCGCTGGCCGTTGGGCAATACGGCGGTGGCGGTGCGCGACCCGGTCCAGGTGACGGCAATCGGGCCGACGGGGTTGCCGGAAGGCGCTTGCGTTGCCGCCTGGCCGAGCGGCGCGCCGCCGGCATAGCGGTTGAGCGTGCCGCTGAACGAGAAGCTGGTCGATCCGGCGATGGTGCCTTGCGCGACGGCCCAGAAGGGCTGGCCGGTACGATCGTAGACGGTGCCGGTCAGCATGGCGACGGGCGCGCCGGTGGCGGGCGTCGCGGTGGCAAGGAACCAGCCGGTGGCGCCCGAGGGATCATCGGTGTTGTACCACCAGCCGGCCTCGGGCAGGCCCGGAACTGCCGGCGCGGTGTTGCCGCCGAGCGGGAAGGCGCGCAGGCCCAGCGCTTTCGCATTCATCGTCAGCGTCGCGTCGGTGCCGGTCTCGGCGAAGGCGATGGCGAAGCTGGCGCCGGCTGTCGCGGCGGCACGCTGATCGGTAGCGGCGCTGCCGCCGGTGACGTAGTTGAGCTGGCCCGAGCAGGTGAGGCCGGTGAAGCCGCAGAACCCGGCGTACCACGTCGCGTTGCCCGAGGCGTCATAGGTCAGGCTGGCGACATAGGCGCGGTCGCCGCGCCGCTCGATGGCGAGCGACTGCTGGTCGCCCGTGGTGACGTACCAGTAGCGGGTGCCCGCCGGGTCGACCAGCGGATTGCCGGCCAGCATCATCTGGCCGGCGGCGACATTGCCGGTGACGAGGTCGCGGGCATTGGTGGCAAAGGCGATCGAGCGGCCGTCGCCCGAGATGGCCGGATCGCCGGAGGTGCCGTTGCCGCCCACTCCGGCCGCCGTGCGGCTGACCAGGGCCGAGACGCCGCGGAAGGTATCGCCGACCTGGATCTGGCCTTCCGGCGTGCGCCAGGCGACGAACCGGCCGTCGGCCGAGACGGTCGGCTGGTCGCCCGCGCCGAGCGTGGTCGTGGAGCCGCCGCGGACCGCGACGACCGCGCCGCCCGCGACGAAGACGATGGCCTCGCCGTTGGCCGAAAGGCGTGGGCGACTGCCCGGGCCGACGGCCCAGACCGCGCCGTTCTGCAGATCCTTGAGATAGACCTGGGCGCCTGACGAGAAGGCGACGAAGCGGCCGTCGGCGGTGATCGCCGGATCGGCTGAGGCGGCCGTCATCGGCCGGCCGTCGGTGGTCGCCGAGACCAGCAGCAAGGATCCGGTGGCCATGTCCTTGCGCCAGATCTGGGCGGTGCCGTCGAGGCCCTGGCCAAGATTGACGGCGTGGCTCGCAAAGACGACGTAGCGGCCGTCGCCGGACAGCGCGGCGGCGTCCGAATGGCCGTCGCCGGCAACGCCCGCCGCCGTGCCGGACACGAGATCGGCGACCGGCGTGGCGGGGTCGCGGTCGACGCGCGGGTATTTCAGCCCGATGCGATAGACCTGGCGCGCGCCGTTGGTGTCGAGGCCGAGCACCAGGCCCTGGCCCGCGGCGGTGAAGGCGGCATGACTGCCGTCGTCGCTGACCGCAGGGTCGGTGGCGGCACCCAGCGCGCCGCCCGTCGGGCCGCCGGCTGGGAAAGCCGACTGGCTTAGCCGGTCGAGTCCACCCGACAGGGCGCGATAGCGCAGCACGTCGGTACCTGTGGGCGTGGCCGTGGTGACGAGGTTGGTCGCGGCGCTCTGGAACACGATCTGGCCGCCGTCATGCGACAGGGCGGGCTTGGCCGAGGCGCCGTTGCCAACCGCCTGGCCGTCGGCGGTGGTCGACAGCGCGGCCATGGCGGCGAGCTGCCGCGGCGCCTGGAAGTTCATGTTCAGGGTGACGCTGTAGCTGGCGCCCTGCGTATCGGTGGCGCTGACGGTCACCGGCGCTGCAATGGTCGCCACCGTCGGATAGATCGGGTTGGGTGTCGCATTGGCGGTCGCCCGATCGGTATCGGGCAGGGCGGCCGGCTGGGTCGGCAGGCTGGGCAGAGACGTGAGGATGCCGGTGATGGTCTTGGTCAGTGCATCGCTGACGAAGGTGAACAGCGGCTTCAGGAAATCGGGGACGGTCGCCGTGAAGGTCGTCAGCGTGGTCGTGAAGATCGAAGACAGCGACAGGGTGAAGGCCCCGACCGGGCTGACCGGGACGCTGAACACGGGCGGGACGGCGCCCGGGTTGAACCAGGCGGGCGGGGGCAACGGCTGGGACGGCAGGCTCATGAAGTTGGCGGTGCAGTTGCGCGCCGCCGCCATCGAAACGGTGATGCCCGCCGACTGGCCGCTGCAGTCGCCGGTCCAGTTGGTGAACAGGGTGTTGGTGTCCGGGGGCGTGGCCGTCAGGGTCACCGTCGCCGTGGTGGCGTAGTTGCGCTGGCAGGCCGCGGCGCCGCCGCAGCTCAGCGTCGGTCCGGCCGATGTCTTGGCCGTCACCTGACCGCCGCCGGCATTGACGGTCAGCCGCGCCAGCTCCGGTGTGATGAACTGGCCCGTCGACCTGGCCCCTGCCGCGCTGATCGTGGTGATCACGCTGTTGTTCGAGGGGTCGATGACGGTGACGCTGTTGCCGCCCAAGCTCGTGACATAGATGCGCGCGCGGTCGGCGGTCATCGCGATGCCGTAAGGCGTGGTGCCGACGGGGATCGTGGTGATGGCCGCGCCGGTCGCGGCGGTGAGGACGCGGATCTGGCTGAAGTTGCGGTCGACGACGTAGAGTTTCGTGCCGTCAGCCGAGACCACGGCGGTCGTCGGCGCGGACGTCGCGCTGTAGGTCGTGGCGATCGTCAGGCTGGTGGTATCCAGTACGGCAACCTGGCTTGCCGTGTTGAGGACGGCATAGACCCTGCTGCCGTCGGGCGAGATGGCGATGCCGTAGGGGTTGGTCATGCTGCCGGTCGCGACCTGGGTCAGCACCGTGTTGGTCGCGGTGCTGATCACGGTGATCGTGTTGCCGGAATTGGTGACGACATAGATCCGGGTGCCGTCCGGCGACGCCACCATGCCGAAGGGGCCGTTGCCGACGCCGCCAATGGTCGCGGTGACCGCATTGGTCGCGGTGTCGATCACCGACACGTTGTTCGAGCCCGAATTGGAGACGTAGACTCGTGACGAGTCCGGCAGGGCGGCGATGCCGGCGGGATCGGTGCCGACGGTGATCGTCGCGACGATCTCCTGGCTCGTCGTATCCAGCACCTTGACCAGGGTAGAGTTCCGCATGCCGATATAGGCGAAATTGCCGTTCGGCAGGACCGCGGTGGCAATCGTCGACTGGCCGCCGATATCGGGCTGGGATACGACCGTGTTCGTCGCCGTGTCGACGATGCTGATCGTGTTGCCATTGTAGTTGGTGATGTAGGCGAGAGCCGCTTGCGCCGCCTGCATACCGGCGCCGAGCATCGCCATGACCAGCGCCCCGCGCAGCAGAATGCTCATATTGCGCCTCATCTTCCCCCCTTGAGGTATCTCACCCCTGAGAATTTCATGACCTGACAGGTTTTCGGATGCAAGTGCAGCCAGCATTACCGCAAATGAACCTATCCTTATGAACTAGTAAATCTGAGCTTTCAGGCCGCGGGAGTTGCCCGGAGGCGTGGGACTGGACGATCAGAGGCGGACGATTGGCGATCCGGTTCAAATAGTCGTGAGTTATTTTCGGAAATATTTGGAAGATTTTCACTGGATTTATTTGGAAACGATCTTGTTCACTTTAAGGAAACAATCCAGCAGTCGCCAGCCAGGCGGATGGCCGGAGGACGAGCGGCGCGGGCCGGGCGATTACCCGAAACTTCCGTTATGGATTTCGAAACCATATCTGCCTAGACTCCGCTTGCCCGTTCGGGGACGGGGAGGGACTTGAGCATGCTGAGGCTGAGTTTCTTTGTGCGTGAACTGCCGCTTGCCGCGGCCATCGCCTGCATGGCGATGCCGGCGGCCATGTCGGCGTCGGTTGCCTGGGCCGGTGATTCCGCCGGCAAGTCGACCGGTGGCAACGGTGTCGGATCGGCTGCCGGCGCCGGCAAGGATGGCCGGAGTGCCGAAAGCCAGCCCACCCGCCAGACCAAGTCGCTCTACACCTTCGAACGCGGCCTGAACGGCGAGCTGATCGTGCGTGATGCCAGCGGCCGCCGGGTGGGCGCGGGTACCCGTGACGACCTGAGCACGATACGCACCCAGGATCGATAAGCTCGAGCTATCGATCTAATTACACTGATCAGTTGGACTTTGTAGTCCGCTGGCGCGATCTATCTGCGATCACTGGAGTGTCGCAGATGTCGCCGATTTCGCTGTCCCTGTCGCCTTTCGCCTTGCCCGAGCGGTTGCGCCGCCCGGTGCCCGGCCTGCTGCTCGCCGCCGTGATCGGCGGGGCGGCGCTGTCGGTGCGCCAGTTGCCGCTGCTCGACCGGTTCAGCCCGCTGATCCTGGCAATCGTGCTGGGCATGGCGCTGGGGGCCGCGATCGGCCGACCCGCTCCGGCCGTGCCGGGCCTGGTGCTGGCGCAGAAAAAGCTGCTGCGCATCGCCGTGGCCCTGCTCGGCCTGCAGATCACGCTGGGCCAGATCGCGGCGCTGGGCCTGGGGGGCTTCGTCGCGATCGCCGCCACGCTTGCCCTGACCCTGACCTTCACCCTGTGGCTCGGCCGCCGCCTCGGCGTGCCGCGCGGCCTCGCCGTGCTGATCGGTGCCGGTACCGCGATCTGCGGCGCCTCGGCGGTGATGGCGAGCCGCGCGGTCGCCGGCGGCGACGAGGAAGATGCGGCTTATGCCGTCGGCTGCGTCACGCTGTTCGGCACGCTGGCCATGCTGGCCTTGCCGAGCCTTGCCGCGCTGCTCGGCCTGTCGTCCGAACAAGGCGGCATGTGGGCCGGCGCCGCGATTCATGAAGTTGCCCAGGCCGTGGCCGCGGCCTTCCAGGGCGGTGAGGTCGCCGGCTCGACCGGCACGGTTGCCAAGCTGACCCGCGTGCTGTTGCTGGTGCCGACGGTACTGTTCCTCGGCTGGCTGGCGGCCCGCGCCCGCGGCGGGGAGAAGCCGGCCGAAGGGGCGCCCTTTCCCTGGTTCCTGGTCGGCTTCCTCGCCCTCGTCCTGGTCAATTCGGCCGGCATCCTGCCGCCCATGGTCAAGGGCGCGCTGATCCAGGCCAATGCGATGCTGATGACGCTCGCCATGGCGGCAATCGGGTTGTCGACCGATTTCGGGCGAATTCGCGCCGCCGGCCACAAGCCGCTCTTGCTTGGGCTGGCCGCCTGGGTCTTCATCTCGGTCGTGAGCCTGGGGCTGATCCTGGCGCTCGCCTGAGGGAGGCGCCACCCCGCCCATGACGCTCGAGCAGCTGCGCATCTTCGTCGCGGTGGCCGAACGCGGCCACATGACCGCGGCGGCCAAGGCGCTCGGCCTGACCCAGCCCGGCGCTTCCTCGGCGATCGCGGCGCTCGAGGCGCAGTATGCCGTCAAGCTGTTCGACCGGGTCGGCCGCCGCATCGTGCTGAGCGAGGCCGGCCGGCTGTTCCTCGACGAGGCACGTGCCGTGCTGCGTCGCGCCGGCGCCGCCGAGCAGGCCTTGGCCGACCTGGCCGGGCTGAAGCGCGGCCATGTCACCGTCCACGCCAGCCGCACCGTCGCCCATTACTGGCTGCCCGGCCGGCTGGTGCGTTTCCGCCGCGCCTATCCCGCCGTCACCCTGACCCTGAAGGTCGGCAATACCCGGGCGGTCGCGGCCGCGGTCGGCGCCGGCCAGGCAGATATCGGCCTGGTCGAGGGCGCCTTCACCGAGGATATGCTGGTGCCCCGCCGGGTGGCGGAGGATCGGCTGGCCCTGCTGGTCGCGCCCGATCATCGCTGGGCGGGGG
>JAEYTW010000424.1 GCA_023433835.1 Pseudomonadota bacterium | reverse complement strand
GGCCCGCGCGGCGCGGCCGGGCCGGCGCCGGGCGAAGCACCCTGGCCCTGCAGCTGGCGGATCAGGTCGGCCGGGCCCGGCAGGTCGGCGGCATAGGCCAGCCGCACCAGCACCATTTCCGCCGCCGCGATGGCCGACGGCGCCACGCGTGCCTCGCCCAGGCCCTTCAGCAGCATCTGCCAGGTGCGCGACAGGACCGGCATCGACAGCGAGCGGGCAAGCTCGCGCGCCCGGGCCCGCTCGGTCTCGGCCGCGGTGACGTCGTCGACCGCGTCGGGCGCGACCTTGATGCGGGTGAGCCAGTGGGTGAGCTCGAGCAGATCCTGGATCACGGCCAGCGGATCGGCACCGCGATCGTACTGGGCGCGCAAGCTGGCCAGCGCCTCGGCGATCTGGCCCTTCATCACCAGGTCGAACAGGTCGACGACCTGGCCGCGATCGGCCAGGCCCAGCATGTCGCGCACCTGATCGGCCGAGATGGCGCCGGCCCCGTGCGCGATCGCCTGGTCGAGCAGCGACAGGCCGTCGCGCACCGAGCCTTCGGCCGCGCGCGCCAGCAGGGCCAGCGCCTCGGGCGCGACCTCGGCCTTTTCCTGGGCGGCGACCCAGCCGAGATGGCTGATCATCGTCTCGGCGTCGAGCCGGCGCAGGTCGAAGCGCTGGCAGCGCGACAGCACCGTGATCGGCACCTTGCGGATTTCGGTGGTGCAGAAGACGAACTTCACATGCTCGGGCGGTTCCTCGAGCGTCTTCAGCAGCGCATTGAACGCCGCCGTCGACAGCATGTGCACTTCGTCGAGGATGTAGACCTTGTAGCGCGCCTGCACCGGCAGGTAGCGCACGCCATCGATCAGGTCGCGGATGCCGTCGACGCCGGTGCGGCTGGCCGCATCCATCTCGATGACATCGGGATGGCGGTCCTCGGCGATGCCGAGGCAGTTGGCGCAGACGCCGCAAGGGCTCGTCGTCGGCCCGCCCTGGCCGTCCAGCCCGATGCAGTTGAGGCCGCGCGCGATGATACGCGCCGTGGTGGTCTTGCCGATGCCGCGCACGCCGGTCAGCACGAACGCCTGGGCGACGCGGCCCGAGGCGATGGCGTTCGACAGCGTGCGGACCAGGGCTTCCTGGCCCACCAGGGCGGAGAAATCGGCCGGGCGGTATTTCCGCGCCAGCACGCGATAGGGCATCGTCGTCGCGTCGGTCATGCGGCTCGCCGGTCGGTGCTGGACGACAAGATCAGGCAGCTCATGTGCCGATCGAAGGTGGGAGGCTGGCGACGACCCGAACCGAAACTCGTTACGGCTGCTTCCTTCCGGACCTGACCGGGTTGGCGAGGAGCCCGTCCATCACCAACCTCCCGGCCCCTATATCGGGCCTCAAGGCGCGGAGTGCAAGTGGAGAATGCGCAAGCCCGCAAGCCCCGCCAGCGCGACCAGGGCGACCGCCATCAGGTACCAGGCCGGCGCCGCGGCCACGCCCGATGCCTGCACCGCCCAGGTGGCGACGAGCGGCCCGATACCGCCGAACAGCGCGAAAGACAGGTTGTAGGACAAGGCGATGCCGGAGAATCGCAGCGCCGCCGGGAACAGCGCGGTCAGCATCGCCGGGAAGGCCCCGAACATCAGGGCCGATGGTATCGCCGCCAGCAGCAGGGGCAGGATCGGCGCCACCCCGCTTGACAGCCATTGGTAGAACGGCCAGGCCAGTATAAGCGTCAGAACCGCGCCCAGGCCCAATCCGAGCGGCCGCAAGCCCCGATCGCCGGCCCAGCCGGCCAGCCCGATGCCGAAGGCCCAGACCAGGACGCCGAGGCTGGTCGCGGCGGTCGCGACCTGCGGATCGGTACCCACGATATGGATCAGCCAGGCCGGCATCTGCAGATAGACGACGCCGAGCACCGCGGCCGGCAGGGCGGTCAGCGCGACGCCCGCGAGGATGGCGGGCCCGTGGCCGCGCACCACCTCGGCCAGCGGCAGGCGCGCCGCGGTCGCCGCGGCGAAGGCCGGGGTTTCGTCCAGCCGCTGCTGCAGCCGGTAGCTGACGAAGCCGAACACCCCGGCCAGCGCATAGGCGACGCGCCAGCCCCAGTCGGCGACCGCCGCCGGCGTCAGCGCGGCATGCAGCCCCAGGCTGACGGCATTGCCGAACAGCAGGCCCAGTTCGATCAGCATGAAGACCAGGCCGCAGGCGAGGCCACGGCGCGCGGGCAGGAATTCGGAAACGAAAGTGATGGTGCCGGGAATCTGCCCGCCGATGGTCAGGCCCTGCAGGATGCGCAAGGCGACGAAAGCCATGGTCGCCGCCGCGCCCAGTTCGGCGTGGCCCGGCAACGCGGCGATGCCGAAGGCGGCCAGCGCCCCGAGCCACAACGACAGCAGCATGGCGCGGCGCCGGCCGAACCGGTCGCCGAGATGGCCGAAGATCACGCCCCCGACCGGCCGGGCGAGATAGCTGACCGCGAACAGCAGATAAGTCTGCAACAGCGAGGCGAGATCGTCGCCGGCCGGGAAGAACACCGGCCCGATCACCCCGGCAAACACCGCGAAGATCGCGAAGTCGTAGAAATCGAGGCCCGAACCCAGGCTGGAATAGAGAATGACCCGCCAGTCGGCGGGCTGCCGCGACGGCATCAACGGGATCGCCTCACCGCGGCAGGACCTGGCGGACCAGCACCAGCATCTCGTCGATCGCCCCGACATCGCCGGAGAGATGCTTTATCAGGCAGCGCTGCACCAGGCCGTCGAAGGTCGCATACATCACGGCGGGGGGCAGGCCGACCGGCTTCCCGGCCAGTTCGGCGAAACGGCTGACGATGCGCCAGACCATGTTCTCCAGGCTCTGGTCGATCGCGGCGACGTCGGCGCGGAAGCAATCCTCGAACATCGCCTGCGAGCGCAGGTCGTACCAGAGACGGTGCATCGGCGCCTCGTCGCGCACGGTCTGGGCGAGGCTGGCGAGAAACCCGCGCTCGAAGTCGTCATAGCTGGTCGCATCGGCGGTGATCTGATCGTAGCGGGTGACGCAGCGCGCCTTGTACTGGCGTACGCAACAGGTGATCAGGTCGACCTTGTCGGTAAAATAGTAATGCAGCACGCCGTGCGAGAAGACCGAGTTCTGCGCGATCTCGCGCAGACTGGTACGGGCATACCCCAAGGTCGACAGCGTCTGCAGCGCCGCTTCGGCGAGTTCGGCGCGCCGTTCGGCGGTCTTGCCGGCCACGCTGCCCCTCAGCGCCCCCCTCGATGAGGGTCCTGGGCGTGAATTCCTCTCCGGTTTGCGCGGGGCGGCCGCCGTCACCTCATACCCTCTCTGCGTGCGAGGTCCGGGGCAACGGAATAGCATGGAAATCCTGGGACCGCCAAGGGGCGGTCCCAGGCTTTCCGCGACGTTAAGCGGCCTTCAGGACCTCGATACCGGCACGCGCCGCACCGATCGCCTGCTCGCGCTGTTCGGGGCCGTAATTCACGCCTTCGGCGCGGATGTAATCGAGGTCGGTGATGCCGAAGAAGCTGAACACGGCGCGCAGATAAGGTTCCTGATGGTCGATCGCGGCGCCGGGGCCGCTGGAATAGATGCCGCCACGCGACGAGGCGATGATCACCTTCTTGCCGCCGGCCAGGCCTTCCGGTCCTTTTTCGCTGTAGTTGAACGTCTTGCCCTTGACGGCCACGCGGTCGATCCAGGCCTTGAGCTGGCTGGAGACCGAGAAATTGTACATCGGCGCGCCGATGACGACGATGTCGGCCGACAGGAATTCATCCATGATCGCGGCGCCGAGATCAAGGTCGGCCTGCGCCTCGGCCGTGCGCTGGTCGGCCGGCTGGGCGCCCGCCGCGAGATAGGCACCGGACAGATGCGGCACCGGGCTGGCCGCGAGGTCGCGATAGGTCACGCCGGCCGCCGGGTTCTCGGCCTTCAGCCGGTCGACGATCTCGGCCGACAGCAGGCGGCTGACCGAACCCTGGCCCAGGATGCTCGAATCGAGATGGAGGATCTTCATCGGATTGGTCCTTGCGTTGTACGTCGAGATCAACATAGTTCCGGGACAATGATCCGATTAGACGGCTAATCTCGAACATATCGTTCCACGAATGGGACAATAATGCGCGACCTGAACGACCTTGCCTACTTCGCCGCCGTCGTCCGCCATCGCGGCTTCGCCGCCGCGGCCCGGGTATTGGCCGTGCCGAAATCGACCTTGAGCCGGCGCATCGCCCGCCTGGAGGATCAGCTGGGCGTCCGCCTGCTGGAGCGCTCGACCCGGCGCTTCCGCGTCACCGAGGTGGGGCAGGAATACCTGCGGCATTGCGAGGCGCTGGTGGCCGAGGCGGAAGCCGCCGACGACGTCGCCGCCCGCGGCCAGTCGGAACCGCAGGGGCTGGTGCGCATCGGCTGTCCGATCGGCTTCACCCAGGTGCTGGCGCTGGCCCTGCCCGATTTCCTGCGGCGCCATCCGAAGGTCCGCGTCCAGGTGCTGTCCTCGAACCGCGCGGTCGATCTGATCGGCGAGCGGGTCGACGTCGCCATCCGGGTGCGCCGCCGCCTCGATGCCGACCCGACCCTGACGATGCGCGTGCTGGGCCACAGCCGCGGTTGCCTGGTCGCCAGCCCCGACTTCATCGCCCGCCACGGCGCGCCGGAAACGCCGGCCGATCTGGCCGGCCTGCCGACGATCGCCTTCCACGACGAACCGGGCGAAGCCACCTGGCGCCTCTACGCCCCCGATGGCACCGAGCATCTGCTGCACCACCTGCCGCGGACATCGTCGAACGATTTCCCCGTCCTGATGCAAAGCGTGCTGGAAGGCTTCGGCGTCGCCGAGCTGCCGATCCAGCTGGTGCGCGAGAGCTTGCGCGACGGCCGGCTGGTCGAGCTGTTCCCCGGCTGGCATACCGGCGAGGGCACGATCCACCTGGTCTTCACCTCGCGCCGCGGCATGCTGCCGGCGGTGCGGGCGACCCTGGACTTCCTCGCGCCGCTGCTGACGCCCACGGTTGCGGCCTGACCGTCAGCCGGGGCAGGATGGCGCCATGACCGCCACCGCCCGCCGCCGGTCGCGCCAGCCGCGCGCCGTGCTGCTCGACCAGATCACGCTCGACCGCCGGTCGAAGACGCCGCTGCAGCGCCAGCTGTACGAAGGCTTGCGCGCCGCGATTCTGGCCGGCTGGCTGAAGCCGGGCGACAAGCTGCCCTCGTCGCGGGCGCTGGCTCAGGAGCTCGAGCTCGGCCGCAACACGGTGATCGCCGCGCTCGAGCATCTGGTGGCCGAAGGCTATGTCGAAAGCCGGCCCGGCGCCGGCCATGCCGTCGCACCGGCCCTGCCCGAGACGCCGCCGGAGGGCGACGCACCGGCTACCGAGATG
>JAEYTW010000421.1 GCA_023433835.1 Pseudomonadota bacterium | reverse complement strand
AGGCGGTTTCGGCCTCGTCCTTGGCCAGGCGGGCGAGGTCGAGTTCCTCGCGCAGCTCGGCCAGGCGGTTGCGCTGCTCCAGCCGGGCGGCCGCCGCGGTCGGCGCGCCGGCGGCCATGGTGTAGCCGTCCCAGCGCCACAGGGCGCCGCCGCGGCTGACCAGGCGCTGGCCCTGGGCGAGGCTTGCGCGCAGGCGCTGGCCGTCGGCCTCGTCGACCACGCCGATCTGGCTCAGCCGGCGGGCAAGAGCGGCCGGGCCGGTGACATAGGCCGACAGCGGTTCGACGCCGGCCGGCAAGGCCGGGGCCCCCTCGAGCAGCGGCAGCTGGTTCCAATGGGTCGGGGCCGCCTCGTCGGTGCCGGCGGTCAGATCGTCGCCCAGCGCGGCGCCCAGCGCATGCTCGTAGCCCGGCGTCACCGTCACCGCATCGATCAGCGGCGGCCACAGATCGCCGTCCTTGGTGGCCAGGAGCTTGGCAAGGCCCGCCTCCTCGGCGGCCAGCCGGGTGACCTCGGCCATGCCGGCATTCATCGCCTCGCGCGCTTCCTGCAGGCGGGCTTCGGCGGCGATGCGCGCGCCCTCGGCGCCTTCGAGCGCTTCCTGGCCCTGCAACTCGGCCATCTCGATGGTCGCGGCGGCCTCGGCGTCGGCCGCCTCGATGCGCTCGCGCGAACGCGCCTCGGCGGTTTCCGTGGTCGCCGCAGCTTCACGCTCGGCCGATTGCACCGCGGCACGCGCCGCGCCTTCGGCCGCATCCAGCGCGGCGCGGCCTTCCGCTTCGGCGGTCTCGATCAGCGCGCGGGCAGCGGCATCGGCCTCCTGCACCGCATCGCGCGTCTCGCCCTCGACCTCGTCGAGCATCACGCGCGCCTCTTCGGCGGCCAGCGACAGCCGCTCGACTTCCTCGCCCAGCGCTTCCGCGCCGGCACCGTCGACCGCCCCGCCGAGTGCCGCGATCTCGGTCTCGAGTTCGGTGAGGCGGGCGCGCAGCAGGGTGACGCGCTCCTCGGTGTCGGCGACGACCCGCGACAGCCGCTGACGCTCGGCGCCTTCCTCGGCCGCGCGGCGGGTCAGCGCGTCGAGCTCGGCCTGCGCCGCCTCGGCCGCCTGCTGGCGCTCGGCCACCAGATCCTCGACGGTCGCCTGCTCGGCGCCCTCGTCGTCGCGGGCGATGGCGATTTCCTCGGCCTCGGCATCGAGGCGCTCGAGCGCCTCGGCCGAATCGCGCTGCAGCGATTTCTCGCGCGCCAGGTCGGCCTCGGCCTGGTTGATGCGATAGCCGATTTCCTCGAGCTTCTCGATCGCCCGGCGTTCCTCGGCATCGATGCCGTCGCGGGCGACGGTCAGGCGATGCAGGCGGGCCGAAGCCTCGGCCTCGGCCATGCGCGGGCCGGGCACCGCCTCGGCGGCATTGGCCTCGGCGATCGTGGTGGCGGAGGCAGCCTCGGTCAGCTGGGCCACCGCCATCGTGGATTCGTTGAGCCTGGCTTCGGCCTCGGCCTGCGCCGTCTCGGCGGCCTTGTAGCGCAGGTGGAACAGCAGCGCTTCGTTCTTGCGGATGTGATCCTGCAGGTTGCGATAGCGGCTGGACTGGCGGGCCTGGCGCTTCAGGTTGCCGAGCTGGACTTCCAATTGGGCCAGCACGTCGGAGACGCGCTCCAGATTGGTTTCGGCGGCTTTCAGCCGCAACTCCGCCTCGTGCCGGCGGGAATGGAGGCCCGCGATGCCGGCGGCTTCTTCGAGCAGCGCCCGGCGTTCCTGGGGCTTGGCATTGATCAGCGCGCCGATGCGGCCCTGGCTGACCAGCGCGGTCGAATGGGCGCCGGTGGCAAGATCGGCGAACAGCAGCTGGACGTCGCGGGCGCGCACGTCGCGCCCGTTGATGCGGTAGTTCGAGCCCGATTCGCGCTCGATCCGCCGCACGATCTCCAACTCCTCCGCCTCGTTGAAACCGACCGGCGCGCGGCGCGACGTATTGTCGAGGTGCAGCGTCACCTCGGCCAGATTGCGCGCCGCGCGCGTCGTGGTGCCGGCGAAGATGACGTCATCCATCGCCGAGCCGCGCATCTTCTTCGGGCTGTTCTCGCCCATCACCCAGCGCAGCGCCTCGACCAGGTTCGACTTGCCGCAACCGTTCGGGCCCACCACCCCGGTCAGGCCGGGGTTGATGATGAACTCGGTCGGTTCGACGAAGGACTTGAAGCCGGTCAGGCGCAGGCGGGTGAACTGCACGGTCGATATACTCCCCGAAATTCCGGACGCTGTCCGCTTACTTGATCAGCGGATCGACGATCTTCTTCAGATCGGCCAGCGACGCCGCGCCCGGATAATTCTTGTCGTTGATGATCAGGGTCGGGGTCGAATTGACCTTGAACTTGGTCTGGCCATCGAGGCGCGAATTCAGGACCGCTTCCTCCAGGGCCTTGTCGGCCAGGCAGGCATCCATCTGCGCGTCCGACAGGCCGCCGAACTTGCCGATCTGCTTCAGCGCGGCCAGCGGATCCTTCGCCGCCGCCCACTGGCTCTGCTGGCGGAAGAACACGTCGATATAGCCGGCGGCGCGGTCGGGGCCGCCGCAGCGGGCGATCTGCGCGGCGCGCAGCGCGATGCCGTCCAGCGGGAAGTCGCGATAGACGATCTTCACCTTCCCGGTCTCGACGTATTCCTTCTTGAAGTCGGGCAGGGTGTTGATCTGGAAGGCCGCGCAATGCGGGCAGGTCAGCGACGCGTATTCGATGATGGTGACCGGTGCCTCGGGCTTGCCGACGACGATATCGCCGGTGAACGCCTCGGCACGGGCCTGGCCCGCACTCGCGGCAAAGCCGACGAAAGCAAGCAGCATAAGAGCAAGAGTGCTCAACATGCGCGACATGATTAACCTCAACCTACAAGATGTAGGGGCAGTATAGGGGCTGCCCCGCTACCCCTTCAACGCGACTCCCTGGCCTTATCCACAGGAATCAGCGCTTATCCACAGGATTCTCAAAGGCTTTTGCGGCGCGACAATGACCGGCCCAGCCGCTGCATCTGCTCGCGCAGCGCCTGGTCGGCAATGCCGGCCGTCAGCGCGACCAGCCGGGCTTCGGCTTCCGAATCGAGCGGCTCGGCCGAGGAGACCGGCTTGGGCGGCGCCACCGGCAGCGGGCCGTGCATCAATTTCAGCCGCGCGACCGCGTGAAAGCCGTAAAAGATATTGATCCGCTCGATGATCAGCGGTTCGAGATGCTGGATGTCGGGGGCGTAGCCCGGCGCGACGCGCAGGGTCAGCGTCGCGTTGGCCGCCGCGCCCTTCGGGAAATGCAGCCGTTCCGGTGCCGACATGCGGGCGAGTTCCGCCCCCACCACCTCGGCCCAGCGGGTCAGCACCGCGCCGGCGAAGAAGCCGCGCGCCTTGAACGCCGGCTTGGTCAGCCGGGTCATCAGCCGGGCCAGCTTGCGGCCGCCGGGGGCGCGGGGGATGGAGTCGTCCTCTTCCATGCGCGCAATTATAGACGACCGCGCCCGCGGCCCCTAGTTTGCCGGGCGATGACCTTGTCACATCCCCGCGAGATCGCCCCGCTGCTCCTGGACTGGTACGACCGGCACGCCCGCGACCTGCCCTGGCGCTCAGGCCCCGGCCTCCCCGCCGATCCCTATCGGGTCTGGCTGTCCGAGGTCATGCTGCAGCAGACGACGGTTGCAACTGTCGGCCCCTATTTCGCGCGCTTCCTGGCGCGCTGGCCGACCGTCAAGGCGCTGGCGGCGGCGCCGCTTGACGACGTGCTGGCCGAATGGGCGGGGCTCGGCTACTACGCCCGGGCCCGCAACCTGCACGCCTGCGCCAAGGCGGTGGCCGAGCGACATGGCGGCATCTTTCCGGATTCCGAGGAAGGCTTGCGCGATCTGCCGGGCATCGGCGCCTATACCGCGGCGGCGGTGGCCGCGATCGCCTTCGATCGCGTGGCGACCGTGGTCGACGGCAATGTCGAACGCGTGGTCAGCCGGCTGTTCGCGGTCGAGGAACCGATGCCGGGCGCCAAGCCCCGGCTGAAGGAACTGGCCGCGACCCTGACGCCGGACCGGCGGCCGGGCGATTTCGCGCAAGCCATGATGGACTTGGGCGCCACCGTCTGCGTGCCGCGCAACCCGCGCTGCCTCGCCTGTCCGCTGCGGCCGCATTGCCGGGCGAGCGCGCTGGGCATCGCCGAGGACCTGCCGGCCAAGTCGCCGAAGAAGGCGCGGCCGACCCGCCATGGCCTGGCCTTCGTGCTGGCGCGCCCCGACGGCGCGGCGCTGATCCGCCGCCGGCCGCCGGAAGGCCTGCTCGGCGGCATGGGCGAATTCCCCTCGACGCCGTGGCGCGAAGGCGCGGGCTGGACGCTCGACGAAGCCCTGGCGCACGCGCCCGCCCCCGGCGACTGGGCGTTGCTGGAGGCCCAGGTCGAACACGTCTTCACCCATTTCCGGCTGCTGCTGCGTGTCGCTGTCGCCGAAACCGCGGCCCCGCCGCCCGGCATCTGGGCGCGGCCGGCCGAGCTTGACGATCACGCCCTGCCGACGGTGATGCGCAAGGTGGCGG
>JAEYTW010000414.1 GCA_023433835.1 Pseudomonadota bacterium | reverse complement strand
CATCTCGGTCACCGGATGCTCGACCTGCAGGCGCGTGTTCATCTACATGAAATAGAAGCGGTCAGGCCGCAGGCCGTCGGCCACATCGGCGATGAACTCGACGGTACCGGCGCCGACATAGCCGATCGCCTTGGCCGCGGCGACCGCGGCCTCGCCCATGCGCGCGCGCATTTCCGGCGGCATGTCAGGGGCGGGCGCCTCCTCCAGCACCTTCTGGTGGCGGCGCTGGACCGAACAGTCGCGCTCGAACAGGTAGACGGCGTTGCCCTGGGCATCGCCGAACACCTGGATCTCGATATGGCGCGGCTTGACCAGGTATTTCTCGATCAGGACCTTGTCGTCGCCGAACGAAGCCGCGGCCTCGCGCTGCGCCCCCGCCAAGGCCGCGGCGAACTCGGCCGCGTCGTCGACCCGGCGCATGCCCTTGCCGCCGCCGCCGGCCACCGCCTTGATCAGCACGGGCCAGCCGATTTCGGCCGCCTTGGCCGCCAGCACCCCGGGATCCTGGTCGTCGCCGTGATAGCCCGGCACCACCGGCACCTCGGCCTGCTGCATCAGCGCCTTGGCCGCGCCCTTCAGGCCCATCGCCTCGATCGCCGACGCCGGCGGGCCGATGAAGACCAGGCCGGCAGCCTGGCAGGCCCGCGCCATCTCGGCCTTCTCCGACAGGAAGCCATAGCCGGGATGGATGGCCTGGGCCCCGGTGCGCTTCGCCGCATCGATGATGCGGTCGATGACCAGGTAGCTCTCGCGCGCGGGCGCCGGGCCGATATGCACGGCCTCGTCGGCCATCGCGACATGCCGGGCCTGGGCGTCGGCATCGGAATAGACGGCGACGGTACGCACGCCCAACCGGCGGCAGGTATCGATCACCCGGCAGGCGATCTCGCCGCGGTTGGCGATCAGGATCTTGTCGAACATCAGCCCTCGCCCCCGCGCACCCAGGACGGCCTGCGCTTTTCCAGGAACGAGGCCAGCCCCTCCTGCCCCTCCTCGGTGGCACGGGCATCGGCGATGGCGCGCGCGGTCAGCGCCATCAGCTCATCGTCGATTTCCCGGTCGACGACGTTGTCCAGCAGATCCTTGGTGGCGGTCAGCGCGCCGGGCGCGGCGTTGAGGAAATCGGCGACCAGCCGGTCGCGCGCGGTCTGCAGCGCCACGCTGTCGGTCACCACCTCATGCACCAGGCCGGCGCGATGGGCGACGTCGGTATCGAAGCGCTCGGCGGTCAGCATGTAGCGGCGAGCCTGGCGAGCCCCCATGGCGCGCACGACATAGGGCGAGATCGTCGCCGGCACCAGGCCGAGCTTCACTTCGGTCAGCGCGAACTGCACGCCCTGCACCGCCACCGCGACGTCGCAGGCCGCGACCACGCCGACGCCGCCGGCAAAGCAGTTGCCGTGGACCAGCGCGATGGTCGGTTTCGACAGCCGGTCCAGCCGGTGCAGCATCTCGGCCAGGCCTTGCGCGTCCTCGAGGTTCTGGTCGTAGGTATAGAGGGCCGCGGCCTTCATCCAGTTGAGGTCGCCGCCGGCGCAGAAACTGCGCCCGTTGGCGCGCACGACGACGACACGGATGCCGTCCTGCTTGTCGAGGTCGTCCCAGATATCGGCCAGGCGCTCGATCACGTCGGCGTTGAAGGCGTTGTGCAGATGCGGGCGGTTCAGGGTGACGGTGGCGACGCCGGTCTCGTCGGCATCCAGCAGCACCATGTCTTCGGGGTTCTCGGTCATCTCGATAGGCTCCCGGATCACATGCGGAAGAGGCCGAAGCGGGTATCCCCGATCGGCGCGTTGTGGGCGGCGGACAGGCCGAGGGCGAGCACCATCCGGGTATCGGCGGGGTCGATCACCCCGTCGTCCCACAGCCGCGCCGAGGCGTAGTAGGGATGCGCTTGGACCTCGAACTGGTCGCGGATCGGCGCCTTGAAGCCTTCCTCGTCCTCCTTCGACCAGGTCTTGCCCGCCGCCTCGATGTTGTCGCGGCGAACGGTGGCCAGGACGCTGGCCGCCTGCTCGCCGCCCATCACCGAGATGCGGGAATTGGGCCACATCCACAGCTGGCGGGGGCCGTAGGCGCGGCCGCACATCCCGTAATTGCCGGCGCCGAACGAGCCGCCGATGATCACGGTGAACTTGGGCACCGCCGCGGTGGCGACCGCGGTCACGAGCTTGGCGCCGTCCTTGGCGATGCCGCCATTCTCGTATTTCCGCCCGACCATGAAGCCGGTGATGTTCTGCAGGAAGACCAGCGGAATGCGCCGCTGGGCGCAGAGCTCGATGAAATGCGCCCCCTTGACCGCGGATTCGGAGAACAGGATGCCGTTATTGGCGATGATGCCGACGGGATAGCCGAAGATATGGGCAAAGCCGCAGACCAGGGTGGGCCCGTAGAGCTTCTTGAACTCGTCGAATTCCGAGCCGTCGACGATACGGGCGATGACCTCGCGCACGTCGTAGGGAATGCGGGTTTCGCGCGGGATGACGCCGTGCAGCTCGCGCGGGTCATAGAGCGGCTCGCGCGTGACCCGCGTGTCGCCCTGCGCCACCTTGCGGCGGTTCAGCCCGGCGACGATCTTGCGGGCGATGCCCAGCGCGTGGCTGTCGTTCAGCGCATAGTGATCGGTGACGCCGGAAATGCGGCTGTGGACGTCGGCGCCGCCGAGATCCTCGGCCGAGACCACCTCGCCGGTCGCGGCCTTCACCAGCGGCGGACCGCCCAGGAAGATCGTGCCCTGATTGCGCACGATGATGCTCTCGTCCGACATCGCCGGCACATAGGCGCCGCCGGCGGTGCAGGAGCCCATGACCACAGCGATCTGGGGGATGCCCTGCGCCGACATGTTGGCCTGGTTGAAGAAGATCCGGCCGAAATGGTCGCGGTCGGGGAAAACCTCGTCCTGGTTGGGCAGGTTGGCACCGCCGGAATCGACCAGGTAGACGCAAGGCAGGTTGTTCTCGCGCGCAATTTCCTGGGCACGGACATGCTTCTTGACGGTCAGCGGATAGTAGGTACCGCCCTTGACGGTGGCATCGTTGCAGACGATCACGCATTCGCGGCCCGAGACGCGGCCGATCCCGGTCAGGATGCCGGCGGCCGGGATCTCCTCGCCATAGACGCCGTGGGCGGCGAGCTGGCTGAATTCGAGAAACGGCGAGCCGGGATCGAGCAGGGTGCGGATGCGGTCGCGGGGCAGCAGCTTGCCGCGGGACAGGTGACGGTCGCGGGCCTTCTGGCCCCCGCCTTCCTTGATGCGCGCCACGACCTGGGCCAGATCCTCGACCAGCTCGCCCATGCGCGCGGCATTGTCCTTGAAGGCGTCGCCGCGCGGATCGATCGCGCTTCGCAGGGCGGTCATGCCGCCCGCCTTCCGGCGCCGGTACGGTTCATCCGTCTTCTCCCGTCTACTGTCAGACCCTTGGCCGGGCTCAAGCCTAGCCCGCCTCAGGCCCGGACGGTATGGGATTGCAACGGATTGGGAAAATGATTTCGTCTCATGGATTCGATAGACGCCGTCTATGGATGGAAGGCATGGTTTTCCCGGCCCGGCGGGCGCTATAACACCTCCATGTTCCGCGTCATCGCCCTGATCCTCGCCCTCGCCGCCTTCAGCCCGGCCGCCTGGGCCCGCCAGCCGATCTTCTCGTTGAGCATCGTGTCGCCCAACAATGACAGCACGGCCTATTCGGTGGCCATCAGTCCGCTCGACCGCGTCTGCGGACCGTTGGACATGCTCGGCCAGCGCTGCCTCTATCCGGTCGATGCCGGCCAGCAACTGACGCTGACCGTCACCCTGGGGCCGGGCTACTCGGTGGCGCAGTGGACCGGGCTGTGCGCCGGGGCGGGCACGACGGCGGTGGCAACGATCCCGGCCGACAGCGTCTCGGGCTGCGGCCTGACCCTAGCCTACGATGCCAAGGCGGCCGTCAACGGCTGGTGGTGGGTGCCGGACGAGCCCGGGCGCGGCTACAGCCTGGCGCTGAACGACCAGGGCCGCGTCTTCATTGCGGCCTACGGCTATGACGATACCGGCGCGCCCCATTGGCGATCGGGCACGCTGACGCGGTCCGATACCAGTACGCCGCTGACGATCTATCGCGGTACCATCGCCGAGCATCGCGGCGGCGGCACGCTGTTCGGGGCCGAGGCCGGAAATGTCGCCCGCACCGGGCGGCTTTGGACGGCGACCTTCATCATCTCGGGCCGTGGCGGCCTCGCCTCGCTGCTGTCGCTGGCCGACAATGTCGACGGCACCATCGTCACCAAGCGCATCCAGCGGTTTCCGATCGACGGGTCGGGCATGCTGCCCGCCCCGGCCAACGCGGCGCCGGCCGGATGGTACTACGACCCGTCACAGCCCGGTGTCGGCTATTTCGTCGAACAGCAGGGCAACCGGGCTTTCCTATCGGCCTTCGCCTATGACGGGACCGGCGCGCCGGTCTGGTACGTGATGGGTGCGCCCCTGGCACCGACCGCCGGCGGCTGGCTGATGGAGGCCGAGATCACCGCTTATCGCGGCGGATCGCCGTTTACGGCGACCGCGCCACTCGCCGCGCCATCCCCGATTCCGTCAGGGCATGCCAGCGCCAGTCTCGGCCCGGCCGGGGTGCTTCTGCGCCTTTCGAACGGACGCTCCATCCCGCTCGCGCCGTTCGTCTGGTAGCCGGGAACAAAGCCGCCCCCCAGGCGTCCTTCCGGATTGCTTGGCAGCGATCCGGGAGGGGTACCGATGGCCAACGATCCGCGACTGCCGCCGGTGCCGGGCAGCGACGAACTGCTGCGCATCGTCATCGAAAGCGCCACCGATTTCGCCATCTTCTCCATGGACCGGCAGGGCCTGGTGACCAGCTGGAATACCGGCGCCGAACGCCTGCTCGGCTACAGCGAGGCGGAGATGCTGGGACAGTCCGCCGACGTCATCTTCACGCCGGAGGACCAGGCGGCGGGAATCGCCGGGCTGGAACGCCGGGTCGCATCCGCCGAGGGAAGGGCCGAGGACGATCGCTGGCAGATGCGCAAGGGCAGCATCAGGTTCTGGGCCTCCGGCCTGATGATGCCGCTGTCGGATCCCGGGCTCGGTTACGTGAAGATCCTGCGCGACCGTACCGAGCAGCACTATACGGAAATGCGCATCCGGGAAAGCGAGGCCCGGTTTCGCCTGCTGGCGACCAATATTCCCCAGCTTGTCTTCCGCTCGCAGGCCGACGGGCGGCGCAGTTGGGGCAGCCCGCAATGGATCGATTTCACCGGCCTCAGCTTCGAGGAAAGCATGCAGCTCGGCTGGCTCGATGCGATCCACCCCGACGATCGCGACGAGACGATGGCGGCCTGGTCCGATGCCGCCGAGAGCGGCGAGTACTACGTCGAGCATCGCGTCCGGCGCGCGGCCACCGGGGACTATCGCTGGCATCAGACGCGGGCCCGCCCGATTCAGAACGGAACCGACGATCCCGACGTCGACTGGGTCGGCACGATGTCGGACGTGCATGACCTGCGTGAATTGCAGGGCCGCCAGCAGATATTGCTGGCCGAGCTGCAGCACCGCACTCGCAACCTCCTGGCCGTGACCCAGGCGATCGCCTCGCGCACCATGCGGTCCAGCGCATCGCTCGATGCCTTCGGCGAAGAATTCGGCGGTCGCCTGCGGGCGCTGAGCCGGGTGCAGGGCCTGTCGACGCACTCCGAAAATGGCATGATCGACCTGCGCGACCTGGTGACGGGCGAGCTTGCGATGCACGGCGATCTCGGACCCAAGATCGATATGGAAGGCGGCCCGATCTCGCTGACCACCACCACGGCGCAGACATTGGGGCTGGCGCTGCACGAACTGGCGACGAATGCCGCGAAATACGGCGCCCTGCGGCACGAGCCGGGCAGGCTCGACATTTCCTGGCGGTCGGAACGCGATGAGGCCGGGTATCACCTGATCCTCGACTGGCGTGAAAGCGGGGTCGCGATGTCGGCCGGAGCGACGCGGCAGAAAGGTTATGGCAGCGAGCTGATCGAACGGGCCCTGCCCTATCAGCTCGGCGCCAAGACGCGGCTGGAGTTTGCGGCCGACGGCGTGCGCTGTCGGATCATCGTGCCTTTGCGGAGTGCCAATCATGGGTGAGACGGTCAAACGCGTCCTGGTCGTCGAGGACGAATACATCATCGCCGCCGACCTGGCCGATGCATTGACGGCACTGGGCATCGCCGTGATCGGGCCGGTCAGCAGCGTCGCCAAGGCGATGGCGATGATCGACGGCGAGCAGCTCGACGGCGCGATTCTCGATATCAACCTGCATGGCGACGCGGTCTATCCGGTCGCCGATATCCTGGCGGCCCGTGGCATCCCTTTCGTATTCGCCACGGGCTACGACCGCACGGCGATCGAACCGGGCTATGAGAAGTTTCCGCGTTGCGAGAAGCCGGTCGAAGGCCGGCGGGTGGCCCAACTCCTGTTCCCGCCGGCCAGCAACAGCGGCAGATGATCACATGCCCGGCGGAACCTGGTCGAGGAAGCCGGTAACCCGCTGCAGCCGCCCAGCGGCGACGACACCGAAATCGGTGCCTTTGACCAGGGCCGGCGCGCCATCCGGACCGCAGGCCCACGAGAAGCGGATATGGTTGGCATAACCATCGACCGTGGAATCCAGCGTGAAGCGGAAGCCGGGGTATTTCGACTGCACGCCGGCGATCATCGCGTCGATGCCGTCATGGCCTTCGCCCTGCATCATCGGATCGACATAGGTCGCGGCCTCGGTCCAGGTGCGGGCGATCAGCGCGCGGCGGGCGGCCGCATCGGTCTCGTTCCAGGCGGCGATATAGTTCTCGGCGATGGCTTTCAGTTCGGTCATGGCGACGCTCCGTTGGTGGTTGACCGGGCCATCCTGGGCTTCGCGCGCCATGCCGTCGATTATCCCGGGGGTAATGCCGGCCTCAACCCCAGGACCTTGATACGGGAGGCAAGCGTCGTCGGCTTCAGCCCCAGCATCTCCGCCGCGCCGCCCGGGCCGAACACCTTGCCGCCACAGGCGGCCAGCGCCGCGGCGATGTTGGCGCGGTCGCGCGCGCGGCGGTCATCCTCGGTCAGCAGCGCGGGCTGGACCACGATCGGCACGGCCGCGACCGCGACGCTGTCGGGCAGATCGAACCGCAGCCTGCCGCCGCGGGCAAGAATGGCGGCGCGTTCGATGACGTTCTGCAACTCGCGCACGTTGCCCGGCCAGTCATAGGCGCGCAGGCGGTTCGCGTCGGCCTCGGTCAGCCGCAAGGCCGGCGTCTTCAGTTTCTGTGCCGCGCCGTGCAGGAAATGCGCGGCAAGCAGCGCGATATCGTCGGGACGTTCGCGCAGCGGCACGGACTCGATCGGGAAGACATCAAGGCGGAAATAGAGATCCTCGCGGAATCGCCCGGCCCGCACCTCGCGCTTGAGATCGCGATTGGTGGCGGCGATGACACGGGCGTCGATCGTGCGCGTGCGTTCGTCGCCGATGCGCTCGAACTGGCCTTCCTGCAGCACGCGCAGAAGCTTGCCCTGTAGCTCCAGCGGAATCTCGCCGACCTCGTCGAGGAACAGCGTGCCGCCGTCAGCCAGTTCGAAGCGGCCGACACGGTCGCGCAAGGCGCCGGTGAAGGCCCCTTTCACATGGCCGAAGAATTCGCTCTCGAACAGTTCGCGCGGGATCGCGGCGCAGTTGACCCGGATCAGCGGGCGATCGCGGCGGTCGGAAGCCTCGTGGATGGCACGCGCGATCAATTCCTTGCCGGTGCCGGATTCGCCTGAGATCAGCACCGTCGCATCGGTCGGCGCCACCAGCTCGACCTGCGCCGTCGTCTTCAGGATCGCGGCGCTGCGGCCGATGATGCCGCGCTGATTGGTCTCGGTCCGAATTTCTTCCTGCAGATAGGCATTCTCGAGCTCGAGCCGGCTGCGCAGGCGCTCGACCTCGGCCAGGGCGGCATGCAGGCGCTCGTCGGCCTCGCGGCGCCCGCTCACGTCGCGGAAGACGATGACGGCGCCGACCACGACGCCGCGGTCGCGGATGGGGGTCGAGGTGTATTCGACCGGAAAATGGCTGCCGTCGCGGCGCCAGAACACTTCGCGGTCGACCTGATGGATCGCGCCGTCGCGGAAGGCGGCATAGATCGGACAGGACTGCTCGGGGTAATGACTGCCGTCGGCATGGGTATGGTGGACGATCGAATGCATGTCCTGGCCGACCAGATCCTCGGCCGCCCAGCCCAGCATGCGGGCCGCCGCCGGGTTGACGAAGGTGGTGCGCCCCTCGGCGTTGACGCCGTAGATGCCCTCGCCGGCCGCACGCAGGATCAGCTGGTTCTCGCGCTCGACATCGCGGAAGAAGCGCTCGACCCGCTGCCATTCGGCGATGCCGTCGCGCACCAGCAGGTCGGCCTCGGTATCGACGGTACGGCGCTGGCGTTCGTCGAGATCGGTGAGGGTCAGCAGGATCAGGGCGCCGCCCTCACCCTCGAGCCGCGAGGCCGCGTATTCCAGGCGCAGTTCGCGCCCCGTGGCGTGGCGTGGCGTCAGCGTGCGGGTCCAGTAGCTGCCCTGGGCCAGCACCGCTTCCGAAAACACGATCAGCGCGGGCAGTTGGCCCGGATGCAGGCCGCTGGCCGAACTCTGGCGCAGCGCGTCACGGTCGTAGCCGAGCAGGCGACAGGCCGCCGGATTGGCGTCGACCACCCGGTCGGCGACAGGGTCGATGGCCAGCGTGGCCAAGGCACCATGCTCGAACGCAACCCCGAACCCGTGCTCCACGGCCCCTCGCTACGAATTTTCGTGATCTTGGCTACGAAATTTAGTGTGTCACGAGATTTCGTAATAGTCACGAGCCCTTCTCGCCCCTGGATTCCGGCCATTCCCGTCGATGGCACGCTTGTTGCGTTGCACAAAACACGCCGGTTCATAAGCCAGGAGGAGGGGTGCCATGGGAATGTTCGACGATCCGCTCGACGCCACGCGGAAATTGACGGCCAGCGGTTGCGGCTGCGGCCGGCATGCCAGCCAGGCCGACCATGATGCGGCGATGGCCGGATCGGAGGCGCGGATGTCGCGCGCCGTCGAAAGCGCCGTGGTCCGCGCCCTGTTCCCGGAAGACGCGACCCGCCGCGGCTTCCTCAGGGCGGTCGGCGCGTCGACCGCCCTGGCCGCGATCAGCCAGTTCCTGCCGCTGGGCCAGGTGACCGACGCGCTGGCCCAGGGCGGGCCGATCGAGAAGAAGGATCTCAAGATCGGCTTCATCGCCATCACCTGCGCCACGCCGATCATCATGGCCCACCCGATGGGATTCTATGCCAAGCAGGGCCTGAATGTCGAAGTGATCAAGACGGCCGGCTGGGCCGTCATCCGCGACAAGACGATCAACAAGGAATACGACGCCGCCCACATGCTGTCGCCGATGCCGCTGGCGATTTCGATGGGCGCCGGCGCCACGCCCCTGCCCTACACCGTGCCGGCGATCGAGAACGTGAACGGCCAGGCGATCACGCTGGCGATGAAGCACAAGGACAAGCGCGACCCGAAATCGTGGAAGGGTTTCAAGTTCGCGGTCCCCTTCGACTACTCGATGCATAACTACCTGCTGCGCTACTACCTCGCCGAAAACGGCATAGATCCCGATACCGACGTGCAGATCCGCGCGGTGCCGCCGCCCGAGATGGTCGCCAACCTGCGCGCCGACAACATCGACGGTTTCCTGGCGCCCGACCCGGTCAACCAGCGCGCAGTCTATGACGGCGTCGGCTTCATCCACATGCTGTCGAAGGAAATCTGGGACGGCCATCCCTGCTGCGCCTTCGCCGCATCGAAGGAATTCGTCACCTCGATGCCAAATACCTATGGCGCGCTGCTGAAGGCGATCATCGAGGCGACGGCCTATGCCTCGAGCCCTGAGAACCGCAAGGAGATCGCCAATGCGATCGCCCCGGCCAACTACCTGAACCAGCCGCCGGTGGTGGTCGAACAAGTGCTGACCGGCACCTATGCCGATGGTCTCGGCACGGTGAAGAAGGATCCGAACCGCATCGCCTTCGACCCGTTCCCGTGGGAATCCTTCGCCGTCTGGATCCTGACCCAGATGAAGCGCTGGGGCCAGATCAAGGGCGACGTCGACTACAAGACCATCGCCAACCAGGTGTTCCTGGCCACCGATGCCGCACGGCTGATGAAGGAAGCAGGGCTGACCCCGCCGGCCGCGGGGTCGAAGACCATCGTCGTCATGGGCAAGCCGTTCGATGCGTCGAAGCCCGACGACTACGTCAACTCGTTTGCGATCAAGCGGGCATGACCGCCTCGCTTACCCTGCGCGCCGGCCTCGTCTCCCTGCTGCTGCTGGCCGCCTTCCTCGGCCTGTGGCAACTCGGGACCATGGGGTCCGGCGCCGTCGCCGACATGGACCCGGAATACGCCAAGCTGATGGGACAGACGGCGACGCAAGGGACCTCGGCGATGCCCGGGCCCGGCGCGGTGGGCGCCCAGCTGTGGCGGCACCTCGCCGACCCGTTCTACGATCGCGGGCCCAACGACAAGGGCATCGGCATCCAGCTCGCCTTCTCGATCGCGCGGGTCTTTGCCGGCTATCTGCTGGCGGTGCTGGTCGCCCTGCCGCTCGGCTTCCTGATCGGCATGTCGCCGCTGATGAACCGGGCACTGGATCCCTACATCCAGATCCTGAAGCCGATCTCGCCGCTGGCCTGGATGCCGCTGGCGCTCTACACGATCAAGGATTCCGCCATTTCGGCGATCTTCGTGATCTTCATCTGCTCGGTCTGGCCGATGCTGGTCAACACCGCCTTCGGGGTGGCAAGCGTCCGGCGCGAATGGCTGAACGTCGCCCGCACGCTGGAGATACCCCCACTGAAACGGGCCTTCACCGTGATCCTGCCGGCGGCGGCACCGACGATCCTGACCGGCATGCGCATCTCGATCGGCATCGCCTGGCTCGTCATCGTCGCCGCCGAGATGCTGGTCGGCGGCACCGGCATCGGCTACTTCGTCTGGAACGAGTGGAACAACCTGTCGATCACTAACGTGATCACGGCGATCCTGCTGATCGGCATCGTCGGCATGGTGCTGGACCAGGCGCTGGCCCGGCTCGCCCGCCTCGTGAGCTATCCCGAATGAGCGCCCATCTGATCTCGATCGAGGGGATCGCGCGCCGCTATGGCGGCCCGGCGATCTTCGAGGACCTGTGGCTGGGCATCGACCGCGGCGAGTTCGTCTGCGTCATCGGCCATTCCGGCTGCGGCAAGACGACGGTGCTGAACATCCTGGCCGGCCTCGACAAGCCGTCGGACGGGGTCGTCGTGGTCGACGGCCGCGCAATCGAGGGGCCGGCGCTGGACCGCGCCGTGATCTTCCAGGGCCATGCGCTGTTCCCCTGGCTGACGGTGATGGGCAACGTCGCCTATGCGGTGGCGGCGCGCCATCCCGACTGGTCCCGGGCGAAAGTGCGGGCACATGCCCAGGAATTCATCAGCCTGGTCGGCCTTGCCGGGTCCGAGGGCAGGCGGCCATCGGAACTGTCAGGCGGCATGAAGCAGCGCGTGGGCATCGCCCGCGCCCTGTCGCTCGAGCCGAAGATGCTGTTGATGGACGAACCGTTCTCGGCGCTGGACGCGCTCACCCGCGGCACCTTGCAGGACGAGGTGCGGCGGCTGTGCCACGGCACCGGCCAGACCGTGTTCATGATCACCCACGACGTCGACGAGGCGATCTACCTCGCCGATCGCATCGTGCTGATGACCAACGGCCCGGGCGCCCTGATTGCCGAGACGGTGGTGAACCCGCTGCCCCGCGATCGCGACCGCCACAACGTTCACCGCCACCCCGACTACTACGCGTTGCGCAACCACCTGATCGACTTCCTGGTCACGCGCTCGCGCAGCTTCAAGGACGAGATCGCCGGCCGTCCCTGGGATCGCCGGCATCCGCCGGTCGTCCGCCCGACCGCCACCCCCTTCGTTCACCCAAAGGAGAAAATGGGATGAAACGCGCCGACCTCACCGAAAAGATCCTCGACATCAAGCGCGAGAAAGGCTGGAGCTGGAAATACATCTGCGGCGAAATCGACGGCTTTTCGCCGATCCTGATCACCGCCGCCCTGCTCGGCCAGATGAAGCTGACCAAGCCGCAGGCGATGAAGGCGGCCGAACTGTTCGGCCTCTCCGCGGTCGAGGAGCGGATGCTGAACGAGGTACCCCATCGCGGTACCCTGACCGGCCCGCCGACCGATCCGCTGATCTACCGCTTCTACGAACTGGTCTCGGTCTTCGGGCCGACCTGGAAGGAACTGATCCAGGAGGAATTCGGCGACGGCATCATGTCGGCGATCGATTTCGACTTCACGATGGAACGCCAGCCCGATCCGCGCGGCGACCGCGTGCAGATCACCATGTCGGGCAAGTTCCTGCCCTACAAGTACTACGGCGCCACCGGCAACATCCAGGCCTACGGCTACAAGGAAGAATAAGTTCCGCGCCACGCCGCCCGCACGATCCGGCGGGCGGCGTCCTCTTTCCGGCCCGGGGGCATCACGCATGGCCGCGGAGCTTTCCCGCCGCTGCGCCGGGCCTGGCGCGCGGGCGGCCGATCAGGCCGCACGCTTGGGTAGCGTGGTAGGGGCCTTCGCAAGGTCGATCCGCCAAGGCCGAAATCGAGCGTTCACAAAGACTTGGTTGACCTGCGACAGCCAGGTCTTAACCATTCGTTACCGACTCCTGGACCAAAGTCATATGCGCGGCATCGTGGTCGAGTTCGGACGAGATCGGCGTGACGGAAACGATGAACAATGTGCTGGTGCAGCCGCCCCGGGTGGAAAGCCGGCGGCGGGCGCCTCTGCGCGACCCTTTCTCGTCGCTGTCTTCCCAGCCGGCCAGCCCGGCCCTGCGCGGCGTCGCCCTGTGGTTCTGCATCGCGCTGGCGGCGGTGACCGTCGCCGCCCTGCCCTTCGCCAACGAAATGGGCCCGCCGATCCCGGCCTTCATCCCGATCTTCCAGACGCTGACCGCCTCGAACTACCTGGTCACCGCCTATCTGATCTTTGGCCATTATCGCGGCAACGGCAGCCCGGCATTGCTCTATGTCGGCTGCGGCAGCCTCTATACCGGCCTGGCGGTCGTCGCCCAGTTCCTGACCTTCCCCGGCATGATCCTGCCCGACCGGGCGGCGCTGCCCGGCGGACCGCAGACCATGATCTGGCTGTGGGTCTTCTGGCATATCGGGCCGTTCGTCGGCATCGTCGTCTATACGATCAGCGAATGGCTGCTGCCGGATGCGGCGGCCAGTGCCGGGCCAAGGCGTTCGGGATTGATCGCCGTGGGCGGCACGCTGGTGCTGTTCGGTGCGACGCTTGCCATGGTGACGCTGGGCCACGACCTGCTGCCGGTGCTGGAGCGGGCGGGCCAGTTGCAGCGGCTGACCGCCATGGGCCCGGCACCGCTGATCCTGACGCTGATGGGCGGCTCGCTGATGCTCTTCTGGCGAATCACCCGGTTCCGGACGGTGCTGCAAGTCTCGCTGGGCGTGGCATTCTTCGCGTTGATGCTCGATGCCGCCGCCACCATCGCGTCGGGCGGCCGCTACGCCGTCGGCTGGTATCTCGGCCGGCTGAACGGCTTCGTCTCGTCGGCCATGCTGCTGCTGGTCTATCTGCATGAAATCAACCGCGCCTACATGGCGACGGCGGCGGATGCCCAGCGGCTGGCCCGGTCGAACCAGCGGCTCGAAGCCGAGGTGGAGAAGCATACGGCCGAGGCGATCACCGCGCGGCACGACGCACTGACCGGCCTGCCCGCCCGCACCCTGTTCCTCGAACTGGCGACCGCCCTGCATCGCGACTGCGCCATCGAAAAGCGGCCGCTGGCGGTGCTGTTCATCGATCTCGACGGCTTCAAGCAGGTCAACGACATCCTCGGCCACGCCCGCGGGGACGCGGTCCTGGTGGCCGTGGCCCGCGTGCTGGCCACGCATGTCCGGCCGGGCGATCTGGCCGGTCGGCTCGGCGGCGACGAATTCGTCATCTGCCTGGCCGGCGCCCCCGATAACGTCAAGGTGACGGCGGCGGCCGTGGCCCAACGGATCGTCGACGCGGTGGGTCGGATCGGCCACGGCATCGGCTGCAGCGTCGGCGTGGCCTACTGTCCAGCCGACGCGCTGGGCTTCGACGTGGCGCTCGCCCGGGCGGACGCGGCGATGTACGACGCCAAGCGTCGCGGCAAGAACCGGGTCTCGGTGGGCCTGATGCCGGCGCCAGCCGAAGGTTTCCCGATCACGCGCAGATAGCTAAGGTAGCCCCGAAAATTTCGGTGAATCGGGATTCAGGGGGAAATGCCATGAGCTATCGGCCATTCGATCTGACAGGCAAGGGCGTCGTCGTCACCGGCGGCAACGGCGGCATCGGCTACGGCATGGCCGAGGCGCTGGTGCAGGCCGGCGCCTCGGTCGTCATCTGGGGTACCAACCGGACCAAGACCGAGGAGGCGGCGCAGCGCCTCGGCGCACAAGCCGCCGGCAAGGTCGAGGCGCTGATCTGCGATGTCGGCGATTCCGCCGCGGTCGACGCCGCAATGGCCAGGTCGGTCTCGGTGCTCGGCGGGCGACTCGACGGCTGCATCGCCAATGCCGGGGTGATCGGCAAGGCGCCGAGCTTCGCCGAAATGGCCGACGACGAATGGCGCCGCGTCATGGCGATCAACCTGGACGGCGCCTTCTTCACCTTGCGCGCGGCCACGCGCGCGATGATCGCTGCCGGCAACGGCGGATCGCTGATCGGCATCGCCTCGACCGCGGCGATCGAGGGCGCCGCCCGCAACGAGCAGTACGGCGCCTCGAAGGGCGGGCTGATCTCGATGATCAAGGGCCTGGCCGTCGAACTCGCCCGCCACCGCATCCGCGCCAATTCGATCCTGCCGGGCTGGATCGTCACCGACATGACCACGGCCGCGACCTCGAACGACAAGTTCGCCGGCGCGGTGATGCCGCGCATTCCCGCCCGTCGCTGGGGCGAGGCGGCCGATTTCGGCGGCATCGCCGTCTACCTGACCTCGGATGCCTCGGCCTATCACACCGGCGATAGCTTCGTCATCGACGGGGGTTACACGATCTTCTGATGATGTCGCCGCGCCAGCGCCTGCACCTGATCCTCGACCCCGACGTCGCCCTGCCGGGCGCGCAGCGCTTCCGCCTGCTGCAGCTGGCGCTGATCCTGATCGGCATCGGCTGCACGCTGGTCGATTCCATTCCCGGCATCGATCATCACCTGCAGATGGGCGTCGAGCTGGCGATCGCGCTGGTCGGCTTGGCCTTCGCCTTCGAATATGCCTTGCGCCTGTGGTGCGCGCCCGACCTGCCGCGGCTGACCTGGCTCAGGCCTGCCGCGGCGCGCTGGCGCTGGGTGGTGTCGCCGGCCGGCATCGTCGACCTCCTGGCGATCCTGCCGGTGACCGGCGCGCTGACCTGGGGCATGATCCTGCCGCCCGATTTCGCGGCCGTCATGGTCCTGCTGTTCATGCTGAAGCTGTCGGCCCATACGCCGGGCGCGCGGTTGATCGGGCGGGTGATCTACAACGAGCGGCGCACGCTGTGGGTCGTGCTGATCATGTTCGGCGTGGTGCTGGTCGCGGCCGCGACCCTTGCCCATATCGCCGAGCGCACCGAGCAACCGGAAGTTTTCGGCAGTATCCCGCGCGCCTTGTGGTGGGCGATCGTGACCCTGACCACGACGGGATACGGCGACGTGGTGCCGCAGACCGCCTTCGGCCGGGTGATCGCCGGCTTCGTGATGATCTCCGGTATCGGCGTGCTGGCCCTGCTCGCCGGTATCCTGGCGACCGGCTTCTCGGAGGAGGTCAAGCGCCGCGACTTCGTGCGCATCTGGGAACTGGTGGCGCGCGTACCGTTGTTCTCGGGCATCGGCGCCCAGGCGATCGCCGACGTGGTCGGCCGGCTGAAAGCGCGCTACTACCCGCCGGGCGCCGTGGTCGTGCGCCGCGGCGCGCCGGGCGACAGCATGTTCTTCATCGCCGCCGGCGAGGTCGAGGTGCGGCTGCAGCCGGACAGCGTCATCCTGTCGGAAGGCATGTTCTTCGGCGAGATGGCCCTGCTCGACCGCCGCCCGCGCTCGGCCGACATCGTCACGCTGACGGCCTGCACGATGCTGGTACTGGCGATGCCCGATTTCTTCCAGCTCGCCGGCCAGCACCCGGCGCTGGCCAAGGCGATCGAGGACGAAGCGGCAAGGCGGCGGGGAGATGGTCAGACCTGATCCACCGCCCCAGGCCGAAAACCGCCCGTAGGAAGACTTGCGGAGTCCGCGCCTACCACCCGCCCCGCGTCAGCCACTCGTCGATCATCTCAAGGCGGTCGTTGCCCCAGAACGGCTCGCCGTCGACGATGATGTAGGGAGCGCCGAACACGCCGACCTCGTTGATCGCCACCTCGGTCTCGGCGCGGGCCAGCGCCTTCAGCGCGGGATCTTCCAGGCCTTGCGCCAACGCCGGCGCGAGGTCGCCGGCAAGGTCGAGCAGCACCGCGGTGTCCGATATGTCGCGGCCGTGCTGGAAATAGGCGTCGAACACCGCTTCGCAGTAATCCCGCGCCCGCATCCGGTCACGCTGTTTGATCCACACGGCTGCGCGCATCGCGATCGTCGTCGGCCGCGGGAAGACGGCCGGCATGGTGAAGGGAATGCCGTAGCGGCGGGCCGAGCGGTCGAAGTCGCGGCGGGAATAGTCGCCCTTCAACGGATATTCGGTCAGCGGCTGGCCGCCCTTCTCCTTGAAGAAGACGCCGAGCAGAAACGGGCGCCAGTCGACGCCGCGACCATGGCGGGCGGCGATGCCGTCGATGCGCTTGGCCGCGAGATAGCCGTAGGGCGAGGAGAAGTCGAAATAGAAGACGATGTCGGTCATCGGTTGCCCTGAGGCAGGCGGAACGGGCGCAGCACGCGCTTGGCCAGCTTTGCCACCGGCAGGCGGCGCAGCCGCACGCGCCAGGGTTCGTCGGGGTCGAGCTCGACGCCGAAATGGGCGACCTTGCCGCCCGCCATGTCGCGCACCACCAGTTCTACCGGCCCGACGCGCAGGCGGTCGCCGGCCACGACCTTGCGGCGCAGATGGGCCCGGATGTAATCGTCGACCGTCTGGTCGCGATCCTTGGGCCGCACCTCGAACCCGTAGATGGCGCCGACCTCGCCGAGCTTGGCGGAACCGGCCAGGGTGAATTCGCCGAACACCAGGTCGGCCTCGGCATCGACGACGCGGCGCGCCGAGAACATCCGGTCGAGCTCGAACATCTCATGCGGCGGCGCGACCAGCAGGACGTAGTCGTCCTCCTCCAGCCGCTCCAGCGTGTCGCGGTCCATGACGACGCCGTCGCGGATCACCGAAAGCACGCGCACGCGCCGGGGCAAGGCCAGCTCGGCGAAGCGATAATCCATCACCAGCGACTTGGCACCGACGCGATAGCCCGCGACGTCACGGTCGCCATCGCCGGCGACATCGAGATCGAGGCGCTCGGCGCTTTCATGATCGGCCGGCAGTTCGAGCCGCAGCCACTTGCCTGCGAGGCCGATGGTCCAGCCCTGCAGCAGCAGCGAGGCCAGCACGGTGGCGAAGGCGATATGGAAATAGATCGCGCCGCCGGGCAGCGCGTACATCACCGGCAGCGAGGCGAGGAAGATCGGCACGGCGCCGCGCAAGCCGACCCAGGCGATGAAGGCCTGTTCGCGCCAGGAAAAGCGCAGCGGCGTGAGGCAGATGACGACGGCGAGCGGCCGGGCCAGCACGATCAGCACCGCGGCGACGAGAAAGCCGAGACCGAGGTCCGACACCATGTCGTGCGGCGTGACCAGCAGGCCCAGCATGACGAACATGACGATCTGGCTGAGCCAGGCCAAGCCATCATGGAAGCGCAGGATCAGCTGCATGCCGCGATGGCGGCGGTTGCCCAGCACGAGGCCTGCGATATAGACGGCGAGGAAGCCCGACGCGCCGATGAAATGCGAACCGCCGAACACCGCCAGCGCCGAGGCGACGGCGAAGATCGGGTAGATGCCCGGCGCGAAATCGAAACGGTTGATCGCCCAGACCATGGCAAAGCCGGCGCCGAGCCCGAGCAGGCCGCCGCCGACCATCTGCGCCATGAAGTCGAGCGCGAAACCGGCGAATGTCGGTTCGGTGCCGGCCTTCAGCATGGCGATGCAGGTGGTGACCAGGAACACCGCGATCGGGTCGTTGATGCCGGATTCGACCTCGAGCGTGGCGCGCACCCGCTGATGGATTTCCATGCCGCGGGCGTTGAGCAGGAAGAACACCGCCGCCGCGTCGGTCGAGGCGACGGTCGAACCGATCAGCACCGACTGGATCCAGCCGATGCCGGTCAGCCAATGGGTGGCGGCCGCGACGACCGCCGTGGTGACGAGGACGCCGATGGTGGCCAGCGACAGGCTTGGCCCCGCCGCCAGCTTGAGCGTTTCCATATGCGTGCGCATGCCGCCGTCGAACAGGACGATGGCAAGGGCGGCCGAGCCGATCAGGTAGGCCGCTTCGTAATTGGCGAAGCTGATGCCGCCCGGCCCGTCCTCGCCCATCACCATGCCGATGACGAGGAAGACGAGCAGCAGCGGCGCGCCGGCCCGGCTGGAAATCAGGCCGGCGAAGATGCTGACCAGGATCAGCACCCCGCCGACGAACAGGACTTGGGTCGGATCGCCAAACACCCGGTCCGGCCCTCCCTTTTGCTGGCTGGAAGACTAGCTGGCGCCGAGCGCGCGGCTGATCACCAGCCGCTGCACGTCGGACGTACCCTCATAGATCTGGCAGACCCGGACGTCGCGATAGATCCGCTCGACCGGGAAATCGGCGAGATAGCCGTAGCCGCCAAGCGTCTGGATCGCATCCGAGCAGACCTTCTCGGCCATCTCGGAGGCGAACAGCTTGGCCATCGACGCTTCCTTCAGGCAGGGCGTGCCCCGGTCCTTCAGCCGCGCGGCATTGTGGACCAGCATCCGCGCCGCCTCGATCTGCGTCGCCATGTCGGCCAGCCGGAAGGCGACGGCCTGGTGCTGCATGATCTTGACGCCGAACGCCTCGCGCTGCTGGGCGTACTCGACCGCGGCCTCGAAGGCCGCCCGCGCCATGCCCACCGCCTGGGACGCGATGCCGATGCGCCCGGTCTCGAGATTGGCCAGGGCGATCTTGTACCCTTCGCCCTCGTCGCCGAGCAGGGCATCGGCTCCGACCTCGAGATCTTCCAGCAGGATCTGGCAGGTGTCGGAGCAGCGCTGGCCAAGCTTCTTCTCGATCGAGGCGACGACGTAGCCCTTGGTGTCGGTCGGCACGACGAAGCAGGAAATGCCCTTCTTGCCCGCCGACGGGTCGGTCACGGCGAAGACCAGCGCGACGCCGGCGATCGAGCCCGACGTGATGAACTGCTTGACGCCGTTGATCACCCAGCCGCCATCGGCCTTGCGGGCCGCGCGGGTCTTCAGTGCCGAGGCATCAGACCCGGCCTGCGGCTCGGTCAGGCAGAAGGCCCCGATGATCTCGCCCTTGGCGCAGGGCACCAGGAAGCGTTCCTGCTGGGCCTTGCTGCCATAGCGCAGCAGCGCGGCGCAGACCGGGGCATTGTTGACCGACATGACGGTCGACAGGGCACCGTCGCCGGCGGCGATCTCCTCGAGCGCCAGGGCGTAGGAGAGGTAATCGGCCCCGGCCCCGCCGAATTCCTCCGGCACGCACATGCCCATCAGCCCGAGCTCACCCATGCGGTCCAGCAGATGCCGGGGCACCGCGGCGGTACGGTCGCGCTCGGCCGCGCCCGGTGCCAGTTCCTCGGTGGCGAAACTCCGGGCCATGTCCCGGATCATGCTCTGGTCTTCGGTCAGCATCTCACAGGCGCTCCACCGCCATCGCCGTGGCTTCGCCACCGCCGATGCAGTGCGAGGCGACGCCGCGCTTCAGGTTGTACTTCTCCAGCGCGGCGAGCAGCGTGACGACAAGGCGCGCGCCCGAGGCGCCGATCGGATGGCCCAGCGCGCAGGCGCCGCCATGCACGTTGACCTTGGCGGGGTCGAGGGCGAGATCGCGGATCGCGGCCATGGCCACGACGGCGAAGGCTTCGTTGATCTCGTAGAGATCGACGTCCTCCGCCTTCCAGCCGGTCTTCTCGAACAGCATCTTGATCGCACCGACCGGCGCCGTCGTGAACCAGGCGGGCGCCTGGGCATGATTGGCATGGCCGACGATGCGGGCGATCGGCTTCAGGCCGCGCCGCTCGGCCTCGGCCGCCGTGGTCAGCACCAGCGCCGCGGCGCCGTCCGAGATCGACGAGGCGTTCGCCGCGGTGACCGTGCCGTCCTTGCGGAAGGCGGGCTTCAGCGTGGCGATCTTGGCGGCATCGGCCTTCGAGGGCTGCTCGTCGCGGGCCACGGTGACGGTCTTGCCGCGGCCGGCGACCTCGACCGGCACGATCTCCCCGTCGAACCAGCCGCTTTCGACCGCCAGCTTCGCCCGCCGCAGGCTTTCGATCGCATAGGCATCCTGCAGTTCGCGGGTGAACTGATAGGCTTCAGCCGTATCCTCGGCGAAGGTCCCCATCAGCCGGCCCCGGTCATAGGCATCCTCGAGGCCGTCGAGGAACATGTGGTCCTTGACCTCGCCATGGCCGAGGCGGAAGCCGCCGCGGGCCTTGGGCAGCAGGTAGGGGGCATTGGTCATGCTTTCCATGCCGCCGGCGACCATGATCTTCGCCGAGCCGGCGCGAATCAGGTCATGGGCCAGCATCTGGGTCTTCATGCCCGAGCCGCAGACCTTGTTGATCGTGGTGCAGCCGACCGCATCGGGCAGGCCGGCCCCGCGGCTGGCCTGGCGCGCCGGCGCCTGGCCGAGGCCGGCCGGCAGCACGTTGCCCATGATGACCTCCTCGACGTCGGCCGGCGTCAGCCCGGCGCGCTCGATCGCCGCCCTGATGGCAATGGAACCCAGTTCCGGCGCCGTCTTGTCCTTGAGGTCGCCCTGGAAACCGCCCATCGGGGTCCGGGCGGCACCGACGATCACGATGTCGCTCGACGTCATCATCCACTCCTAAGTGCTTGAGTTGGCGGTAGTGTAGCGAGGCTTCGCCGACCATTGCAATCATACGCCGCCCGCGCCATGGTCGCCTTACGCAATCGGAAGGAAACCGAACCTGATGATTCGATGCTCGATCGCCTGACCCAGCGGCGGGTCCTGCGCGAACTGCCGCGCTGGATCGCCGAAGGCTGGATCGACGAGGCGGGTGCCGCCGCGATCCGTGACGATTTCGCCCGCCGCGCCGGCGGCCGCGACCTGGTAGCGCTGCTGGGCCTGCTCGGCGGCCTGCTGCTCGGCCTCGGCGCGTTGCTGTTCGTCGCCGCGCATTGGGCCGAACTGTCAGCTGCCGCGCGGCTGGGCCTGGGCCTTGCCGCACTGGCCGCGGTGCACGGCGGGGCGATCGTCGCCTGGCGGGGCCGGGCCGGCTGGGCGGTCGAAGGGCTGCTACTGGTCGCCACCTTGTTGTTCGGCGCCGATATCTGGCTGATCGGCCAGGTCTTCAACCTGCCGCCCCAGCCCCCGGCGTTCTTCTTCCTGTGGATGGTGGCGGGTGTTGCCACGGCGTTGGTCTGGACCAGTTCGACCTCGGCGCTGGCGGCGCTTGCCATCGGCATCGCCTGGATGGTTGAAACCTGGGACAGCGGCAGCGGTTACGACCTCGGCTTCGTCGCCGCCTGCGCCGTGCTGGCCTGGGCGATCGCGCGCCATGGCTGGGCCTCGGCCGGCCAATTCCTGTGGTTTGCGCTGATCATCGCGGCGGGATCGCGCCTGGGGCTGTGGGACTGGTTCTTCCGCCTCGACACCGGCCACGCCTTGCGCCTGGCGGTCGGCGCGCTGGCGCTGATTGCGGCCCTGGCGACCAGGGCCAGGCGACCCTATGTGCTGGTCGCGCCGCTGCAGTTCGACAGCCGGCTGATCCTCGCCGCGCTGGTCGCGGCGACCGGTTGGACGGCCGCCGACTTCGGTCCACCGCCCTCGGGCGCGGTGCTGGCGGCGGTCGTCGTGCTGGCCGTCGCCGCGCTGGGCCTGGGCTGGCGGACGCCGATGGTGGCGGGGGCTGCCGGTTTCCTGCTGATCTCGCTGGCGCCACTCCCGGCCGTCTGGCTGATCGCGCTGGCCGCCGCGGCCTTCCTGGCCGTGCTGATCCTGGCCCGGCGGATGGATGAACGGCTCGACGGCTGGCTCGGCGGCCTGGGTCTCGTCGGCACGCTGGGCTATTTCGTCGGGGCCGAGTTGTCGCCCCTGATCAATCGTTCGGTCCTGCTGGCCGCAGGCGGCATCGTGCTGCTCGTCGCCGGCTGGATCGCCACGCGCCGGCGGCGGGTAAAGACATGATTTGGCGCATCCTGCTCGTCCTCGTCCAGCTCACAATCGTTGCCGGGCTCGCCGCCCATGCCGAATGGACGCTGCAGCACGGCACGCGGGTGCGGCTGGAAACCGAGCCGGTCGACCCGCGCAGCCTGTTTCAGGGCGACTATGTCCAGCTGGGCTATCCGATCGCGCGCAGCCCCATCCCTTTCCAACCCGCCCCAGGCGAGACCGTCTGGCTGACCCTGGTGCCGCGGGGCGATGTCTGGTCGGTCGCCGGGGTGACGCGCGACCGGCCCACCGCGCCCGCTGTCGCCTTGCGCGCAACCGCGCCCGATACCGCGGCCGGCCGGCTTACGCTGGGCCTCGAAACCATGTTCGTGCCGGAGGGCGAGGGCCGCGCCCTGGAAGAGCGGGTGCCCGGCCGCAGCATCGTCGTCGAGGCCGTGGTGACGGCGAACGGCGAGGCCCGCCCGGCCGCCCTGCTGGTCGACGGGCGCATCGCCTATCGCAGCGGACTGTTCTGAAAAATCGTGCCGATTAACGAATTTTTCGGACATTTATCCAGGATGCGGTATACTAAAGAACGCTCCTCCATAAGGTGAAGAAACAGGGAAGCGTCGATGGCGCCGCGGCCGGCGTCTGGAACTGAATTCATCATTGCGACGACGAACCGTTGCTGTCCGGCTAGTACGGCCGGGCCGGCAATGCTGACCAACCGATTCCGCCAGGGTATCCAAGAATGGATCCGGACAAGTCATCGGAGCAATTTTCGCTGAAGCTCTCGTCGGAAACCCGCCTCGCGCTGCTCGAAGGCACGCTGGGGCGGCTCGAAAGCGAGCCGGTGCAGACGATTGCGAAGCTGCGGCACCCGCGCTGGGGGCGCGAGCATACGGTGCTGCTGGCCGCCGCCACCTGCGGCGTGGCGACCAGCGCGGTCTATGTCCTGTTCATGCTGACCGGCATCTCGCCGTTCGATGCCGGCGAGTTGGGCGACGACGCCCCGATCCAGCAATCGACGCGCCAGTTTCTCGCCTTCGGCGAAATCGCTTTCCTCGCCCTGATCGGCAGCTGGGCGGCCTGGACGCTCGTCAGGCGGGGCTGAGCCCCGGGTAGATTCCCAGGCTCTGCCCCCTCAGTCGCGACAGGCCCAGTACCGCATCGACGAACGGCGTCGGCACCCCGACGATGCGACCGATCTGGTGGACCACGGTGACCAGCGCATCGATCTCGACGGGCGTGCCGCGCTCGGCATCCTGCAGCATCGAGGTCTTGAAGGCGCCGAGCTTGTGGGCGAAGCCCATGCGCTCGTCGATCGAGGCCTCGATATGCAGGCCGATGGCGTCGCCGACCCGGCCGGCCTCCTCCATCATCCGGCGGCACAGGCCCTCGACCAGCGGATCGCCGGTGATGCGATCGACCGTCGCCGTGGTCAGCATGCTGATCGGGTTCATGCTCATGTTGCCCCACAGCTTGAACCAGACGTCGTGATGGATGCGATCCGTCGCTTCGGCGGCAAAACCGGCGCGGCCCAGCCAGTCGACCAGTTGCGCCAGCCCGGGCCCGGGTGGGCCGCCGGCGGCATCGCCCAGGATCAGCTGCCAGCCGCGGCCGTGATCGATCACGCCGGGGCTGGCCACCCGCGCTGTCAGATGCACGACGCAGCCGATGCTGCGCGCCGCGGGCGCGATACGGCCGAGCGAACCGTCCCGGTCGATCGCCGGCAGGCTGTGATCTCGCAGCGCCGGGATGCCGGCACCGAACCACCAGGGCACGCCGTTCATCGCCGAGACGGCGATGCCGTCGGTTCCCATCAGAGTCGCGAGCGCCGGCGTCACCGCGGGCAGCGACGGCGCCTTTACCGCGAGCACGACGAAGTCCTGCGGGCCCAGTTCGGCCGGATCGGCACTGGCCTTGACCGGCCCGGTGATGACCCGCCCCTCGGCGCGCGCGATCAGCCCGTCGCGGCGAATCGCGGCGAGCGTGTCGCCACGCGCCAGGACGCTGACGGCCGCGCCGGCCTGGGCCAGGCCCGCGGCCATCAGCCCGCCGACCGCGCCGGCGCCGATGATGCAGATGCGGGGGATGTCGGTCATGATCTCACCAGTCAGAATCTAATTAACATATTCAATATCAGCGGAGCTCAGCGCCGGCAATGCTCCAGTCCGCCAGCTTGTCCGGGTTGCGGAGAATGAATATCTGGCGGGCCTGCTCCCGCCGCATCCTAGGCGAAGGAAACCACGGCGGCGACATGGTCGCCGTCGCCCGGCACGATGTCGCGGCCGCGCAAGACCGGTTGCGCGCCCTCGCTTCCTGCAGGTCCAGCATGCGGGCGATCCCGGGGTAGGCGACGTCGAATATATCGTGCAGCAGATAGGAAGCCCGCTTCCTGGGCGCAGACATGACGACCGGGCGCTTTGGCCCGTGACGTGGCCCCCGAAAAAAATCAGTGCCGGCGATAGCCGATCGCCGACAGCACGGCGTCGGCCGCCCGCAGCGACGGGCGCACGCCCCCTGCCCCGAGCCTGGAGGCAAGTTCCTCGGCCGCGCCGATCTGGGCGGCGCGCGCCGGGCCGCCATCGGCCAGGCGGTCGAGCGCCGCGGCCAGTTCCGGCGGGTTGCAGTGTTCCTGCAGCAGTTCGGGCACGATCGGCCGGTCGAGCACCAGGTTCATCAGATTGACGTAGCGCACGGTCAAGAGCCGGCGGGCGATCGCCGCGGTCAGCGGGTTGACCCGGTAGGCGACGACATGCGGCGTGCGGGCCAGCGCCAGTTCGAGGGCCACGGTGCCGGAAGCGGCCAGCGCGATGTCGGCGGCGGCAAAGGCGTCGAACTTCTCGTCCTGATCGGTCAGGATGACGTCGGCCCAGCCCTTGGCCGCCTCGGTCACGGTGGGCGCCAGATGGCCCAGCGTCGGCAGCACCACGCCGAGATCCGGGCGACGCTGGCGCAGCAGGGCGACGGTATCGCGGAACACCGGCAGATGCCGCTTCAGCTCGCCCCGCCGGCTGCCCGGCAGCACGACCAGCAAGGGCCGCCCCTGCATGCCGTGGCGCAGGCGGAAACGGCGGCCGTCGCCCTGGCCGGCCCCGCCCTCGATCACCGAATGGCCGACGAAGGTGGTGGCGATGCCGTAGGGCTTGAACCACTCGGGCTCGAACGGCAGCAGCGCCAGCATGTGGTCGAACAGCCTGTGCAGCTTGGCCGCCCGCTTGGGCCGCCAGGCCCAGGCCTGCGGCGCGACGTAGTGGATCTTGGGGAAGCGCGCGGCCTTCAGCCGCTCGGCCAGGCGAAAGGTGAAGCCGGGGCTGTCGATGGTGATCATGACGTCGGGGTGGAAGGCGCGGGCGCGCGCGGCCATCTCCGAGATGCGGCGCAGCAGTTGCGGCGCGCGCGGCAGCACTTCGAGGAGGCCCATGACCGACAGCTCGTCGATCGAGAACGGACTGTCCAGCCCCTCGTCGGCCATGCGCTCGCCGCCCAGGCCGCCGAACACCACCTCGCCGCGCAGCCGCTCGCGCAACGCCGCCATCAGCCGGCCGCCCAGCAGGTCGCCCGACGGTTCGCCCGCGACGATGAACACCCGCAGGCCGGTACCGCCCAGGCCGGTGGCGCTCATGCCCGGGGGAATCCGAACACGAACAGGCCGAGGCGATCGGCGGCCGCGGCGACGGCGGCCCGGTCGAGCACCAGGGTGCCGCCGGCCTCGATCGCGATGCCGCCAAGACGGGCGGCGGCAGCGTTCTCCACTGTCGTCACCCCGATGGTCGGCAGGTCGACGCGGCGTTCCTGGCCGGGCTTGGGCAGCTTGACCAGCACCCCGCCGCGCCCCGGCGGGGCCAGCCCGCCGGCCCGGCGCAGCATCGCGTCGGTACCTTCGACCGCCTCGACGCCCAGCACGACCTGATCGCGGACCACGGCGCCCTGGCCGACATCGAGGGCGCCGAGCGCGCGGGCGATGGCCACCGCCCGGTCGATATCCCTCCGGGCCGCCTCGTCGGGCGCCAGACGGCCGAGCGGCCCCAGGGTCGCCAGTGCATCGGTGCCCAGACAGTCCTCGGCGCTGACCACGCGGAAACCGAGTTCCTCGAGATAGCCGACCAGTACCTTGAGCAGCGCATCGTCGCCCCGCGCCGCGGCGGCGATGATGCGCGGCAGGAGCTTGATGCCCTGCCAGTCCGGCTTCAGCCGGGCAAGGTCGGGCCGGCCGACCGAGCCGGCAAAGACCACGTCGCGGCACTCGGCCCGCCGCAGCGCGTCGGTGATATGGCCGACGCCGGCCAGATCGAACCAGCCGTGCTCGACGCCCGACACGGTTTCCGGCGGGCAATGGCCCGACAGCGCCGCGACATAAAGCGGCCGGCCTCGATCGAGGCCGGCCCTGATGATGCGCTGGGGCAGCGTGCCGCCGCCGGCGATGATGCCGAGGCGAGCCGGCTCAGTCAGCGTCGTCATCGCCGGTCTGGCCCTGTTCGGGCATGACCAGCCCGCGGCTCGACGGCGTGCGGACGAAGGCGAGGACGTCGCCGACCAGCGTGTTCTCGGCATAGGCCGCCGCCACCGCCTCGACGCGATCGGAGAAATTGCCCTCCTCGCCCAGGAACAGCTGGCGGAAGGCATTGCGCAGGCCGTGGATCTCGTCGCGGCCGAAACCGCGGCGCTTCAGCCCGATCAGATTCAGGCCCATCAGCCGGGCGCGGTTGCCGGTGACCGAGCCGAACGGGATGATGTCGCGCTCGACGCCGCTCAAGCCGCCAACCATCACGTGCTTGCCGATGCGCGAGAATTGATGGACGGCGCACAGCCCGCCCAGCACGACGAAATCGCCGAGCTCGACATGGCCGGCCAGGGTCGCGTTGTTGGCCAGTATCACGTCGTTGCCGACCTGGCAGTCATGGGCGACGTGCACACCGTTCATGAACAGGCCGCGATCGCCGACGCGGGTGACCCCGCCACCGCCGGCCGTGCCGCAGTTCATCGTCACGTGCTCGCGGATCTGGTTGCCCTCGCCGATGACGAGCGTGGTGCGCTCGCCCTTGAACTTCAGGTCCTGCGGGGCATGGCCGAGCGAGGCGAACGGATAGACGCGGGTGTCGGCGCCGATCGAGGTGACGCCGGTGATGACGACATGCGCATCCAGCCGGACGCGCGGGCCCAACTCGACCTCCGGCCCGATGATGCAATAGGGCCCGATCTGGACGTCCGGGGCGAGCTTGGCCCCGTCCTCGACGATCGCGGTGGGATGGATCTGGGGCATCAGGGGTGCTTACTTCGAATCCAGGATCATCGCGGCGAAGACCGCCTCGGCCGCGAGCTGGCCATTGACCTTGGCCTCGCCGCGGAAACGCCAGACATTGCCGCGGCTGCGTTCCTTGACGACATGCACCATGACCTGGTCGCCCGGCACGATCGGCTTGCGGAAGCGCGCCTCGTCGATCGACATGAAATAGACAAGCTTGCCTTCGGCATCCGGTCCCAGCGTATGGACGACGAGGATGCCGGCGGTCTGCGCCATGCTCTCGACCACCATGACGCCCGGCATCACCGGACGGCTGGGGAAATGACCCTGGAAATAGGGTTCGTTGATCGTGACGTTCTTGATGCCGGTGGCGCGCTCGCCCCTGACCATGTCGATGACGCGGTCGACAAGCAGCATCGGGTAGCGATGCGGAATCATCCGCATCACGTCCATGATCTCCGCGATTTCCATCTTTTCGCCCGCGGCCTGCCCGGTGGTCGTGCCGTCGCCGGTGTCGCTCATTCGTCTCTACCTTTTCTCTGCGCCAGGCGCTTGATCGTCGCCACCTGGCGGAAATGCTGCTTGATCGGCATCGCCGGAGAGCCCGCAAAGGTTTCGCCGGGGCCGATATCGGTCATCACCCCGCCCTGGGCCGCGACCTGCGCGGCCGTCCCCAGGGTCAGATGGCCGGCAACCCCGCCTTGCGCGCCGATCGCGACGAAATCGCCGAGATGCGACGACCCGGCGACGCCGGACTGCGCGACCAGGATACAGCCGCGACCGAGGGTGACGTTGTGCCCGATCTGTACCAGATTATCAATCCAGCACCCGTCGCCCACGACGGTATCGGGGCCCGCGCCGCGATCGATCGTCGAATTGGCGCCAATCTCGCAGCGCCGGCCGATCAATACGCGGCCGAGCTGGGGCACCTTGACGTGACCAGCCGGATCGGGCGCGAAACCAAACCCGTCCTGGCCGATCTTGACGCCCGCGTGCAGCACCGTGCCGGCCCCGATCAGGCAATGGCTGAGCGAGACCTGCGGGCCGATCCGGCACCCCTCACCCACCACGACGTTGCGACCGATGACGGTGCCCGGGCCGATGCTGGTACCGGCGCCGATCTCGGCGCCGTCCTCGACGACGACATGGGGCGCCAGGCTGACGCCCCCGCCCAGCCGCGCCGTCGACGCGACGATCGCGGTCGGATGCACGCCGGCCGGGTCGGCCGGCAGCGGATAGAATGCCTGAGCCGCCAGGGCATAGGCCTTGTAGGGGGTGCGCGACAGCAGCAGGGTCACGCCCGGCGGGGCGCGGTCGGCATTCTTGGGTGCAACGAAACAGGCCCCGGCCTTTGTCGCGGCGAAGTGGCCAAGGTATTTCGGATTGTCGATGAAGGAGAGGTCGTCGGGCCCGGCAATGTCGAGCGGGGCTACGTCGCCGACCCGCCGCCCGGGGTCGCCGCCCTCGCCGATCGTGGCCCCGGTGAGGGCCGCCAGCTCGGCGAGGGTGAAAGGCCCCCGGCGGTCAAAGAAGCGCGGATCGGCCAACGGACCGCCTTACTTGCCGCCCGGCGGCGTGACCTTGGCGGTCGGCATCTTCTGATCAAGGCGGCGCAGCACCTCGTCGGTGATCTCCATCTCGGTGGCGTGGAACACCACCTGGCTCTTGTCGAGCACCAGCTGGTAGCCGCGCTCCTTGACCATTTCGGTGACGATCTGGATCACCATGCGGCCGACATCGCCGCGCACCTTGTCGAACGACTGCTCGAGCGAGACCGAACGGTCCTGCATGCGGCGCTGGACGTCCATCACCTTGCGCTCGAACTCGGTGCGGCGCTTGTCGAAGGCGTCCGGCGACAGCACGGCGCGCTGGCGGCCGAGTTCCTCGTCCTCCTTGCGCAGGCGCTCCTCGTCGCGGGTGATTTCCGACTGGTAGCTGGTGCGGAAGCGCTCCAGCTGGGTGCGCGCGTCGCGGAAGGCGGCGGCATCGCGGATGATGCGCTGCATGTCGATGATGCCGATGTTGCCGCCCGGGGCCCCCTGGGCAGGCGCCGGCGAGATCGCGCCGAAGGCTGCCAAGGCGGCAACGGCGATCACGGCAAAGCCGAATTTCAGTCGATTGATCATGGTATTAGAACCTAGTGCCAAAGGTGAAGCGGAAGAGCTCTTTCTTGTCGAAATGCTCTTTCATGACGGGGTAGCCAAGATCCACCGCGATCGGGCCGAAGGGCGATTTCCACGAAACGCCCACGCCGACCGACATGCGATAGGTCTTGGTGTCCTCGATGGTCGAGGTCTGGCCATCGACACCGAACAGCATGCCGCCGTCCACGAAGGTACGCCCGAGGATGCCGAGTTCGTTCGGCAGGCCGAGCGGGAAGGAAAGCTGAAGACGGTTGGTCATCAGGTTGTTGCCGCCGACCGAGTTGCCGGACGGAATATCGCGCGGGCCGGCGCCGCCGAGGGCGAAGCCGCGCAGGTTGTCGCCGCCGAGGAAGTAGCGGTCGGTGATGCGCACGTCCTTGCCGCCATAGCCGAAGATCGTGCCGAAGGTCGATCCGGCCGAGAGCACCCAGGTATCGGAGAACGGATAGTAGTAGGTGCCTTCCAGCAGGAAGCGCAGATAGCGCTGGTTGCCGCCGAGGCCGGCCACGTCGTTGCCGAACTTGATGATATAGCCCTTGGTCGGCTCGAGCTTGTCGTCGCGGCGGTCGTAGGTCAGGGCCTGGTTCAGCGACGAGGTGACGGCGTTGCCGACGCTCTGCTGGATGATGAAGGCGGCGCCGGGATCGACGTCGTAGATGCGATCCTGACGCAGGGTGTAGCCGACCTGCTGGCTCAGGCTTTCGGTGATCGGGTAGGTCAGGCGCGGGATGAAGCCCGACGAAGACTGGTTGTAGCCCGACCGGTCCTGCAGATCGAGGCGCCGGGTGAAGATGTCGACGCCCGCCGCCATCTCGCGGTCGAGGAAGTAGGGTTCGGTGAAGCCGAGATCGGCCTGCTGGCGCCGGCCGGACAGCACGAAGCCGAGGCGCAGATCCTGGCCGCGGCCGAGCAGGTTGCGCTCGCGGATACCGATGTCGGCCAGCAGCGAGTCGGTGGTCGAGTAACCGGCACCGAACGAGAGCTCGCCGGTAGATTTCTCCTCGACCTTGACGTTCAGCGCCACCTTGTCCTGGGCGGCGCCGGGCGCTTCCTCGATGTCGACCTTGTCGAAGAAGCCCAAGCCGCGGATGCGCTGGCGCGAGCGGCGGACCTTGGCGGCATTGAAGGCGTCGCCCTCGGCCAGGCGCATCTCGCGCCGGATGACCTTGTCCAGCGTGCGCACGTTGCCGGTGACGTTGATGCGCTCGACATAGACGCGCGGGGCTTCGTTGATGACGAAGTTGACGCCGATGATATGGCCGTTGCGATCGCGGTCGATGTCGGGGCGCACGTCGACGAAGGCATAGCCGCGCGTGCCCAGCCGGTAGGTGATCTCCTCGATCGACTTCTCGAGCAGATCGGCGTCGTACCAGTCGCCTTCCGACATCTGGATCGCCGACATGAACTCTTCGCCGTCGATGCCGCGGATGCGCGACGTGATCGACAGCTTGCCGAACTTGTAGCGTTCGCCTTCCTCGATCACGAAGGTGATGTAGAAGCCGTCGCGCTGGGGCGAGAGTTCGGCGACCGCCGTCGTCACCCGGAAATCGGCATAGCCATGCGCCAGGTAGAATCGCCGCAGAAGCTCGCGATCATAGGTCAGGCGATCGGGATCGTAGGTGTCGGACGATGACAGGATGCGCCACCACGCCGTCTCCTTGGTCGAGATCGCGTCGCGCAGCGTGCCGTCGGAATACTTCTTGTTGCCGATGAAGCGGATCGTGTTGATCCCGGTCGTCGCGCCCTCGTTGATCTCGAAGACCAGGTCGACGCGATTTTCCGGCAGCTGGATGACCTTGGGCTCGACGGTGGCGGCAAAGCGGCCCGACCGGCGATAGACGGTCAGCACGCGCTGCAGGTCGGCCTGGACCTTGGCCCGGGTATAGACCTGGCGCGGCTTGAGCTGGATTTCCTGGAGGAGGTTTTCCTCCTTCATCTTGCGATTGCCCTCGAAGGCAATGCGATTGATGATCGGGTTCTCCACCACGCGCACGATCAGGTCGTTGCCTTCGCGGCGCATGGTCACGTCGGCGAACAGGCCGGTGGCGTAGAGCGCCTTGAGCGACTGATCGATCTTGTCGTCGGCGAAGGGTTCGCCGGGCTGCACCTTCATGTAGGTCAGGATGGTCGGCGTCTCGATGCGCCGATTGCCCTGTACCACGATGTCGCGAATCGTGTTCGAGGTCGGCGCGCTGGCGCCGCCGCTGCCGAGGCTGGAGGAAAAGCCGAACCGGCCCCCCGTCGACATCTGCTGCGCCGAGGCGCCGGGAATGCCCGAAATCCCAAGGGAGCAGCCGATCACCGCGCCAAGCAGCGCACGTGACCAGACCCCCGGCAACAGGGAAGAGGCGGCGTCGTCGATACGCTTCATCGGCTCACGCTCTGACGGCTTCACGAGAATAATTTGGCAAGGAAGCCAAATACCTGCAGCCTTTGCAAGTCGTTCCAAGTAGCGAACAGGAACAAGCCGAATACCAGAGCGAGGCCGACACGGAAACCGAATTCCTGCGCCCGATCGCCGAGCGGACGCCCGCGGACCGCCTCGATCGCGTAAAACAGCAGATGTCCGCCGTCGAGCATCGGGACCGGGAACAGGTTCACCAGGCCGATGCCGACCGACAGCGTCGCGATCAGCGTGATCAGGGCGAACGGATTCAGCCGGGCAACATCGCCCGACATCTTGGCGATGCCGATCGGGCCGGAAATCTGGTCGCCCGATTCGTGGCCGGAGAACACGCGGCCGACATAGGTGAAGGTGGTGCCGACGATGGCCCATACCTCGCGCACGCCCTGGATCACGGCATTGGCCGGACCAAGCGGCTTGAACTCCATCACCCCGCCCGACTGGATGCCGACCTGGCCGACGCGGGTGGTGCCACCGAACCCGTCCGGCACGTCGACCCGGCGCGGCGTTACGGTCAGCGTCAGCGGGTTGTGGTCGCGCTCGATCGCCATGGCGATCGGGGTTTCGGCGCGCAGCGCGACGTAGGTGCGCAGGTCTTCGAAGCGGACGATGTCATTGCCGTCGACGGCGACGATGCGGTCGCCGGCCTTCAGTCCGGCCTGCTCGGCCGCGCTGCCCGGCGCCACGTTGCCGATGACAGGCGCCGTGTAGGGCTGGCCGAACAGCGTGAAGACCACGGCGAAGATCGCGATGGCGAAAAGAAAATTGGCAACCGGACCGGCCGCGGCGATGGCCGCGCGGATCGCCACCGGCTTGGCGTGGTAGGATACCGCACGCTCGGCTTCGTCCATCCGGCTCAGGTCGGCAGCCGCCGCCGACGAGGCGTCGGCATCGCCGTGGAACTTGACGTAGCCGCCCAGCGGCACCGCGGCGATGCGCCAGCGGGTGCCCTGCCGGTTGTACCAGTGGAACAATTCCGGCCCGAAACCGATAGAGAAGGTATCGATCTTCACCCCGCCCCAGCGGGCCACCCAGTAGTGGCCCAGCTCGTGTACGTAGACCACGGCGGTCAGCACGACCAGGAACGGGATGATGTAGGTGAAAAGCCCGACGATAAAGTCCATCAGTCTATGCGTGTCCCTTGTCGCTGGCTTTTTGCCCGCTTAACTGATCCAGAGTGGGCAGATCCAGGCCTTGCATCCCAGATAACTAAACTTTCAACCGCGTCTGGCACCCGCATCGCGGCGCTCACGTCAGGTCGGCGATCAAACGATTCGCCGCAGCGCGGGCCGCCCGATCGGCCGCCTGCACCGCATCCAGCGTATCGACCGGGTGGCGCGGCACCTGCTCCAGCGCGCGCTCGACAATCCGGGCGATGTCGAGGAACCCGATGCGGCCGGCCAGAAAACCGGCCACGGCCGCCTCGTTGGCAGCGTTCAGGATAGTAGGCGCCGCCCCTCCCGATTGCAAGGCGTGGCGGGTCAGGCTCAACGCCGGAAAGCGAACGGGGTCGGGAGACTCGAAACTGAGAGTTGTCAGGGCCGCGAGGTCGAGCCGCGGGCACGGCGTCCGCATCCGCTCGGGCCAGGCCAGCGTATAGGCGATCGGGGTGCGCATGTCGGCGGGGCCGAGCTGCGCCAGCACCGAACCGTCGACATAGGCGACGAGGCTGTGCACGACCGATTGCGGATGCACCAGGATCTCGATCCGCTCCTCGGCCACCGGAAACAGATAGGATGCCTCGATCAGTTCGAGGCCCTTGTTCATCAGGGTGGCCGAATCCACCGAGATCTTCGCACCCATGCTCCAGTTCGGATGGGCCACCGCCTGCGCGGGGGTCACGTCGCGCATCTCGGCCAGCGACAGCCGCCGGAACGGCCCGCCGGATGCGGTCAGGATCAGCCGATCGACGGTCTCGGGGTGGGCGAAGTCGAAGACCTGGAAGATCGCGTTGTGCTCGGAATCGACCGGCAGCAAGGTGGCGCCGTGGCGTGCCACCGCCTTCATCACCAGATCGCCGGCGCAGACCAGGCATTCCTTGTTGGCCAGCGCGACCGTGGCGCCGCGAGTGATCGCCGCCAGCGTCGGCTCCAGCCCCGCCGAACCAACGATCGCGGCCATCAGCGCGTCGTAAAGCGCGGGATCGCCGATCACGGCCAGCCGCGCGCGATGGGTGCGCGCCTGATCGGCCAACAGGGCGACATTCTCGTAGGCGGTCAGCGCCTCGATCTCGTAGAGGGCGGCGTTGCGGCCGACGAGGTCCAGGGTGGAACGCCCGACCGAGCCGGTCGAGCCCAGGATGGTCAGCCGCCGGCGGGGGTTCGCGCTGCGGGCCTGGAGGATATCCGCGCTCATCAGCCCAGCACCGCCGCGATCAGCGCCACGGCCGGGGCGACGAACAGGAGGCCGTCGACGCGGTCGAGGACACCGCCATGGCCCGGGATGATCGTGCCGGAATCCTTGACGCCGAAATGCCGCTTGATGCCGGATTCGAAGAGATCGCCGATCTGCTCCCACACCGCCAGCACGGCCGACAGCACCAGCAGCGCGCCGCTGCCGATGCCGAGGAACGGGGCGGCGATCAGGCCGACGATGCCGGCGGCGGCGACACCGCCGATCAGCCCGGCCCAGGTCTTCTTCGGGCTGATCCGCGGGCTGAGCTTCGGGCCGCCGATGGTGCGCCCGGCGGCATAGCCGCCGATGTCGGTGGCAATCACCACGCCCATCAGCCAGAGCACCCAACCGATGCCGTCATCCTGCTGGCGCAGCCAGATCAGGGCGATGGCGGGAATGCCGATATAAAGCGGCGCGATCAGCGCCCAGAGCGGCGCGCGATCCTGCATCGGGGCCAGGAACAGGGAGACCGGCACCGCGGCAAGGGCCAGCAGCGCCAGGCCGACGATCGGCCAGCCATAGGCGGCGACGATCAGCGCCACGCCGATCGGGGCGGCGACGAGGGCGAACGGCATGCCCGGCGTACCGTCGCGCGCCGCGCCCGGCGCGGTCAGGGCGTTGTATTCGAGCAGCATGACGCCGGCGACGCCGAGGATCAGCAGATTGAACAGAAAACCGCCGGCCCAGACGCAGACGCCGGCCACCGCCAGCATCACGACGGCCGACTGGACCCGCAGGCGCAGGTTCGAGGGGCCCGCGGCCGGCGGGGGCAAGTCAGACACCGGCGCCTCCGTAGCGCCGCTCGCGGCGCTGGAAATCGGCGACGGCCTGCGCCAGATGGGCGCGGTCGAAATCGGGCCACAGGGTGTCGACGAAGGCAAGTTCGGCATAGGCCGATTGCCACAGCAGGAAATTCGACAGGCGCTGCTCGCCCGAGGTGCGGATCACCAGGTCGGGATCCGGGATGTCGGCGGTTTCCAGGTGCCGTGCGAACATCGCGGCATCGATCGCTGCCGGTTCGAGGCGCCCGGCAGCCGCCTCGGCGGCGAGCTTGCGGCAGGCGGCGACGATCTCGTTCTGGCTGCCGTAGTTCAGCGCGATGATCAGGGTGAGGCCCCGATTGGCCGCCGTCCGGCTTTCCGCCCGTTCGACCAGGTCGACGATGTCCCGCGCCAGCCGCGAGCGGTCGCCGATGATGCGGATGCGCACGCCGTTGCGGTCGAGCTCGTCGATCTCACGGCGGATGTAGAGACGCAGGAGGTCCATCAGGTCGAGGACTTCGGAGGCCGGACGCTTCCAGTTCTCCGACGAGAACGCGTAGAGGGTCAGGTAGCCGATGCCGATCTCGCGGCAGCCCTTGACCACCTCGCGCACCGCATCGGCACCCTTGCGGTGGCCCAGGCTGCGCGGCAGGCCGCGGGCGGCCGCCCAGCGGCCGTTGCCGTCCATGATGATGGCGACATGGGTGGGCGGCTTCTGATCGGCCGGCGATGTCGAGACCAGGGTCACCGGGGCGGCCCGTCCTAGACCTGCATGATTTCCTTTTGCTTGGTGGCAAGCACCTCGTCGATCTTGGCGATCGACTTGTCGGTCAGTTCCTGGATTTCTTCCTGCCACAGCGCGACCTCGTCCTCCGAGACGTGGCCGTCCTTCTGCATCTTCTTCAAGCCGTCCATGCCGTCGCGGCGGACGTTGCGCACGGCGACCTTGGCATGCTCGGCGTACTGGCCAGCCACCTTCGTCAACTCCTTGCGGCGCTGTTCGTTCAGTTCGGGGATCGGGATACGCACCAGCGTGCCATCGGCCTGCGGGTTGAGGCCGAGGCCGGAATCGCGGATCGCCTTCTCCACGGCCTTGACGTTCGCCTTGTCCCACACCTGGACCGAGATCATCCGCGGCTCGGGCACCGAGACGGTGCCGACCTGGGCGATCGGCAGGTTGGAGCCATAGGCATTGACCACGACGGGTTCCAGAAGGCTCGCGCTGGCCCGGCCGGTGCGCAGGCCACCGAACTCGTGGCGCAGCACCTCGATGGCCTTGTTCATCCGCTGTCCGATGTCGTCGAGGTCCACTGACATGGAAAATCTCCCTTGGGCGGGTTGCTTCTTAGAATAGCGCCGAAATCAGTCCGAGATCACGGTGCAGACGCCGGTGCCCTGCACCACGCGGGCGAGGCAGTCCGGCTCGTGCAGCGAGAAGACGACGATCGGGATCGAATTTTCGCGCGCCAGGCTGATCGCCGAGGCGTCCATCACCTTCAGGTCCATGCGCAGCACGTCCATGTAGCCCAGACGGTCGAAGCGGGTGGCGGTCGGGTCGGTCTTGGGATCGGCGGTATAGACGCCGTCGACCTGGGTGCCCTTCAGCATCGCGTTGCAGCCCATCTCGGCGGCACGCAAGGCGGCGGCGGTATCGGTCGTGAAGAACGGGTTGCCGGTGCCGGCGGCGAAGATGACGACGCGACCCTTCTCCAGATGCCGCTGGGCGCGGCGGCGGATATAGGGCTCGCAGATCGTGGTCATCGGGATCGCGCTCATCACCCGGGTTTCGCAACCCTTGCTTTCCAGCGCGTGCTGCATGCCCAGCGCGTTGATCACGGTGGCCAGCATGCCCATGTAGTCGGCCGAGGCGCGCGCCATCCCCTTGGTGGCGCCGGCGACGCCGCGGAAGATATTGCCGCCGCCGATGACGAGGCAGACCTGGGCGCCCAAGGCATGAACCTTGGCGATTTCACCGGCGATGCGGTCGACGGTGGCGAAGTCGATGCCGTAGCCCTGCTGGCCCATCAGGGCCTCGCCCGAGCATTTCAGCAGGATACGGTTGTAGCGCAGCGGCGAGGTCATGACGGATCCGTGGAGATGGGCCAGATGGGCTGATTCGACGGGCGGCTGACTAGGCCGAACATGAAGCCGCCGACGGAATCGACCGATTCCATCGGCGGCGGGAACCATACACCAGTAAATTGAGGCGACCAAATGGCAGGCTTGCGCCCGCTTTCCGGCCGCCCGGTCTTGATGTCTCAGCCGGCCATCTTGGCGACTTCGGCGGCGAAGTCGTCGGCGGCCTTCTCGATGCCTTCACCCAGCTGGAAGCGGGCGAACGCGGCGATCTCGACCGGCGCGCCGGCGTCCTTCGCGGCGTTGGCCAGCACCTTGTTCACCGGGGTCTCGCCATCGATGACGAACGCCTGCTCGAGCAGGACGACTTCCTGGTAGAACTTGCGGATCCGGCCCTCGACCATCTTGGCGATGATCTCGGCGGGCTTGCCCGAGCCGGCGGCCTGGTCGGTCAGCACCGACTTCTCGCGCTCGACCAGCGCCTGGTCGAGATCGGCAACCGACAGCGACTGCGGGTTGGTCGCCGCGATATGCATCGCGATCTGCTTGCCCAGGGCTTCCAGCACGTCCTTCTTGCCGGCCGACTTCAGCGCGACCAGCACGCCGATCTTGCCGATGCCCTCGCCCAGCGCGTTGTGGACGTAGGGAACGACGGCGCCTTGCGGCACCGACAGCGTCTTGACGCGGCGCAGGCTCATGTTCTCGCCGATGGTGGCCACCGCGTGGGTGATCTCCTCGGCGACGGTGCGGCCGGTGCCCGGATAGGGGGCGGCCTTGAGCGCCTCGACGTCGGCACCAGCGGTCAGCGCGACCTTGGCGACGCCACGGGCGAGCGCCTGGAACTGGTCGTTGCGGGCGACGAAGTCGGTCTCGGCGTTGACCTCGACGACCGCGCCGGTCAGCCCGTCCAGCGCCACGGCCACGAGGCCCTCGGCGGCGACGCGGCCGGCCTTCTTGGCGGCGGCGGCAAGGCCCTTCTTGCGCAGCCAGTCGACCGCCTCGTCGAGCGAGCCGGCGGTTTCGCCAAGCGCCTTCTTACAGTCCATCATGCCGGCGCCGGTCTTCTCGCGAAGTTCCTTGACCAGCGCAGCGGTGATTTCAGCCATGGTTTATCCCTCGAATGACGGGGGTGGAGATCAGGCCTGAGCTTCCTCGAGCGCCGGCTCGGCCGGCAGCTCGGCGGCGGCGCCGATGTCGCCACCCTGGGCCGAGATGTCGGCCTGGATGCCGTCCAGCACGGCCGCGGTGAACAGGTCGCAATACAGGCCGATGGCGCGCAGCGCGTCGTCGTTGCCCGGGATCGGATAGGTGATCGGGGCCGGATCCGAGTTCGAATCGACAACGGCGACCACAGGGATGCCGAGCTTGCGGGCTTCGGCGACGGCGATGTCTTCCTTGATGGTGTCGATGACGACCAGGATGTCGGGCAGGCCGCCCATCTCCTTGATGCCGCCCAGCGCCCGCTCAAGCTTGTCGCGCTCACGGGTGAGCTGCAGCAGCTCCTTCTTGGTCAGGCCGAGCGAACCCAGATCGCCCGAGAGCTTCTCGTCCAGCTCCTTCAGGCGGCGGATCGACACCGAGATGGTCTTCCAGTTGGTCAGCATGCCGCCGAGCCAGCGATGGTTGACGAAGTACTGGCCGCACTTGCGGGCCGCCTCGGCGATCGGCTCGGACGCCTGGCGCTTGGTGGCGACGAACAGCACGCGGCCGCCGCCGGCGACGACGTCGCGCACGGTCTTCAGCGCGCGGTCGAGCATCGGCACGGTCTGGCGCAGGTCGATGATATGGACGCCGTTGCGCGAGCCGTACAGATAGGAGGCCATCTTCGGATTCCAGCGATGGGTCTGGTGACCGAAATGGGCACCGGCCTCGATCAACTGGCGCAGATTCACGACGGGAAGAGCCATAATAGAGAGTCCTTTTCTCCGGTTGGCCGCCGCGGGGATTTAGGTTCCCATCATGGGAACACCGGAAGGACGGAGCGCGCGACAAACGCGGCCCGCCACGCTCCCCGCGTGTGGGTTTGAAGTGGGCGCCTTCTACCTGAGGAACGAGGGCAGATCAAGCCCGAAGCGGCGGATATCCACAGGACTGAAACAGAATGAGAACACAACCCTTGACGACCCGTCGAGTTGCCATTATGTTCACATTCATACGCACGCAGGCCGCACCCCGCCTCAGTCTTCTTCGGGAAGATCCAGGCACCAGCGGACCGGCACAAGCCTACCGCCTGTCAATACAGCGACGTCACGGGGCGCCTCGAACATAAGGGGCGCCCCTGCTGCTTTCCAGGGCCCCTGCCCTGAGTCCGTCAAGGCAAACACGGGGAAAGCCGATGGATGAAGACCTGCTGACCATGAGCCGGGAGACACTGATCGACGAAGTCCGGCGCTTGCGAGCCGGCATTCGCGCGCATCGCGATTCGACCGGGCACGACCTCTGCTGGCATCACCCGCAACTCTGGTCGCTGCTGCCCGAACGCATCGACCCCCAACTCGAAGTGCCCGACTGGCCGCAATTCATGCGCGGCTGCATCCGCTATCGCCAGTCGCTGGACCGTGAATTGCCCGGCGCGCCGCGGATCGGCCGTGAGTTCGTCGACTAGGTCGGCGGCAAGAACAAATTTCGAACACGGGGCTTGACGCCACCTCATGTTCTGTCTATGTTCTCTCCATACGCACGCGGTTGCTTCTCCCCGCCTCGCCCTCCCCGACTGGTCCCCGACGGTCGAGGCCCAAGCGAACCGCACCCCGCCAGCGAGTACCCGGTAGCAAGTCGAGGGAGGCGCCCCCAGCGCCGCCCTTGCTGCTGTTTTGGGTCAGGCTGTTCAGACCAGGCTGGCGGCAAGGAGCGGGGCCGACGCCTCGACCAGCCCCGCGGCGACCTTGCGCACCTCGGCGAGGCAGCGTTCCGCCTCGAGCCCATCCTGGCGGCCGAGTGTCGCCTGCAAGGCGCCCAGCGCCGCGCCAAGCTGCCCCGCCCCGATCGAGCCGGCGGCCCCCTTCAGCGTATGGGCCCGTTCCGCGGCCGGTTTCCAGGCCTGGCGGGCAAGGCCGTCGGCGATTCGGTCGATGCCGCCGGGCAGGTCGGCCAGAAAATCGGCGAGCAGTTCGGCCGCTGCCTCGTCGAACGAACCGAAGGTGCGCTTCAACCGGCCGAGATCGAGGATGTCGGGGTCGACAGCCACGGGATCGGCGGCCACCCCGGCCACCGGCCCGGCCGACGGCGAAGCCCGGGTGAAGCGGGCCAGCACGGCGTCGAGCGCGGGAATGTCGATCGGCTTGGCGAGATGGGCGTCCATGCCTGCGGCGAGGCATTTGCGCACGGTATCAGGCAGGGCGTCGGCGGTCAGCGCCACGATCGGCAGGCGCCGGTCTCCGGCCTGCTCGGCCCCGCGCACCCTGGCCGTCAGTTCATAGCCGTCCATGCCCGGCATGTGGCAATCGGTGATGAGTATCGCATAGGGCGTATCGCGCAACGCAGCCCAGGCCGCGGCGCCGTCATCGACGATGTCGGCCTGGTATCCCAGGCGGTTCAACAGCTTGCGCACGACGACGCGATTGGTGTGGTTGTCCTCGGCCACCAGCACCAGGGCGCCGGCGGCCAGCGCCTCGGCCCGGCCGGGCAAGCCGCGGGTCGTGCCGGCATCGGTTGCCACGGCCGCCGAGCCGGGCGGTTCGGCCAGGCCCAGGGCGATGC
>JAEYTW010000354.1 GCA_023433835.1 Pseudomonadota bacterium | reverse complement strand
CCGTAGCGGGCCAAAGCGCGTGCGGGCGCGGCGGTGTGGACGACCACATGAACACGCGCGGGCCGCGCGCCGGGGGTCGTCGCCCCGACCCGGGGCGGCCGGCCTTCGACCAGCGCGATCGCGAAGTCGTGGGCTGGCCCGGCGTCATCCAGCGCCAGGCCGCGGTTGGCGGCGAGCCGCGTCGCCTTGGGCAGGTCGTCGACGGCAAAGGCGATCCGGCGCAGGCCGGTCGCGCCGGCTGCCGGCACCAGGCGCAGCGTCATGTTGGCGGTGGCGAAATCCGGGCCGCCGTCGTCCCGGCCGAACACCAGCCGATAGCCGGCGATGGCGGCGTCGAGATCGGGCACGGCAAGGTCGAGATGGTCGAGAGCGAGGATCATGCCGGCCATTAGAGGAAGCCGGGCGGCAGACGGCAAGCTTGCAGGAGATATATATAATAGCTAGGCTATGCATATGTTGACCGCCAACCACCTCGCCGTGCTCGGCACGCTGATCGACGACCGGCTGGGCCAGGCTTTCGCCCCGCTGTCGCCCAGCGCCGCGGCCGTGCTGCTGACCCTGCACCACCACAGCCCGCTGACAACGGCCGAACTGGCGCAGATCATCTCCATCGCCCAGCCGACGGTGACCCGGATGGTCAGCGGTCTGGCCGCGCAGGGGCTGATCCGACGGGAGGAGCGCGCGGGGCGGATCACCCCTCTGACCCTGACGGCCGAGGGCGACAAACGCGCCCTAGCCTTGCAGGCGGCCCGCGCCGCGGCGATCGCGCCGCTGCTGGCAGTCCTTGCGCCGGACGAGCGTGCGGCCCTCGACGCCATGCTCGGCCGCATCCTGGCCGCGGCGACGCCGTCGCGGCGCTTCGCCCGCACCACCTGCCGCTATTGCGACCACACGATCTGCGACGGCCCGGCCTGCCCGATCGGCACGCGGGCGCGCGAACTGGAGGCACCATGCTGATCGACCATCTCGGCCATTCCCCGCAGATCGATCCCGACGCCTGGGTCGCGCCGGACGCGACCCTCTGCGGCGATGTCCGCCTCGGGCCGGGCTGCCGGATCATGCACGGCGCGCGGCTGATCGCCGAGGGCGGGTCGATCACGCTCGGCGCCTGTTGCATCGTCCTGGAGAATGCGGTGCTGCGGGCAGGCGGGCGCCATCCCTGCAGCCTCGGCAACCACGTCCTGATCGGGCCGAATGCCCATGTCGTCGGCGCGACGATCGAGGACGACGTGTTCGTCGCCACCGGCGCGGCGCTGTTCCATGGCTGCCATGTCGGCCGCGGGTCCGAGGTGCGCATCAACGGCACCGTGCATCTGAAGACCAGGCTCGAGCCCGGGACCGTGGTGCCGATCGGCTGGATCGCCTGCGGCGACCCGGCCGAACTGTTCTCGCCCGACCGGCATGACGAACTCTGGGCCGCGCAGCAGCCGCTGAACTTCCCCCTCGCCGTCTATGGCCTCGACCGCGACACGCCCGACATGATGAAGGCAATCACCGAGGGGGTCAGCGCCCGGCTCGGCAGCCACCGGGACGATAGGATTATTTAGCGCGAGGCGTCATCCCGGGCGAAGCGCAGCGGAGACCCGGGATCCAGGGAAAGCGCAGCACCGCTTGCGACGCCCCTTGCTCTGGGTTCCCGCCTTCGCGGGAACGACGACAGGAGGATGATCCGCTACGCCGCGACATCCTTTCGCTCCCGCCCGTACTGCCGCGGCGAGCAGCCCATCACGCGCTTGAAGGCCGTCGAGAAGGCGCTTTCGGATTCGTAGCCCAGCGACAGCGCGATGCTCGATACCGGATCGTCGGTATGGGCCAGGCGGTCGCCGGCCAGCAGCATGCGCCAGCGGGCCAGATAATCCATCGGCGAGGAACCGACGGTCTCCTTGAAGCGCAGCGCGAAGGACGAGCGCGACATGGCCGCCGTCTCGGCCAGTTCCTGCAAGGTCCAGCGCCGCGCCGGATCGGCGTGCATCGCGCCGATCGCCGCCCCCATCTGGCGGTCGCCCAGCGCGAACAGCCAGCCGACCCCGCCCTTCATCTCGCTCAAGTGCAGCCGCAATGCCTGCAGCAGCACCATATGGGCATGATGCTGGATGACGAGGAAGCTGCCGGGCTGAGGCTCGCGCATTTCCTGCATCATGCGTTCGACCGACCAGCGCAGTGCCGCCTGCTCGGCCAGGTTGCGGATATGCACGATCGGCGGCAGCATGCCGAGCAGGATGCCCGCATGCGCGCCTTCCAGCATGAAGCGGGTCGAGACCAGGAAAAAATCCCCACCGCCGTTGCGGGTGACGATACCGCCGCTGCGCGCCGGCGCAAAGATATGGCGGGCCTCGACCGGGGCCAGGGCCAGATCGGTCGCCATGCGGAACGGCCGCCCGGCCGGCAGCAGGAAACAATCGCCGGTCTCCAGCATCACCGGCTCGGGCACGTCCTCGACGGTCAGCCAGCAGCGGCCGGTGACCACCGCGCCGCATTTGATCGAGTTCTGCTGGTCGACGAACTGGACCGACCAGTCGCCGGCCGCGTCGAAGGCGGCCGACATGTGATTGCGCGGCTTCAGCAGGGACAGCACGTCCGATAGCGGGTCCATCAAAACCTCCGGACGATCGCGAAGATAATCCGGACGCTACAGCATGGATCGTCCTGGCCCAAGTGCCTATCGTCCGCCGAAGTCAGCGACATGAGGAAAATCAGATGCGCGTCTTCGTCACGGGTGCCACCGGTTTCGTCGGCTCGGCCGTCGTCCAGGATCTGCTCGCCGCCGGCCATCAGGTGCTGGGGCTGGCCCGCAGCGATGCCGGGGCCGCGAGCCTCGCCGCCACCGGCGCCGAGGTTCATCACGGCGATCTCACCGACCTCGACAGCCTGCGCCGCGGGGCGGCCGGCGCCGACGGCGTGATCCACACCGCCTTCATCCACGACTTCACCCGCTTCAAGGAGAACTGCGAGATCGACCGGGCCGCGATCAACACGCTGGCGGAGGCGGCCGGCGACCGGCCCCTGATCGTCACGTCGGGCACCGGCCTGCTGGCCGGGCGCGGCCTGCTCACCGAGGACATGACGATCTCGTCGGGCCCGACCACCAGCCCGCGCGCGGCATCGGAAGAAGCGGCCGAGGCGCTGATGGCGCAGGGCCGGCGCGTGTCGATCATGCGCCTGCCGCCGTCCGTGCATGGCGCCGGCGATCACGGCTTCGTGCCGCTGCTGATCACACTCGCCCGCGAGAAGGGCGTGTCGGGCTATGCCGGCGACGGCAGCCACCTGTGGCCGGCAGTCCACCGCCGCGATGCCGCGCGGCTCTACCGCCTCGTGCTGGAGAAGGGCACCGCCGGGCGCTGGCATGCAGCGGCCGAACAGGGCGTGCCGTTCCGTGACATCGCCGCGCTGATCGGCCGGCGGCTCGGGCTGCGGGTCGAGGCCAAGGGGGCGGATCATTTCGGCTGGTTTGCCCATTTCGCCGCGATGGATTGCCCGTCATCGAGCGCGCTGACCCGCGAAACCTTCGGCTGGCAGCCCGGCGAGGCCGGGCTGCTGGCCGACATGGACGACCATTACTTCGGGGCCTGAACCCCGCCCTGCCCCCGCGTGCGCCACAAGCTCCAGCCGACGCCGCCGGCCAGCAGGCCGAAGGTGATGCCGAGCGACAGCGCCGCGGGGAATTTCTCCAGACCCATCAGGTCGGCCATGAATATCTTGCCGCCGATGAAGATCAGCACCGCCGCCAGCGCGTATTTCAGGTAGTGGAACCGCTCGACCTTCGCGGCCAGCGCGAAATAGAGCGCGCGCAGGCCGAGGATCGCGAAGATGTTCGAGGTGAAGACGATGAACGGGTCCGAGGTGATGGCCAGGATCGCCGGCACCGAATCCACGGCGAAGATCACGTCGGCGATCTCGATCAGCACCAGCGCCAGGAACAGCGGGGTGACGAACAGCGCCGGACGCCCGGTCGCCGGATGCGGCCGGCGCACGAAGAAGCGGTCGGACTGCGCATCCTCGGCCACGTTCAGGCGGCGGCGCAGGAAGGCCAGCACCGGGTTGCCGGCGATGTCGTGCGGCTTGTCGCTCGCCAGCAGCATCTTGACGCCGGTGACGATCAGGAACACGGCGAAGATGTAGAGCACCCAGGCGAACTGCGCGACCAGCGCGGCGCCCAGGCCGATCATGATGGCGCGCAGGACGATCGCGCCGAGGATGCCCCAGAACAGCACGCGATGCTGATGCACGCGGGGCACCGCGAAATAGGCGAAGATCATGGCGATGACGAAGACGTTGTCCATCGCCAGCGCCTTCTCGACGGCAAAGCCCGTCACGTAGGCGATGCCCGGCTGGGCCCCAAGATGCCACCACACCCAGCCGCCGAAGGCGAGGCCGAGGCCGATATAGATCGTCGACAGCACGAGGCTTTCGCGCACGCCGATCTCGCGCTGCTTGCGATGGAGGATGCCGAGGTCGAAGGCCAGCAAGGCGGCCACCAGCGTCAGGAAGGCCAGCCACATCCAGGCGGGCTTGCCCAGCCAGTCGGCAAACAGAAACGCGTCAAGAAACGGGACGAGCGACGTCACGGGAACTTCCCCTCGGGCCGGCAATGGATGTCGAAAAGGTCCGACATCGCGAAGGCGCCGGCAGCGCTCGCCAGAGGGGCCCGGACCACGGGTTGGGGATCAACTAATGACGCCGAAGCCGTGATTCAAGGGGGTGGGATAAGATTTTTCAGGCGGTGGGGCGCTGCTCGAAGCCGACGAGATCGGTCGGCACCGCGACCTCCTCGACGGCGACCGCCTCGACCAGCGCGGCATCGGGACCGTGGTGGCAGGCATTGATCAGGCTGGTGACCTTGTCCGCCGGGCCATAGGCCAGCGCCTCGACCCGGCCGTCGCGCAGGTTGCGGACCCAGCCCGTCAAACGCAGGCGACGCGCGGTCGATACCGTCCACCAGCGGTATCCCACGCCCTGCACCCTGCCCGAAATCAGCAACGACACCGCACGCATCGGTAAACAGCACCCTCTATCCCGTCCGCCCCGATGTTGCGACGACCGCCGGGCACTTGCCAATAGCTTTAGTCAGTCGAGCAGGGCGAGGAACCGGCCGGAGGCCGCAATATCCTGGCGCACCGCATCGCGCGCCGCGGCGGCCTCGGCATCCTCGCCCCATTGCTCGGCCTGCACGGTTTCATCGATATGGGCGAGGTCGAAAGCCCTGGCCGCATCGATCTCGCCTTCCGCCACCGCCAGCGCGATGACCAGCGAGCCCGAGGCGGTGGTCAGCGCGTGCAGCGCGGCCAGCCGCAGCGGATCGCGCGCGGCGACCACGGCCTTCAGCCGGGCCATCGCCTCGTCCGACTGGCGCACGGCCATGACGCCCGAGGTGACGACCAGCGCCACGTCGTAGCGGCGCGACAGCCAGTCGAGCAGCGGCTGCCACCCCTCCTCCTGCCGGCGGACCAGCATCAGCGGATGGCTGGCGCGATAGCAGACGAGGTCGGTGCCGGCATAGGCCGCGGCCTCGTCGATCGCCTTCGACGGATCCTCGGCCAGCCGGTCCAGCGCGGTATAGGCCAGCCGGGTGAGCGGCATGGTCAGGGGCTTGATCTGGTCACCCTGCCCGCCCCACTCCTCGGCGACCGCCTGGGCCAGCGCCTCGGTCGGCAGCACCAGCGGCCGCTTGGCGGGAGTCTTCAGCGCCCGCTCGTCGAGGAAGACGGCGAAACCTTCGCCCTCGGGCCGGACCGAGACAGACTTGTAGAAACGTCGCGATGCCGCCGTGCTCATCGACGCAATACGCCTCCAAGGCCCTGCAGCAGGTTCTCGACCGGATTGCGCTGCTGCTGTTGCTGTTGTTGGGGTTGCTGCTGCTGGGCCGGCTGCTGCGGCTGGGCTTGCGCCGCAGCGGGCACCGGCTTGCCGCCGATCGCGGCCACTGCCTTGGCGCAGGCCCCGCCTTGCGTGCCGGTCGGCAGCTGGGCCTGACCCAGCACCCCGGCCAGCAGCCCGGCGGTGCCGCCGGTGGCCGCCCCCAGTGCCGCGCCGAGGCCGAGCTTGGCCAGGCCCTGCGGATCGGGCGCGTAGGTCGGGTGCAGCAGCGTGCCGCGCACCAGGATCGGCAGCGGCACCTGGATCGGATCGAGGGTCAGGGCCAGCGCCTCGGTACCGAGATTGATGTCGCCCTTGCCGTCGACCGTCAGCCGGCCGGTATCGACCGTCATGACGCGGGCGGTGGCGACGCCCTGGCGCAGGTCGAGGCGGGTGACGGCGCAGTAGAGATGGGTCTGCGCCCCGCGCGAATCCTGCAGCCGCAGGGCGGTGGCGAGGACATCGCCGAGGATGTCGCCATAGCTGCCGGCGATGGTGCCCTCGCCGGCATTGATCGTGACCTGGCCGTTCAGCGACGCGGCGAGCGAGCGCGTCGTCTTGCCGGCGCCAGTCAGGTCGAAGGCCAGATCGGTCTTGGCGCCCTTCAGCTTCTCGGTCACGCCATATTTCTTCAGCATGTCGCCGAGCATGAAGCCTTTGCCGTCGCCCTTGGCCGTCATCGCCCCGGTCTTGGCGTTGAGGCTGAGGTCGAGGTTGAACGGGCTGCCGTCGAGCTGGGCGGTGAAGGGTTTCAGCGCCAGCTGGCCGTCGTTCAACACCGCGCGGGCGTTGAGGTTGGCCAGCTGCAGCATGCCGTTGACGAATTTCGGCGTGGTCAGGGCGATATCGCCGTCGAACAGAGTCAGCGCATCGAGCGGCAGCGGATCGTTCGGGATGGCGTGGCCGTCGGCCGTGGGCGGCTTGGCCGGCGCGACCGGCGCCGGCGTCGGCGCAGCGTTTCCGGCCGCCTTGGCCGGCGACGCATCGCCGAGGCCCGCGGTGGCCATCAGTTGGTCGACGTCGACCAGCGGCGAGGTCAGCTTGGCCTCGATCTTCGGCCGCGCCCCGTTCAGGGCCACCCCCACATCCCCCGCCAACTGGTTGGGGCCGAGGGTCGCGCTGATCCCGGTCAGCTTGATCTGGCTGGCCGGTGCGCCGGTCACCGCGGCGAAGAGCTTGTAGGGCTGGCCCTTGGCGAGCTGGAGACCGGCCAGGTCGCCCAGTTCGGCCAGGTCGCCGCCTTCGGCCGCGACCTTCAGGTTCAGGGTCGGCACCTTCTGCAGATTGGCGATCGTGCCTTCGGTGGCAGCGCGCACGCCGCCGATCGTGGCCGACGTTCCCTGAGCCAGGCGGATCTCGCTCGACGGCGTGCCGGACACCAGGATCTGCACCGCCGACGGCTTCTTTGGCAGCTCGAAACGGGCCAGCGTCGACAGCTCCGACGGATCGGGGCTCTGCGCGGTCACCTTCAGGTTCACCGCGACGCTGCCCGAGAGATTGCCGACGGTGCCGTCGACGGTAGCCTGCGCCTTGCCCAAGCCGACAGTGACGCCGGCCAGCTTGAGCTCCTTGGCCGGATCGCCGCTGATCGCGCCTGCCAGCCTGTAGGGCGGCGTCGCCGGCAGCTTGGCGCCGGTCAGCGCGCCGAGATCGGCGAGATTGCCGCCTTCGGCCGCGATCTTGAGATCCAGCGTCGGGGCGGTCGTCGGGTCGGCGACGGTACCGGCCAGGGCGATGGTCGCGCCGGCCGCCTTACCCTTGACGTCGAGCGGCCAGGGCCTGCCGTTCAGCAGATCATCGAACCGGCCGAGCGTGCCGGCCAGTTCGACCGGTCCGCCGTTGATCTCGGCATTCAGCTTGACCGCCAGTTGCTCGCCCGACGCCTGGGTCATGTCGAGCAGGATGACGTTGGCCTCGCGCAGTTGGCCGGTGGCGCCGTTGCGGTAGGTCAGCCGGACCTTCTCCAGGCTCAGCGCCCCGATCCGGGGCACCACCCGTTCGCCGCCCGGCCCGGCGGTCTGGGCCGGTGCCGGCGCCTGGCCTTGCGCCGGCGCGGCGGCGGGCTTCTCGAAATTCCAGTTCGCCTTGCCGTCGGCCGAGGTCTCGAGCAGCAGGTCGACATCCTTCAGCGCCAGCCGGTCGATGATCAGCTGGCGGTCGAACAGCAGCTTGGCGCCCTCGACCTCGACGGCGAACGACCCGACCGTCGCCATCGCCGGGCGGCTGCCCCAGGGGGCGTTGGCGAAGGTGACCTTGTCGGCAGTGACCGCCAGCTTCGGGAACAGGCTCAGCGATAGCTTGCCCTCGATGGTCAGGTCGCGGCCGGTCGCATCCTTTGCCGCGGCGATCAGCTGCGGCTTGTAGCGCTCGACGTCGAAGGTGGCGATGAAGATGCCGACGCCGGCGGCAACCACCACCACGACACCGGCGACGATCTTGAGGGTCAGTCCGAGGCGCATGTCATCCTCCGAGTTGAACGCCCGTAGCCAAGCTCTTGAATTTGTTCGTTTTATGGCTCGGATCGGATCAGCAGCCCAGCCAGGGCCTTCGGCAAGTCGGCGATGTCGTCGATCATGGCGGCCGCACCCGCCGCGAGCAAGCTATCGGGGGCGTGATACCCCCAGGATACGCCGACGGCGGCGACGCCGGCATTGCGGGCCATCGCCATGTCGTAGGTGGTGTCGCCGATGACGACGGTTTCCGCAGCGGTCGCCCCCGTTTCGGCCAGCGCATTGTAGACC
>JAEYTW010000279.1 GCA_023433835.1 Pseudomonadota bacterium | reverse complement strand
GAGCAGGCCCGGGCTTGCCACCAGCGCGACGGTCTCCCCCATCAGCCGTTCGGCCGCGGCGCCGGGCCAGTTGCCCAGCCCCAGCCGCACCGCCAGGTCGACCGGTTCCGCGGCGAAATCGACCGGGCGCTCCGACACCGTCACCTCGGCCGTGATCCCGGGATGGGCAGCCTGGAACCGATGCAGCCGCGGCATCAGCCAGCGCATGGCGAAGGTCGGCATCAGGCTCAGGGCCAGGCGCTGCTCGCGCCGCCGGCGCACCAGCCGGGTCGCCGCGCCGATGCGGTCGAAGGCATCGGCCAGCGGCACGGCATAGGCCGCGCCCGCCTCGGTAAGCGCGATGCCGCGGGCGGTGCGGCGATAGAGGCCGATGCCCAGATCGGCCTCCAGCTGGCGGATCAGCCGGCTGACCGCGCCGGGGGTGACGCCCAGGGTCTCGGCGGCACGCGCGAGGCTGCCGGTGCGGGCAGCGACGGCAAAGGCGCGCAGACCGTTCAGCGAGGGCAGCGGGGCATCCGTCATCTTGAGTTTTTCTCAATTCTTGGCGAGACAATATCGCTTGTGGCTTGACGATCCGCCAGTACATTGCGGTGCAGCAAAGTGATTTTCTCCAGTCAGGATCAAGCCATGCAGCCGTTCCATCTCGCCTTCCCCGTCAACGACATCGCCGTCGCCCGGTCGTTCTACGGCGACCTGCTCGGCTGCCCCGAAGGCCGCTCGGCCCCGGAATGGGTCGATTTCGATTTCTACGGCCACCAGATCGTCGCCCATCTCGCGCCCGACGAGGTCGGCCACAAGTCGACCTCGGGCGTCGACGGCGAACAGGTGCCGGTCCGGCATTTCGGCGTGATCCTGGAGATCGACCAGTGGCAGGCGCTGGCCGACAAGCTGCGCGCCGTCGGCACCAGGTTCATCATCGAGCCCTATGTCCGCTTCAAGGGCGAGGTCGGCGAGCAATACACGATGTTCTTCCTCGATCCCTGCGGCAACGCGCTCGAGTTCAAGGCTTTCGCCGACAAGTCGATGATCTTCGCGAAGTAAGGCCCGTTGCCACAAGGCTCAGCGAGATCTATTGTAGTCAATATCACTACTTTAGGGATGGGCCATGGATGAGGCCGTATCGGCGGCAGACGCCAACAGGAAATTCTCGACGCTGTTGCGGCGTGTGCGTGACGGGCACAGCTACGTGGTGACCAGCCACGGCAAGCCCGTCGCTCGCATCGTGCCTGTCGGCCAGGACGATGACGTCGGTGAGGCTGCGAAGGCGGTCCTGATGGCTCGTCTTGCAAAGACTCCGGTGGTCACCATCGGCGCCTGGTCCCGCGATGAACTCTACGACGATTGATGAAGGTCGCGATCGACACGAACGTCCTCGCCTATGCCGAGGGCGTCAACGATCCCGGCCGGGCCGAGGCCGCTCGGGATCTGATCAGTAGATTGCCGCGCCCCGGCATCGTTATTCCTGTTCAGGTATTGGGCGAATTGTTTCACGTCCTTGTCCGCAAGGCGCGGCGGCCGGCGGTTGAGGCCAGGCAAGCCATTCTCGATTGGCAGCGGACGTTTACGGTCGCCGATACGTCGTCGGGAGCTTTGCTGGCCGCGGGGGATTTGGCGGTCGATCACCGCTTCGGTTTCTGGGACGCGGTGATTCTGAGCGTTGCCGCCGAAGCCGGCTGTCGGCTGGTGTTGTCGGAGGACATGCAGGATGGCTTCACCTGGCGCGGTCTGACCATCGTCGATCCGTTTGCCTCGCCACGACATCCGCTGCTGACGGCCCTGGTCACCGAATCGCCCGCGCCCTAGATTGGCGGGATGTCGTCAGAGTCCCCCGCCATCGTCGTTGCCGATCTCGTCAAACGCTATGATCAGGTGAATGCCGTCGACGGCATTTCCTTCACCGTGCCGCGCGGCTCGGTCACCGCGCTGCTCGGCGGCAACGGGGCGGGCAAGACCACGACGATCGCGATGATGCTTGGCCTGCTGGTCCCGACCTCGGGCAGCGTCCGGGTGCTGGGCCACGACATGGCGCGCCATCGCGCCCGGGTGCTCGGCCGGATGAATTTCTCCTCGCCCTATGTCGACCTGCCGCACCGGCTGACCGTGCGCGAGAACCTCAAGGTCTTCGGCGGCCTCTATGGCGTGCGCGACCTGAAGACCCGCATCCAGGCGCTGGCCGACACGCTCGAGCTCGACGGCGTGCTCGACCGTCCGGCCGGCAAGCTTTCCGCCGGGCAGAAGACGCGGGTGGCGCTGGCCAAGGCCTTGATCAACGAGCCCGACGTCCTGCTGCTCGACGAGCCGACGGCCAGCCTCGATCCCGATACCGGCGACTGGGTGCGCAGCCTGCTCGAGGGCTATCGCAAGGGGCGGGGCGCCACGATCCTGCTCGCCTCGCACAACATGGCCGAGGTCGAGCGGCTGGCCGACCAGGCCCTGATGATGAAGCAGGGCCGCATCGTCGACCGCGGCGCGCCGGCCGCGCTGATCGCCTCCTACGGCCGCAGCAACCTCGAGGAGGTGTTCCTCGACATCGCCCGCAACCGGGGCCATGCCGCGGAGGCCGTCTCGTGACCGGCGTCAGCCCGGGCCGGGTCGCGGCGCTGATGGGGCGCTACTGGTACGTGCTGAAGGGCTCGATCCCGCGGCTGCTCGACATCGCCTACTGGCCGACCGTGCAGATGGTGGTCTGGGGCTTCATGAGCCTCTATCTGCGCGAGCAGTCCGGGCTGATCGCCGGGGCCTTCGGCATCCTGCTCGCCGCCGTGCTGCTCTGGGACGTGCTGTTCCGCGGCCAGCTCGGCCTCGCTCTCTGCTTTCTCGAGGATGTCTGGTCGCGCAACCTCGCCAATCTGTTCGTCAGCCCGCTGCGCCCGTCCGAGATGGGGCTGGCGATGATCGCGATGAGCCTGATCCGCACGCTGATCGGCGTGGTACCGGCCTCGCTGCTGGCGATCTGGTTCTTCGGCTTCTCGGTCTATTCGCTCGGCCTGGCGCTGGTCGGGTTCTTCTTCACGCTGATCATGTTCGGCTGGGCCATCGGGCTGGCCGTGTCCGGCCTGATCCTGCGCTGGGGGGCCGGGGCCGAGAACCTCGCCTGGGGCGTGATGTTCGCGGTCATGCCGCTGGCGGCGGTCTACTACCCGGTCGCCGTGCTGCCGGGCTGGCTGCAGCCGATCGCCTGGGCGATGCCGCCGGCCTATGCCTTCGAAGGCATGCGGGCGGTGCTGATCGGCCATCACGTCGACATCGGGCTGATGGTCCGCGGGCTGGCGCTCGACCTGCTCTATCTGGGCTTGGGCTTCCTCGCCTTCATCCACTGCTTCGAACTGGCGCGCCGGCGCGGGCTGATCCTGCAGCAGGGCGAATAGCCGCCTATTCGTTCGACGGCCAGCGGCCCAGCGCCCGGGTCTCGCCGACCTTCATCACCCAGGCATCCTCCGGGGGATAGCCGGCGGCGGTCGCGGCGGCCCGGAAGCGGTCGGGCGGTTCGAACGGCGGTTCGTCGGTCAGGATCATCGTGCCCCAGTGCATGGCGACCAGGCGCTTGGCGCCGATGTCGCGGCCGATCGCCACCGCCTCGTCCGGATCGGCGTGATGGGCCTTCATCAGTTCGCGCGGCGCATAGGCGCCGATCGGCACCAGCGCATAGTCGAACGGGCCGTGATCGCGGCCGATCTCGCGGAACACCGGGCCATAGCCGGTATCGCCGGCAAACCAGATCTTCAGGCCGCCCACCTGGATGGCGAAAGACGCCCACAGCGTGCGGTTGCGATCGAACGCACCGCGCTTCGACCAGTGGACCGCGGGCAGGCAGGTGATGGTGATGCCCTCGGCGTCGTGGCTCTCGCCCCAGTCGAGCTCGCGGGTGTGGATGAAGCCGCGCTTGCGCAGGAAACGGCCCAGCCCCAGCGGCACGATCGCCGTGGTCTGCTCGCGCTGCGGCAGCCGGCGCAGCGTATCGGCGCAGAGATGGTCGTAATGGTTGTGCGAGATCAGCATCAGGTCGATCCGCGGCAGCTTCTCCGGCAGGATCGCCGACGGCACGTAGCGCCGGCGGCCCAGCCCGCCCCGCGGCCCGGCGGTTTCGCCGAGGAAGGGGTCGACCAGGATGGTCCGGCCGCCCAGGCGGATCAGGAAGGCGGCATGGCCGAGCCAGGTCAGGCTGTCCTGCGTGCCGTGGGCGTCGAGGCCGGCCATCGTGCCGGCGGGATCGAGGGCGTGGTCCTCGGGCACGATGACCTGGCGGTTGCCGGCGCGGACCAGCCGCCACAGGAAACGGACATAGTCGAGGCGATCGACCTGGCGGATCGGGCTGCCGGCAGGGTTGCGGAAGCCGCGACGGGTATGGTGATAGGGTTTTGCCTGCATCATCTCGCCTATGTTGCGCCGGGCCGGCAGCAGGTAAAGTGGCAACCGCGGCAGCTTGGCCGCGGTTCCGCGAAATGCTACCCCTGACGACGATGACCGCGACCAGCGATATCGCCCGAGCCGGGCGTTCCAGCTTCTTCTGGCGCCCGGGCGTACAGTTCGGCGCGGCCGTGATGCTCGGCCTCGTCTTCGGCTCGATCGGGCCGTTCGGCACATTCTACGACCTCGGTCACCCGGCCCGCTACGCCTACTGGCTGATCGCCACGATCGGCGGATGGGCGCAGATCGTCACGCTCGGCCGCCTGCTGGAAGGCTGGATCCTGCCGGCCTCGCGCCCCCTGTGGCTGCGGGCGGTGGTCGCCTCGTCGATCGGCACCGTGGTCATCTCCTACGAGATTCCCTGGCTGGAAGCCTGGTTCCGGCCCTGGAATATCGGCCATATGCCGCCGGTCTGGCTGCTGGCGCTCTACAATCTCCCCCTGACCGTGGGGATCTCGACCGCCTTCTCCTACCTGATCGCCCGCGACCGGGCTGCGGCCCCCGCCACGCCGGTGCCCGACGCCTTGCCCGAGGCGCCGGCGCCAGCGGCGGTCGAGGCCCCGATCCCCTTCCTGCGCCGGGTGCCGGCGCGGCTCGGCCAAAGCCTCCTGGCGCTGGAGATGGAGGATCACTACCTGCGCATCCATACCGCCGTCGGTTCCGATCTCGTGCTCTGCCGCTTCGGCGATGCGCTGGCCGAACTCGGGGCCTGTAACGGCCTGCAGGTCCATCGCTCGTTCTGGGTGGCGCGGGCCGCCATCGCCGGGCATCAGCGCCGCAACGGCCGGGTCACCCTGACCCTGACCAACGGGCTGGAAGTGCCGGTCAGCCGCACCTACCTGCCGGCGGTGCGCGAGGCCGGCTGGCTGACCGAGGCCGCTTGAGCGGCGGACGCCGCGCCGACCTGCTGGCGGGTCTCAGCGTCGCGGGCATCCTGCTGCCCGAGGCGGTGGCCTATGCCGGCATCGCCGGGCTGGCGGCCAACCGCGCGGTGCTGGCCGCCGTGGCCGGCGCCCTGGTCTATGCCATTGCCGGGCGCAGCCGCTTTGCCGTGGTCGCGCCCACCTCGTCCTCGGCCGCGATCCTCGCCGCCTCGCTCGCCGCCCTGCCCGACGGTCACAAGGCGGCCTTCGCCACCGTCGTCGTGGCGCTGGTCGGGATCGCGTTCCTCGCCGCCGGGCTGTTCCGCCTGGGCGGTCTCGCCAGCTTCGTGTCGCGGCCGGTGCTGCGCGGTTTCACCTTCGGCCTGGCGCTGACCATCATCGTCCGGCAGATGCCGGCACTGGTCGGCATCGAGGTATCGGCACACCATCTGTTCGACACCATCGCCGGCCTTGCCGCCGGCCTGCCCCGCTGGCATCTGCCCTCGGTTGCCGTCGGCATGGCGGCGCTGGCCATGCTGCTGGCCTTCCGCCGCTTTCCCCGCCTGCCCGGCGCCTTCCTGACCCTGATCGCCGGTATCGCGCTGTCCTTTGCGGTGGACCTGCCGGCCCACGGCGTCGCCCTGATCGGGACGATCGACTTTGCCCCCAGCTGGCCTGGCCTGCCGCCGCTCGACCGCGAGGCCTGGTCGACCCTGGCCCAGCTCGTCCCGCCGCTCTGCCTGATGCTGTTCGCCGAAAGCTGGGGCACGATGCGCGGCCTGGCCTTGGCCCATGGCGATACCGTCGATCCCGACCGGGAATTGCGGGCGCTGGGCTGGTCGAACCTGGCCGCGGCCGCGATCAACGGCATGCCGGTCGGGGCCGGGTTCTCGGCCGGCGCCGCGAACGAGGCGGCGGGGGCCACGACGCGGATGGCGGCGGCCGTGTCGGCCGCGGGCCTCGCCGTGCTGATCGTCTTCTGCGGCCCGCTGATCGGCCGCCTGCCGCATCCGGTGCTGGCCGCCGTGGTGATCGCCGCGCTGACCCATGCGCTGGCGCCCGGGCCGCTGGTCCGCCTGTTCCGCCTTGGCCGCGACCAGTATGTCGCGCTGGCCGCGGCGGCGGGCGTCATCGCGCTCGGCACGCTGAACGGCATGCTGCTTGCCATCGTGCTGTCGATCGTGGTGCTGCTGCGCCGCTTCGCCAGCCCCCGCGTGCCGCGCCTCGGCCGGCTCGGCGCCAGCCGCGACTATGTCGACCTCGGCCGGCATCCCGAGGCGACCGCGCCGGCCGATGTCACGATCTGGCGCCCGGCGGCGCCGCTGTTCTTTGCCAATGCCGAACGGGTGCTGGCCAGCATCGCCGCGCGGGGGGTGGTCTCGGGCGCGATCATCCTCAGCCTCGAGGAAACGGCCGACCTCGATGCCACGGCGCTCGACGCGCTGCTCGACTTCGCCGGGCTGGTTGAGCGCGCCGGCGGCACGCTGTGGCTTGCCCGCGTGCACGACCATGTGCGCGACCTGCTGGTCCGCGCCGGGGCCGACGATCTGGTCGCGCGCTCGAGCTACAGCGTCGACGACGCGGTGGCCGACGCTCAGCGCCCGATGCGATAGGCCTTCAGCTTGACCGCGACCTGGGTGTGCGACAGGCCGAGGCGGCGCGCGAGTTTCCGGCTCGACGGAAAGCGCGGGTAAAGATCGGCCAGCAATGCCCGCTCGGCTGCAGCCATCGCGCTGGCCCAATCGGCCGGACCGTCGTCGCCGGCCGCCGCCGGCGGTGTCGGGGGCGGCGCCAGATCGAGGTCGCCGGCGGCGATCCGGTCGCCTTCCAGCAGGGTGACGGCGCGGAACAAGAGGTTGCGCAGCTGCCGGATGTTGCCGGGCCAGGGATGGGCAGCCAAGGCGGCAAGCGCGTCCTCGGTCAGCACCGGCACCCGCCGCCCGACCTGGGTCGCCGCGCGTTCGACGAAGTGGCGGGCGAGCAGCGCGATGTCGGCCGGCCGGCGGCGCAGCGGCGGCAGGGTCAGCCCCAGCACGTTCAGGCGGTAGAGCAGGTCTTCGCGGAAGCGGCCGTCCGCCACCATCGCCTCGAGGTCGCGATGGGTGGCCGAGACGATGCGCACGTCGACCCGGATCTCCTGCCGCCCGCCGACGCGGCGGAACGAGCCATCCTCCAGAAAACGCAAAAGCTTGGCTTGCAGATAGGGCGACATCTCGCCGATCTCGTCCAGGAAGACGGTGCCGCGGTCGGCCAGTTCGAGCAGCCCGGGCTTGCCGCCGCGATCGGCCCCGGAGAAGGCGCCGGGGGCGTAGCCGAACAGCTCGCTTTCCGCCAGGCTCTCGGGCAGTGCGGCGCAGTTCAGCGCCAGGAATGCCGCCGGACGCCTGCCCGAGGCTTCGTGGCAGGCGCGGGCGACCAGTTCCTTGCCGGTACCGGTCTCGCCGCGGATCAGCAGCGGGGCGTCGACCCGGGCCAGCCGCCGGGCCTGGTCGAGCAGCCGGCGAAAGCCGTCGTCGCGGCCGAGCAGCGCCTCGAATCCGCCGGCGCCGAGGGCCGAGAGATGCCGGCCCAGCCGGGTCGGCGCATGCAGCACGACGACGGCACCGGCCGCCGTGGCGTGGATGTCGAGCAGATAGGCGCGGGCGCCGATCTGCACCTCGCGGTCGGGCGCGGCGTAACCCGCGGCACGGATGGCGGCGAACAGCGCGGGGTCGTCGGGCACGCCGGCGAAGTCGCGGCCGCCCAGCGCCGCCGGGGTGGTGCCGAGC